>CAMTWF010000027.1:0-9461 GCA_947085355.1 uncultured delta proteobacterium
GATCGACGTCCGTAGGGTCGCACGGCAGCGGCGTCGTCGCGCAGGACCTGTCTGGCGGGTTCCAGTACATCTCGATCCGCAGGCCCTCCGACGGCATCGCGGTCAGGCGGAACGCGCACAACGCCTCGTTCCCGTCGTCGTCCCCGACGGTGAGCCGGATCACGTAGACTCCCACGACGTCCGCCGTGAACGTCGGGACCCGCGCCGTCTCGGGCGCCGGCGGACGCGCCGCCGAACCGCCCGGCCTCTCGACCAGCTCCCACCGGTACGACACGACGACGCCGTCGTCCTCGGCGCGCGCGCCGGACAACTCGACCGTGTCCAGGGGGCGGATCGTCCTGTCGGGCGGGCAGGTCACGTCGGGTCCCGTCGGGGTCGCCTCGATCTCGATGTCGCACCACGACTCCAGGGCGCGCGCGTTGGTGGCGATTC
The DNA here is from genome assembly GCA_947085355.1 of uncultured delta proteobacterium. Taxonomy (GTDB): domain Bacteria; phylum Myxococcota_A; class Polyangia; order DRWM01; family JAAZOP01; genus CAMTWF01. The sequence continues at coordinate 433 of CAMTWF010000027.1, forward strand.
CGCGGATCACGTACCGGCCCGGCTTGTCCGGCGTGAAGCTCGGCGCGGCGGCTCCGGGCGGCGAAGGCTCGGCGGCCGTGGAGCCGGGCGGCCTGTGCCGCACCTCCCAGCGCCACGTCACCGGCTCGCCGCCGAGCACCCGGATGGATAGAACGACCGGCCTTCGCGTCGGCGCGACGATCGGCTCGCGGGGGCATTCGAGAGGCGGTGCGCCGAGGGCGTTCACGACGACGATGCAGTGGTCCCGGTAGCCGTGGTCGTCCGTGACCGCGAAGCGGATCTCGTAGATCCCCTCGACGTCCGGGGTGAAGACCGTCGTCGGCGCGTCGGCCGGCGCCGGCCTCGCCGACGATCCCGCCGGAGCATCAAGCACCGACCACTCGAACGCGACGATCTCGCCGTCGTCCTCGCCGTCCCCTTCCAGGGTGATCGGGACGCCTATCGAGGCCGCTTCGACCGCGGGCGGACAGAGCGCCGTCGGAGGGCCGGTGACGGAATGGATCACCGTGTCGCACGAATCGGTCTGCCCGCCGCGATCGGTGACGGTCAACCGGAGGCGGAACGTCCCCAGGATGTCGGGGATGACCGTCGTGTTGGGAGTGCGGATCGGGTCCGGAGCGGCGGTCGACCCGGCCGGCGCATCGATCATCCGCCATTCGTAGGTGACCGGCCCCTCGCGATCGGTCCCGCGGGCGCCGACCACCGTGACCTTGCCGGGGCTGGACCACAGTTCCGCCTCCATGCACCGGGCCGCGGGCGGGAGATCGACGGCAGCCTCGGCGTCGGCGACGTCCTCCTCCGCGGGCGGCCTGAACGGATCGGTCTTGGCGCCGCACGCCGCGGCGACGGCGAGGACCGCCGGCGCGAGGACACACGCCCGGCGAAGAAGCCCGCAGGCCCCGAACGCACTCTCCATGTCGTGGCGCGTCATTCGCACACCTCCTGCGTGGATCGCTCGGCCGCGGCCCCGGCGTATCCCTCGATCCTCACCGTCAGCGCCGTGATGTTGTCCTTGCCGCCGCGCTCGTTGGCCATGGCGACCAGCTTCCGGGCGGCCCGTTCGATGCCGAGGTCCAGGATCGGCGGTATCTCCGAGTGCTTGAGGTACCCGTGCAGGCCGTCGGAGCAGAGCAGGAAGAGGTCGCCGGGCTTCGCGGGGAAGAGTTGCGTGTCCACCTGGACGTATTCGTGGCTCCCGACCGCGCGCGTGATGACGTTGTGGTCCTTGATGTTGCGGGCTTCGGCGAGCGTGAGAAGCCCCTGCTTGACCTGCCAGTTGACGAGCGTGTGATCGTCGGTGAGTTGGATGATGTCGCCGTCGCGAACGCGATAGATGCGACTGTCCCCGACCTGCGCCGTCACGGCGAACCCCTCGACGATGAGGAGCGCGGAGATCGTCGTGCCCATGCCCTGGCTCTCCGGCGCCTGCTCGGCGATGCCGAACACGAGGAAAGCCGCGGACTGGACGGCGGATTCGAGCAGCCGGGTCAACGCCCGCGCCTCCTCGGGTCCGTCCGGATGTTCGTTGAAACGCTCGATGACGGCCACGCCGCGCGCAATCATGCCGTGGATCGCGTCCACCGACTCGCCGCTGGCGACCTCCCCCGCGGCATGGCCTCCCATCCCGTCCGCCACGACGTACAGCCCAAGCGCGTCGTTGCGAAGGTAGGAATCCTCGTTGGCCGGCCTCCTGCGCCCGATGTCCGTCGCCGCGAACGAACGGCACCACATCGTCCCACCAAGATCCGCCGCTCCGGGCCCCCTGGGCTCCTCGCCCGTGTTGCGCGGCCTCGGGGAAGATAGCACACTGGCCGGCATGGCGCACGAACGCCGGATCGGCGGGCCCCGGGACACGCGGGGCGCCGGCGCGGATGCCGACCTGGTCGCCGCGCTGGAACAGGCCGCCAAGACGCTCGGCATCGAAATCCGCCGCGAGACGCTCGACATAGGCGATGCCCGACTGCCCGGCGGCCTGTGCACCGTGGGGGACCGCACGACCTGCATCCTCTCGTCCAAGCTGGAACCGCACGAGGAGGCGTCGGCGATCGGCCGCGCCCTGCTGCGCTTCGATCTGGACGCCGTCTTCCTCCCGCCGGCTGTCCGCGAGTTCCTCGGGAATCTCAAACGCCAGTAGGAGCAATCACCGTCGCCGGGACGCCGCGGCCACATCGATCAGCACCGCCTTGAGGTAGCGGCCCTCCGGGAAGAACGGGACCACCGGATGATCCGGACCGGCGCCGCGCACCTCGACGATCCGCACGCGGACGCCGGCATCCGACGCGGCCGACCGGATCGCGCGCAGGAACACCTCGGCGCCCACGTGACTCGAACAGGAACACGTCAGCAACAGGCCGCCGGGCGCAACCGCGCGCAGCGCCGCCGCGTTGAGCCTGCGATAGGACTCCACGGCGCGCCCCACCGCCGCGCGGCTCGGCGCGAAACTCGGCGGATCGACCACCACGAGGTCCCATCGCCGGCCGCTCCGGACGGCCCGCGCCAGGAAGGCGAAGACATCGGCGGCCACCAAGGCCCGATCCGGACCCGCCCCGTTGAGCGCGAGGTTCCGGCGTGCGGCTTCGATCGCGCGGCGCGAGAGATCGACCGCGGTGATCGCCGCCGCGCCGCCGATCGCCGCTGCCGTGGAGAAACCGCCCGTGTAGGCGAAGAGGTCCAGGACCCGCCGGCCGCGGGCGAGCGAGCGCACCAGCGCGCGGTTCTCGCGCTGGTCGAGAAACAGTCCGGTCTTCTGGCCGGCCAGGACGTCCGCCTCCAGGAGCATCCCGTTCTCGCGGACGACGAGCGGCCGCGGCGGCGGCGGACCCGCGAGGACCCGGCCGCGGCAGGAGTCATCTCCCGCTGTCTCCCTGCGGAACCGTCGCTCGACGACGGTGACGACGCCGGGGAGTTCGAGCGCCGCCTGGACCGCCCAGGTCCGCAACGCGGCCGGGCCGTCGCCGTCGAACCGCAGGACCGCGACGCCGGCGTACCGGTCGCACACGATCCCCGGCAGACGGTCGGCCTCGCCATGCACCACGCGCCATGCGTTCGTGACCGCGACGTCCAGCACGCCCTCGCGCAGCGCAGCGGCGCGGCGGAACCGATCCAGCACCAGCCCGCGGTCCACCGACTCGGACGGATCCAACGTGAGGACGCGCAGGGCGATGGGCGACGCCGGATCCCACAGGCCGCGCGCCACGAAGCCGCCGGCCGGATCCACGACGTCTACGACCGCACCCGGAGGAAGCCCGGAGGAAGCCGCCAGCGACTCGCGCCACACCCACGGATGGCCCGAACGGATGGACCGCGAGATGTCGCGGCGCAACCGAACGGCCTCCGGATTTCGGATTTCGGATTTCGGATTTCGGATTGGGGGCATCACCAACGCAGCTTCTCAGCGCGGCGGCCTGCCTGCCGGCAGGCAGGCGCCGCAACCAAACGATGAATCACCGCAGTGACGCAGTGGGCGCAGAGTATGGTCTCTGTGTTCTCTGCGTGCTCTGCGGTGACCAATGTTGTCGCGCCGTGCGACGAAGTTCGGGGATAGTAGATCAAGACCAGGTGGCAGCGGCGCGGCCTTCCGGCATCTCGAAGATCGTGGACGTGGACGTGATCGACGGCAAGGTATGGCCGGGGAGTCGTCCACGTCCACGTCCACGTCCACGTCCACGTGGGGCAATCGCCACCACTTCTTGAGAAGCTACATCACCAACCGGCCTTGCAGCCCCCCAGTCCGAAATCCGAAATCCGAAATCCGAAATCAAAAGGCCGGCTCGTCGGACGGGCCGAGAGCGATCTCGTCGGGCTCGCGCTCGCGGGTCGCAACCGAGTCGAAACGGGTGAATTCGCGGCTGAACATCAGCGGGATGCTGGCGGTGGGGCCCGAGCGGTGTTTGGCGACGATCAGCTCGATCTCGCGGCGCGACAGATCGACCTCCCTGCCGTGGGGGTCATGCAGGAAGATCACGAGGTCGGAGTCCTGCTCGATGGCGCCGGATTCCCGGAGGTCCGCGAGCACGGGGCGCTTGTCCTGCCGCTTGTCCACGTCCCGGCTGAGCTGCGACAGCGCTATCACCGGAATGTCCAACTCCTTGGCCAGAGCCTTGAGGTTCCTGGAGATCTCGGCGACCTCGCGCTCGCGGCTGTCGTAGGACCGCGTGGGCCGCATGAGCTGGAGGTAGTCGATCGCGACGAGGCCCACGCCGTGCTTGGCGACCAGGCGCCTGGTGCGGCTCCGGAGTTGGGCTACGTTGAGCATCGCGGAATCGTCGAGGAAGACGTCGAGCTTCTTGATGCGATCGGCGGCGACCATCAGCCGTTTCCAGTCGTCCGCCGTCAGGCCGTGCCCCGTCCTGAGCTTCCGGCCGTCGACGCCGGCCTCGGAGGCCAGCGCGCGGCGGACGAGCTGGGCCTTGCTCATCTCGATCGAGAAGAACGCCACCGGAACGCGGCCGATGCTCGCGGCGTTGAAGGCGAGGTTCGTGCAGAACGACGTCTTGCCGACCGAAGGACGGCCGGCGAGCACGATGAGGTCCGACTTCTGGAAGCCCGCGGTGACGCGGTCGAGCGCCTGGAAGCCCGTCGGCACGCCGATGACCTCGCGCGAGGACTGCGACAGGAGGTCGAGTTCCGTGAACACCTCCTTGACCGTCGCCGAGATGTGCGACGACTCGACGCGCGAACGCTCGCGCGATACCTCGAACACGATCTGCTCGCTCGAATCGAGGAACGAGTCGATCTCGCCGTAGTCCTGGAACGCCCCGGCCACGACCCGCCCGCAGGCCAGGATGAGGCGCCGCACGATCGACTTCTCGCGGATCAGCCGGGCATGCTCCTCGGCGTCCGCCGACATCGGCACGGCATCCATGACCTGGTCGAGGTACGCGGCGCCGCCGACCCGATCGTAGAGCCCCCTGGTCCTGAGGGCCTCGGCCAGCGTGACGGCGTCGATGGCGCTGCCCCGGCCGGACAACTCCACCATCGTCTCGAAGATGACCCTGTGCGATTCGAGGTAGAAGTCCGCCGCCTCCAGCACGTCCGGGTGGACCAGCGGCAGCACCTTGTCGTCGACGAGGATCGCCCCGAGCAGCGACTTCTCGGCATCCTCCGCGTGCGGCGGCACGCGGAGGCCCTGGTCAGCAGGCTGACCGACCTTGCCCGTCATCGCCCGTCGGGTTTCGGGTTTCGGGTTTCGGGTTTGGAGTTTCTCCAAACTCGAAACTCCGAACTCCAAACTCGAAACTCCAAACTCGAAACTCCTACTTCGCCACGACCCAGACCTTGACGGTGGCCTCGACGCCGGTGTCGAGCGTCACGCTGACCGGGAAGACACCCAGCGTCCGGATCGGCTCGTCGATTCGGATGCGCTTGCGGTCCACCGTGAAGCCTTCCAGCGCCAGTGCCGCCTCGACGTCACGGGTCGTGACCGATCCGTACAGGCGGTCGCCCTCGCCGATCGGCTTGGCCACCGTCACGGACACGCCCTCGATGCGCTCGCGCAGCGACGCGGCTTCCTTGCGGATCTTCGCGCGCCGCTCCAGCGCCACGCGCCGCTCGTGTTCGACCCGCTGCACGTTGCCCGGCGTCGCGACGACGGCGAGGCCGCGCGGCAGGAGGCGGTTGCGGGCGTACCCGGCGGACACCTTCACGACGTCGCCGGCCTTGCCTAGTTTCTCGACATCCTCGCGCAGAACGACCTGCATCTGCCGTCACCCTCCCGAGACCCCGAACGGCATCAGGGCGATCACCCTGGACCGCTTGATGGCGATGGCCACGGCCCTCTGATGCTTGGCGCACGTGCCGGAGATCCGGCGCGGCACGATGCGGCCACGGTCCGTGATGAAGTACCGCAGCGTCTGGGGGTCCTTGTAGTCGATGGCCACCGCCTTGTCCGCGCAGAAGCGGCACACGCGCTTGCGGCGCCCGTGGCGATGCTTGCCGCCGCCCGACGGACCACCATCCCGCCTGTCGCTCATGACGCGCCTCCCTCGCCCCGCTCGCCCCCGTCCGCCGGATCTTCCTCGCCGTCCGTCTCGGCCGCACCGTCGTCCGATCCCGCTCCGTCGGCCGCCTCTTCCGGCACGTCGTCTCCGCCGGCGTCATCGTCCTCGTCCTCGACTTCACCCGCATCGTCCGCGGGCGGAGCCGGAGCGGCGACAACCGCATCGGGAGGCTGCTCGCGCACCGCCTCGGCCGCCTCCTTGGCGAGCTGGTCGATGCGGAACTCGACGTCGCCTGCGCCAACCTGCAGTCCGGTTCCGTCCACGTCGGAGCGCACCAGGATGGTCTGGTGACGCAGGACGGCGTCGAGCATCCTGAAGTTGCGCTCGAGTTCGGCGACGACCGCGCCGGCGCCGAGGAAGCGCAGCAGGTAGTAGAACCCCCAGTCGTTTCGCCGAAGGCGGTAGGACAGCTTCCGCCTGCCCCAGTAGTCCACCTTGAGGAGGCGCGCGTCCTTGACCGCCATCGCCTCGGAAACACGCTGCACCACGCGCTCGGCCTGTTCCCTCGTGACCCGAGGGTCCAGGATGAAGATCGTCTCGTACTCGCGCTGATGGCGCGCCTGCCACTCGGTCAGCATGCCGACCTCCTCCTCGGTCCCCCGCGCGTCGGTCGCGCGGGTTCGGCCCCGCCGCATGGGGCGGAGCGGATAGGCCCTTCGGGAACAGCGCACCGTCGGTCACGGTCACGCGCGCCCGCGAGCGTGGAACCGGCTTCATGGCCGGTTCCGGGGCCGATGTCAAGCAGTCGGGCGCGCCATTCGGGCGCGGGCTCGTTCAAGTCGGAGAAACCGTGGGGCGTACTAGGGTTGAATCCGCCGGCGCCGCGATCCGCAACGTCCGATCGCCGCGGCGAGGAACAGGACCAGCAGCGCGCGGGAGGTTCCGGTGGAGTCCGCGGCACGACACCCGCAGCCGACGCCGCTCGGGGGCGGACCGTCGGCATCGGCGCCGTCGGCCTCCTCCGCGTCGCCCTCGGATGTGACGTCCGCATCGGCGTCCGCGTTCGCGTCGGCGTCCGCGTCCGCATCGGCGTCCGCATCGGCGTCCGCGTCTGCGCCCCCTTCCGGCAGTACGCATTCGGCTGCGGCGCACACGTATCCGGGTGCGCAATCGGCCTCGCCGGCACACGACGCCAGGCACTCGGTCGCGCCGCACGCGTACGGTGCGCATGGCGCGTCCTCGGGGATGGAGCAGTCGCCGGCGCCGTCGCAGGCGCCTGGCGGCGTCCAAGTGCCGTCGGTGCAGGCGGGTGCGGAGCAGGCGACGCCGGCGTCGGGCCAGGCGCAGGTGTCGGGCGCCGTGCCGTCGCAGATGGCCCCGCACGGGGCGATCCCCGGACATGCGGGCCGCCCGCCGTGCGGCGCGCCGGCGACCGGGCTGCAGACGCCCTCGAACCCCGGCACATCGCAGGCCTCGCACTGACCCAGGCAATCCGCGTCGCAGCAGAAGCCGTCGACGCAGCGGCCGCCGGCGCACTGACCGTCGCGTGCGCAGGAACTCCCATCGGCGAGCAGCGGAACGCAGAGACCGGCGGAGCAGTACTCCCCCGCCGGGCAGTCGGCGTCGCCGAAGCACCCACCCGCACAGATCGTGCCCACGCATAGGAACGGCGTGCAGTCCTGGATCTGCTCCGCCGGGCACGACCCGCTTCCGCAGAACGCTTCGACCAGCGCCACGTTCCCGACGCACATCGGGGCGCGGCACTGCACGGTATCGCCCGGGTAGGCGCAGCCGGACCCGACGACGCCGTCGCAGGCGCCCCCGCAGACGGTGCCGTCGGAGGTGCACGGCGTACGTGCGCCGCGCGGCGCTCCGGTGACGGGCGAGCAAACGCCCTCCAGGCCGGCCACGTCGCACGCCTCGCACTGGCCCAGGCAGTCCGAGTCGCAACAGAAGCCGTCGGTGCAGTTGTCCGAGGCGCAGACCGTGCGGATCGTGCACGGCGTGCCGTCCGGCTGGAGCGGCACGCAGGCGCCGCCGATGCAGACGTGGCCGACGGCGCAGTCGGCGGACACCGTGCAGGAGGCGAGGCAGGCTATCGGACCGCACGCGTACGGATCGCACGGGCGAGTGCCTGCCGACGGGCAGTCAGCCCGGTCCCCGGAGCAGGTCGCGTCGGACCATTCGGCGCCGGCGGAGCAGCCGCCGGCAAGGCACAGCGTTCCAAGAGCGATGAGGGCGTCCGCGGGGCAGTCATTGTCGACGCCATCGCACGAGTCGGCAACGTCGCAGTCCCCGGCGGCCGGCCGGCAGACGGCGGTGGACCTGGCGTCGGCCGGGCAGTTGTCCTCTACTCCGTCGCATGACTCGGCAACGTCGCAAACTCCCGCGGAGTCGCGACAGACCGCGATCGACTTGGCGTCCGCAGGGCAGAGGGCCGACGTGCCCGTGCAGCTTTCCGGAACGTCGCAGTCGCCGGCGGCCGCGCGGCACCCCGTCGTGGCCGGCCGGAACGCGTCGATCGGACAGTCGTTCGCGACGCCGTCGCACGACTCGGCAAGGTCGCACACGCCGGCGGAGTCACGACAGACCGCGATCGACTTCGCGTCGACCGGGCAGTCGTTGCCGACACCGTCGCACGAGTCCGCAAGGTCGCACACGCCGGCGGAGCCACGACAGACCTCGATCGACTTGGCGTCCGCAGGGCAGTCGTTGCCGATGCCGTCGCACGAGTCGGCAAGGTCGCAGACGCCCGCGGAGTCGCGACAGACCGCGATCGACTTGGCGTCCGCCGGGCACAGGGCCGACGTGCCGGTGCAGCTTTCCGGCAGGTCGCAGTCGCCGGCGGCCGCGCGGCACCCCGTCGTGGCCGGCCGGAACGCGTCGGCCGGGCAGTCGTTGCCGATGCCGTCGCACGACTCGGCAAGGTCGCAGACGCCGGCGGAGCCACGGCAGACCGTCCCCACGGGCTGCACGACATCGGCCGGACACGTGTTCAAGACGCCGTTGCACGTCTCCTGAACGTCGCAGCCGCCTGGAACCGCAGAACGGCAGACCGTCCCCGCGGGCTCCACGGCGTCGGCCGGACAC
>CAMTWF010000028.1:0-12124 GCA_947085355.1 uncultured delta proteobacterium
ACTGTAGCACCGTGGAGCCGTCACGCAAGGACGGTGCGGCGCCAGGGTGCATACGCGTTTTGTGGGGGTGGCCCCGGCGACGGCGGCTCACCAGGCGTCGTCGATGTAGCCGAGCGCCGCGAGGCGGCGCGCCAGGACGCGCCGTTCGGCCCCGGTGAGCCGGTCGTCCGTGAACTCGTCGCGCGCCGGCGGGACCGGCGCGTGAATGCCGACCGCGGCGCACGCCAGGGACGCCACCGCGCGCAGGTCCGCCGCGGGACGCTCCGCCGGCGCGCGCGGCGCCGGGCCGACGGCGAGCATCCCGTGCCGGCGGTGGTTGCCGCGCAGGATGCCGCCCTTGCGCCCCCGCCGCTCGTCCGGCGGCACGGCCATCCAGCAGCGGTCGCCCATCCGCGGCCGCAGGTGCGGCGGGCAGAGCGACGGGAGGCGCCCGAGGGCGTCCTGGGCCGGCCACAGGATGATGTCCGGCGCCTCATCGAGAAACGGCCCCTCGTAGACCGCCTCCCGCGGGAGGACGAGTTCGAAGAGCGGCCGCTCGTCGGGCCCGCGGACGCCGCGCAGGCAATCCGCGACCTCCCGCGCAACCCGCTCGCGGTCGCCGGGCGCGACGGTCCCGAGCGGCTCGCGGCCGCGCACGTTGATTCGCACGGACGGCGCGTAGGTCAGGTCGTCGGAGAACGCCGCGGTGGCGGGCATGTCGATCGCGCCGAAGCGAGCGGCGGACTCGACCGCCTCGGGCGCGACGAGCCCCGCCGCGCGGACGACGGCCGAGCGGGCGCGGGCCGGCAGGGCGTACAGGCCCGCGCGGCGCAGGACGCGGCCGGCGGCCGCGCGGACCGACGACCGGCGGTTCCGCAGGAAGCCGGCGCGCTCGAGCAGGGCGTTGATCGAGACGACGACGCCCGACGCCGGCCCCATGCCGTGGTCGGAGACGGCGACGACGGCGTCCGGTTCGAGCGAACCGGCCAGGAGGCCGACGGCCTCGTCGACCGCCGCGTAGACGTCGTCCATCGCCCGCGTGCCGATCAGGTGATGACCCGCCGTGTCGGCGGCCTGGAAGTGCACGGCGAGCACGTCGAGGCGGAACTCGCGGGCGAGCCACGACGCGAGCGCCGCGCGGGCGCCGACCGACTCGCGCAGGGCCGCGGCGAACCGGTCCGGCCACCCGCCGCCCGACGTGCGGTGTTCGTCGGCCGCGGCGAACCGCAGCGCACGGGCTCCGAAGCGCCCGACGATGCGGTCGTGCAGCCCGGCGGGGCTGACGCGTGCGGCGACGTCGAGCGGCGTGTCCCATCCGGCGACGTGGAACGCCAGTCCGTCGCGGCCGAAGCGGCCCGGGAAGCCGAGCGATCCGACGCGGAGGCCCGCGGCCGCCATCGTTTCGAGGAAGGTCGGCCCGGCGGCGCGGCGCGTTCCGAAGCGCACCGCGTAGCCGTCGATGCGGGCGAAGTCGAAGACGCCGTGCCGGCCGGGGCAGGTGCCGGTGAGACACGTCGCCCACGCGGGCATCGTCGCGGGCGGCAAGGTAGACAGCACTCGGCCGAGGGATCCGGCCGCGGCGATCGAGGCGAGCGCCGGCAGCCTTCCGCCGGCGATCAGCCGCGCGGCGACGTCCGGGTCGAAGCCGTCGAGTCCCAGGAAGAGCAGCTTCATATGCCTGCTGCCTACTGACCACTGACCACTGATTGCTCACAGGTAGCCCAGCTTCTCGAGCCGGTCCTTGATGCGGGCCTCTTCCTCGGGCGAGTAGACGTTGGCGGCGGCGCCCAGCAGGCCCGCGTCGGCCAGCGCGGCGCGGATCCTGCGGATCGCGTCGGCGGCGGCCTCCCCGGTCTTCCACTCGGCCTCCGGGTAGTGCGGCGGCTCGTACCCTGCCGGCAGGTCGCCGTGGACGAGCACCTCGATCATGCGCCCGCCGGTCATCCGGCGCACGTCGTCGCGCACCGCGCGTCCCGGGGAAGCGGCGAGCGCCACGACGGCGCAGCCGTTGCGCGCCAGCAGCCGGCACGACCACCCGAGGCGCCGCACGACCAGGTCGCCGAAGTCGGGGCCGCGCGGCTCGACCGAGCAGAGCTTCTCCTCCACGGTCTCCGCTGCGATCGCGTCGACCGAGCGCGCCGTGCCGGCCAGGGCTTGTCGCAGCGGCCCGGCGATCGCTTCCATCCGCCCGCGATCCCCCGTCAGCCACACTACGTATCCGTCCATCCACCGCCTCCATCGGCCTCCGCCACGAGTCCGAGCCCGAGCCCGAGCCCGATTCGCCTACGGCCGTCCACGTCCACGTCCACGTCCACGTCCACGCAGCAGAGCGGGAGATGGACGCCAGTCACACGAGTTCCTTGCCGCCCATCCAGGCGGGCGGGTCCAGGCCGAACAGGCGCAGGACGGTGCGAGCCACGTCGCGCACCTCGGCGCCTTCGATCCGCCCGTCGGGCGGGACGCCGGCCCCGGCCATCACGAGGATTCCGTCCCAGGAGTGGTTCGCGTCGTCGGGTCCGGTGTCGTTCTCGAACGTGTGGATCGCGCCCATGCCGACGGAGCCGACGCTTCGCCAGTCGAGGTTCCCGAACAGCACGATCAGGTCGGGCGGCGTGCCGCGCACCACCGGGTAGACGTCCTCGGGCCGCAGGGCGACGGTGCCGATCGGTTTGCCCTTCTCGTCGCCGATCGCTTCCATCGCCGCCTTCAGCTCGTCGCGCCGGCGCGAGTACTCGCCGGCTGGCACGACGCCCTGCGGTTCCCGGCCCTGCACGTTCATGAACAGGCGGCCGTAGTAGCCGCCCTCGCCCCAGGCCCTCGTCCGGGACCAGTCGATCTCCACCTTGCCCAGCGGCGTCGGCGCGGCGGGCATCTCCCGAAGCGTCAGGTAGCCGTTGCGGATCAGCCATTCGTTGATGCAGATGCCGCCCTTCATCGTCCGGGCGCCGTGGTCCGAGACGACGAGCAACGTCGTGCCGTCGTCCAGGTGTTCCAGCAGGGTGCCGATCTCGCGATCGAGGTAGGCGTAGTATTCCGGTCCCGCCTCCAAGAACGCCGTTCGCTCGAACTTGGGGTGATCCTCGGCGATGTACTTCCAGAACGCATGGTGGAACCTGTCGCACCCCATGTCCACCATCATGAAGAAGTCCCAGTCGTCCTTGGCCAGCATGTGGCGCGCCATCGCGAAATGCTGGCGGCTCATGGCGTGGATGTCGCGCAGCAGGCGTTCCTTGTCGTCGGTGCGGAAGTCGGCGACATCGACGATGTAGTCGCCGAACTGGGAGCGCAGCGTCCCCTTCAGCTCGGGCGGATGCGTGTACTCGGAATCGGGCCCCGGCGTCAGGAAGCAGCTCACCATGGAGCCGTGGATCGGCGTCGGAGGGTAGGTCTGGGGCACGAACAGGACGGTCGAACGCAAGCCGAGGTCGCCCAGGACGTCCCAGACGCGCGGGACGGTCACCGAGGCCGACGTCGCGAAGGACATCTCGTAGCCGCCGTACCCCTTGCGGTTGCGGAAGCCGTAGACGCCCAGTTCGCCCGGGTCGGCGCCGGTGACCATGCACGTCCACGCCGGGACCGTGATCGGCGGAATCGTGGAACGCAGCAGGCCCCAGCGGCCGCGACGGGCGAGGCGCCGCAGGTTCGGCATGACGCGCGAGTAGCGGTCGAACACCAAGCTCGGCTCGGCGCAGTCGAGCCCGATCACCATGATGCGACGTCTCGCCATCCTGCCTCGCACGCCCCCGCCGCGGGCAGTCTATACGCGACCCGCCGCCGGTCAAGGAACGGCAAGCAGCAGGCAGCGCTATGCGCACGGCGGGATCCTGCACGGCCCTGGCGCCTTGACGCACGCCCGCGGCGTCGCGTAGGTAGCTCCGGCCCGCCTGGGCGGACCCGATCGCAATGAAGAAGCGCGCCCCAGAGTCTCCGCTGTTCAGTCCGCGCCGAGGCGCCGGAGATCTCGTCCGGTACCTCTATCTCGAGCCGCTGCTGCCGGGGAAGGACGTGCTCGTCGTCGGGGCCGCGACGGACGCCGACGCCGCCGGGTTTCTCGACGGGCTGTCGGTGCGGTCCGCCGTCGCGACGGCGCCTCCCGAACGGCCTCCTCTTCCGCAGGACATGACCGCGGTGCGGGGACGCACCGATTCCCGCGCCGCGGATCGCGGCGGCCTGCCGTTCCGCGACGGGGCGTTCGACGTCGTCTTCGTGCCCGAGGTCGCCGACGCCCCCGACCCCGGGTTGCTCCTCGAGGAGGTCGCGCGCGTCCTGCGGCCCGGCGGCCTGGCGCTGGCCGCGACCCGCAACGCGAGCTGCCTGTGCCCGATCTCGATCCCGCCGGACGGGGGACACGCGGAGATATGGACCTACTCCCGCCTGCTGGCGCTCCTGCGCGCATACTTCCCGTCGGTCCGCATGGTGGGCCAGGGCCCGTTCCTCGGCTACACGTTCGTCGAGTACGACCCGCGGGCCGTCCCGGACGTCCGCCTGGACACGTCGCTGATGAAGGGACGCGGCGAGGATCCCGAGTTCTTCGTCGCCGTCTGTTCGCCCGACGCATCGGGCGCGGTCGAACTGCCGCTGCCCGCGCTGTTCCAGACGCCGATCGAGGAGTTCACGGTGGCCGAGGCGACGGCCGACGAGCGGTCGGCGCCCGCGGTGACCGAATCGGCCGCAATCGCGGCGCTCGACGCCGAAGAGGAGGCGCTGGCGCTGCGCGGCGACGTCGAGCGGCTGCGCGAGGAGTTGGCCGAACGCAACGTCCGGATCGCGAGGCTGGAACAGGAGGTGCGCCGCGCCGAGGAGAACGCCGCCGGCGCTCGGGATCGCGCGACCAAGCTGGTCAAGGAGATCGAAGCGGATCGGAAGGACAGCCAACGCAAGGTGCTGGAGACCACGTTCGCCAAGGCGGCCAGGCAGGGGGACTGGAGCCCGCCGCCGGCCGCCGATCCGGCGGCGGACGCTGCGCGGGCCGAGGCCGGACGGCTGCGCGGCGAGGTGGCCGAGCGGGACCGCACGATCGAGATGCTGCGCGGTGCGTTGCGCGAGACCGAGTCCAAGGCCGCCCAGGCCGCCGGCCTGGAGGCTGCGGCCCACGTGCGCGAGGTCGAGGACAGGCTGCGCGCGGCCGGGAAGCGTATCGCCGAACTCGACCGCATCGCGACGGAGCGCGCGAGCATCGTGGAGGATCTGCTCCGCGACCTGCGGTGCCGGCCGGAACCAGCCCCGCCGATGCCCGCCGAGCCGGAGCCGGTCGCCCCACCGCCGCCGCCGGCCGGCGACGCCGAGCGCGAGGCCGCCGCCGGGCGGAGCGAGCGGGCGATGGCCGAGGCGTGGGCAGGCGCGGAGAGCAGGGCCGCCGCGCTCCAGGAGACCGTCTCCCGCCTGCAAGGCGAACTGACCGGCGCCACCTGGCGCAACGCGGAACTGGAGGCCGCCCTCGCCGAGACGTTCGACGAGGTTAGACGACTCGAGGAGGAGATGGAGCACCTGCGGGGATCGCTCGAAGTCGCCCAGCTGGCCGCGGAGGAGATGGCGCGGACCGGCGCCGCGCGCGAGGCCGAGATGGACCGCCTGCGGGCGGATATCGAGCGGCTCGCGCCCCTGGAGGCGCAGGCGGCGGCGGTGGGACGCCTGGTTTCCGAGCTGCAGCGCCAGGCGTCGGACCTGCGGGAGATACTCGAAGCGCGCGAGGAGGAACTGCGGCAAATCCGCGGGCGATCCGACGGCGCGTAGCGACGCGCCTACCGTCCCCTCTCGAAGACGAAGTCCACCCGGCGGTTGGCGGCTCGGCCTTCGTCGGTCGAGTTGTCGCCGAGCGGCTCGTATTCCCCCCTGGCATCGACGATGAACCGCACGGTATCGACGCCGCGTTCCTCCAGATAGCGGCGCACCGCGGCCGCGCGCTCGCGGGCCAGATCCAGCGACCGGCCGAGGCGCTCGCGATCGTCCGTGTGCGCCACGAGCCGCAACACCTCGTCCGGCCGCAGCCGGAGGCGCTCGGCCACCGTGTCGAGCACCGGGCGTGCGATCTCCTTCATCTCCGATTTCCCCTCGTCGAAGAAGATCCGCACGGGGTGCGTGTCGTCGCCCGCCAGGCCGGGCGGCAGCGGCTCGGGCGGAGCCGCCGTGCCGGCATCGCCGGACGCTTGCGGGACGTCCGCCGGCGCGGCTGCGCCGTCCGCGGCGTGGCGATCCGTGGCGTCGTCCGCGCCGAGGCCGGCATTCGGCCCCAATGGTCCGGGTGGTCTGGTGCAACCGCACGCAGATGCAGCAGCCGCCGCCACGGCGATCGCCAGGCCGGCGGCTGCGATGGGCACGGTCACGGTTGCGAATCGGGGCATCATCCGTCTCCTCGGGCGGCCGCCGGGCGCTAGCGCGCGGGGCGCAGGTCGCATTTCCCCGCGTTGCAGAACGGTTCGACGCCGTGCGCGCAGACCGGAGGCAGCGCCCCACGGCATCGCTCGTCCTTCCCCTCGTGGCACTCGGGTATCGACGTCTCGCCCTGCCTGGTCAGGCAGTACGTGGAATCGACCTGGCGGGCGGCGTAGGCGTTGGCGCACGGCCGGCAGTCGGTGGCGCAATACGCCATCACGCAGTCCCCGTCGTCGCTGCAGACGTTCTCCTCGGCCCTGATGTCGCACACGCGGATGTCGCCGATGCAGCCGGCGGCGGCCGGGCCGAGGAGGAGGCACAGCGGGATCGCGACGCGCACGAGCGGAGCCTATCCGCCGGCGAGCGCGGCGGCAAGCGGTCCGCGTCGAGTGGGAATCGGGGGCATTCCCCTCGCCGGTCACCGCAGCCCCGTCACGCCGGCGGCGCGGTCCACGCCGGCCCCGCGTTCGCTCGTCAGGGCCGGGTGCATGCGTTGGGTCCAGAGGCGGTCGTCGCCGACCGTGGAGGTCGTGGGGCGGGAGTACGCGTCGACGCCGCCGGCGTCGAGGAACAGGCCGACCGTGAGGAAGCCGGTGCGGCGCCCCGAGGCCGGATCGACGGAGGCGTTGCCCAGGCTGAAGTCGCTGGAGCACTCGTAGGAATCGGCGCCCCCCAGGTCGACGAGCATCCCGAAGCCGTTCTCGTTGCCGGCGCCCATCGACAGGTTCGGGGCGCCGTAGACGTCGTTGCCGCCGTCGTCCAGGAGGAACGCCGTGGAGAAGTCGTGGCCGCCGCCGAGCGTCACGTTGAGGCGCCGGGCCGCCTGGTTGTAGCGGTCGTCGCCGGCGGCGTCCCACAGCGCGGCGACGGCATAGTGCGCCGATCCGCCCTGCACGTACCATCGGGCGTCGTACTCGTCGGCGCCGTCGCCGTCGGCCAGCAGGCCCATGCCGAACCAGTACCCCGATCCCTGGCAGAAGACGGCGCATTCGTAGTCGTCGTCGCCCGCCAGATCGCGCAGGATCCCGAGGCCGCCGGACATGAAGACGCCGTCGCTCCCGTCCGCGCGGCGGCCGAAGCCCATCCCCTGGGCCATCGACGAGTTGGAGCGGCCCGGATCCTGGGGGTTGTAGTAGAGGACGTCGTCGGGCTGCGCCAGGTACGTGTCGTTCCCGCCGTCGTCGTACAACAGGCCGATCCCCTTCACGTACGCGAAGCCCTGCACCGCGTGGTAGCCCTCGTAGCGGTCGTTGCCGCGCCCCGCGTCGTGCGCGATGGCGACGCCGAACATCGCGGCGGCCTGGCAGCCCGCCTCGCAAAGGTAGACGTCGTCGCCGCCCGCGTCGTGAAGGATGCCGACGCCGAGCGCGGCCCAGCCCTGACTCTTGCGCAGCGACCTGTACTCGTCGCCTTCGGTTCCCAGATCCAGGGCGACCCCGATGCCGAGCGTCCCGCTCCCCTGCCGGCCGCGGGTGGACTGCGAGAACGGCCCGTAGGTCCCGTCGCCGGGGTAGCGCCCGTCGGCGTCGGACGGGAGGCGCGGAGGCACGTCGTGGGGCGTCGGCGCCTCGTCGTAGGCGTACAGGTCGCGGCCGCCCAGGTCGATCGACAGCGACACCGGGTTGTTCTCCGACGCGGTCGCGCCGGCGGGGACTCGGTACGTGTCGTTCCCGCCCGTGTCCACCAGGAGCAGGACGGCGCCGGGATGCTCGTCGGTTCCGTGCGTCGTGTCGGCGGCGTCGCGCAGTACGACCCGCCCTATCGGCGTGTCGACGTTCGCGGTGAAACCGGTTGCGCCGCGGAACCGGACGAGGTCGGCCGCCTCCACGGCGGCCAGCAGGTCGGCGGCGCCCTGGAACAGCCGCGCGTAGCCCAAGTCGCCGATCAGGAAGTCCTGCACCCGGCGCGACGTGACCGACAGGCGCGTCACGTCCGGCAGCACTAGGCCCGAGATGTCGCGGAAGTACGCGCGGGGCAGCGTCGGAACGCCCGCGATCCGGGCGATCGCGTCGTTGCGGGCGACGGCGGCGGCATCCAGCGCGGCAACCACCGTGGCCAGGGCGCGCCTCAGGTCCGCGGGGACGCCGGCCAGCGCCGAGCGTATCGCCGCCCGGTTCGCCGTCCCGCCGTGCCGCTCGACCAGGGCGGCGATCGCCTCGGTCAGCGGATCCGACGGGTCCAGGGAGGGCGAGAACGGCCGGTCCTCGATCGGATTGCCCTGCAACTCGGCGGCGCGCACCAGCAACAGCCGGGGAGAAGCTCCGGCGTCCAGACGCGGCGCGGTCCGCCGCACGAACGCCTCGCCGCGCAGCCACTCGCGGTGAACGTCGTCGAACCACGGGAGGCGGAACCGGTCCCACGTCAACTCGGACGGGAAGATCGCAAGCGACGCCGCCGTGAAGGAGAGGTCGCAGCGGTCGAGCGCCGCGGCGTCGAGCGCGTCGTCGAGCATGGAGCCGGGGACGCGGGCGAGGCACGTGCAGTCGTCGGGCACGCAGTATCGCCGCAGGGGGGGGCCGGCGAGCGGCACGCAGGCCGATCCGGCGGGACACTCGGCCGCGCCGTCGCAGGCGACGCCGCAGAGATACGGCAGGCGCGGGTCAACCGACGAGAGGCACGTGTCCGCGCCGCCGCCGCAGCTTGCGCCGCCCGCGCACGACGATCCGACGCCGGTCGCCGGCGGGTTCGTCCCGCACCGTTCGGGCGGGGGAGGAAGCGGCGGGAGGCAGACGTGCACGCCGTCGCCGCGGTCCCCGCAGCGGTTGTATCCGGGGTCGCAGTCGATGTCGGAGGCGCAGCGCCGGGTGCAGAAGCCCGAGGTCGAGCCGGCGGGATCGGAGCATATGTCGTAGCGCCCGCCGCAGCCTTCGCGGGGGCAGCGCGATCCGAGCGCGGTCACGATGCAGGTGCGGACTCGGTCGCCCCGCTCCGGCGGTATGCAGAACGTGCCCGTACCCCGCGCCACGCATTCGGCCCCGAGCGTGCAATCCTCGGCCGAGGCGCACGGCGGCGCGCAGGCCATCTCGATGCCCTGGAGCGTCAGGCACCTGTCGCCCGGGTTGCACTCGTCGTCCCAGCGGCACGGGCGGCAGTAGCGGGTCTCCGGCGTCGCCTCGCCGTCGCCGTCGTCGACCTCGGGCTCCGGGCCGCCGTCGTCCGGTTCCGCCGTCTCCTCGGCGTCGGCGGCGTCCGCCGCTTCCTCGACATCTTCGCCGGCGTCCCCGTCTTCCGGCGGCGGCCCGCCGTTGCCGCACGACGCCGCCAGGAGGGCGACCAACAGCACGCTTCGCAATGTCTGCGCATCCATCCCGGCACGCTCCCTTCGAACGCGCAGGATAGTACCACCCGCGGAAAATGCGGTCCAGTGGACGGCGTTCGGCGTTCGGCGTTCGGCGTTCGGATCCGAAATCCGAAATCCGAAATCCGAAATCCAAGGACTCCCAATCGCCCGAGCCGACAGGTAACCTGTTCTCGTGCGCCGAGCGTACCTCGACATGCCCGTGCCGCCGGCCTCCCCCGGACGGGCGCCGCCGAGAAACGGCAGGCGGCGGGTCGGTGCGGCGGCGCTGCTTGCAGCGGCCTGCGTCTGCTCGTGCCGCGCGGGACCCCGCGGGAGCGCCGGCGACGCGGCCGGCGACGCGCCGCGCGCGCGGCCGCAGGGGCGGCTCGTGATCCTGGCGATGGACGGGATCGATCCCGACTGGCTCGACACGTGGACGAACGAGGGGCGTCTGCCGGGCTTTGCGCGGCTCCGCGAGCGCGGCACCTACCACTGGCTGCGGACGACGCAGCCGCCGTCGTGCGAGGCGGCGTGGACCGCCTTCGTCACGGGCTTGGCGCCGGCCGATTCGGGCGTCTTCGGTCCGCTGCGCCGCGACCCGGCCACGCGCCTTCCGGCCCCGGGCGCGGTGGACGTCGATCTCGCCGCGATCCCGCCGCGGATCTCGTCGCGGCGCTCGGGCACCGCCTTCTGGCGCCTGCTGGACGATGCCGGCGTGCGTGCGCGCGTGTTGTGGGCGCCGTACGAGATATCGCTGGAGCCGCTGGCCGTCGGCGAGGTCCTGGCCGGGGCCGGCGTCCCGGACATCTCGGGGCGCGAGTCGCATCTGATGCTCGGCGCGGCGTTCCCGGATGCGCCCGGCGAAGCGGCCGGCCTGGAGCGCGGGAGACTCGTGCCGTCCGCGGACGGCTGGACCGCGGAGCTTCCCGGCCCGCCGTCGCCTCGAAAAGGAGCCGGGCGGCTCAACGCGTCGCTGGTATTCCGGAGGCACGCCGATGGGGAACGTCTGGCGATGGCGATCGGCGACGCTCCGGCTACGGCGGCGGCGGGGGCCTGGAGCGGCCGGGTTCCGGTGCGCTTCGCCGGCGGCGGCGTGGAGGCCGGCGGCCTCGCCCGCTTCCTGGCGCTTGATGCCGGTCCGTCGCCGGTGGTGCTGATCCCGCCGCTGGAGATCGATCCGGCGCGACCGTGGCTCCAGGTGTCCTACCCCCCCTCATACGTGGTCGATCTGGCCGTTCGGTACGGCCGCGTTCCGACGACCGGATCGCCGGGCCTGTCGGGCGCGCTGTCGGCCGGGTGGATCGCCCAGAACGCCTTCCTGGCGGATCTGCTCGAGGATTTCGACGCGCGGTCCAGGATCATCCTGGCCGAGTTCGAGCGAGGCGGGTTCGACCTGTTCATCGCATTCGTCCCGACCGCGGGTCCGTTGACGCGCGGCCTGTACCGCCAGGCCGACCCGTCTGTGCCCGGTCACGACCCGGCGGCCGCGGCGTCGACGGCGCCCGGCTTCGGCGGCGTCCGCCTTCGCGACGCCGTCCTGGCGGGCTACGCCTTCATCGACGACCTGGTCGGCAGGCTGGCCGGATTGCCGGCGCCCGGCGACGAACTGATCATCCTGTCGAACCACGGGTTCCAGCCGTACCGGCGCGCGGTCCACCTCAACGCCTGGCTTCGCAGGGAGGGCTTCCTGGTGGTCCGCCGCGACGCGGGCGCCGACGCCGCCCGGCGCCCGCCGGGACCGGCTGACGTGGACTGGACGCGCACGCGGGCCTACGCGGTCGGTCACGGGGCGATCTACGCGAATCTGGCGGGCCGCGAGCCGGGCGGGATCGTCGAGCCCGACGAGCGCCTGGAGATGCTCCTGGCCCGCCTGGCCGAGCGGCTCGACGCCTGGCGGGACGCGGGGGCCGGCGGGGCGCGCGTCGTGCGCCGGGCGCTGGTGCGCGGCCGCGACTTCGCCGGGCGGCGCGACGAGGCGCTCCCCGACGTGATGGTCCTGTTCGAGCCGGGCTACCGCACCAGCGACGAGACGGCTGCGGGGCTGGTCCCCGCCGAGCCGATCGAGGACAACCGCTCGGTGACGGGCGCGGACAGCGTCGCGTCGGACGCCGGCGGCGCCGAGGGTTTCCTGTTCAGCACGCGCCCCGTCTTCCGCGGGGATCCGGCGATAGCCGACATCGGCGCCACGGCGCTGCGCTTCTTCGGCGTCGAGGCGCCGGCCGGGCGAGGCGGGCGCGATCTCTGGAGCCCGTAGCGCGGCTTCGACCGTCCTTATCCGTTCACCGGGGGGCGAATTCCGTGAACGAGCCCGTGCCCGTGCCCGTGCCCGATGGGTACTGCGAGGAGCGGGCATGGGCTAGAGGCTGTGGCCGAGGCCGTGAACGGTTACGACCGTAACTTCTCAACAAGTCGTGGCGGTTGTCCCTCGAGGACGTGGACGTGGACGTGGACGTGGACGACTCCCTGGCTATACCTTGCCGTCGATCACGTCCA
>CAMTWF010000029.1:0-11009 GCA_947085355.1 uncultured delta proteobacterium
CCGGGCCCCCCGGGCCCGGCCCCTCCTTCACCCGCACCGCTGCAACCTGTCCGCTCTGCCTTGCCATCTCGTCCCTGCCTACCCGCCCTCTACACTATTTCCGAGGGGGGCAGGTGTCTCACCCACGTTGGCACAGAGGGGTTACCTCCTCCGTTGACCGTTCGCCGACGCGCTCGCACCTTTTTCCTCAGTCGGTCGACTGGTGGCGCGCGCTCGCATCCATTTTCCCTCCGTCGGTCGACCGACGGAACGCGCCCGCATCCGTTCTTGATCGATCGGTCGACCGACGGAACGCGCCCGCATTCGTTCTTGCTCGATCGGTCGACCGACGGGCCACACCAGGCTGCGGAAGGGGTCGAAAAGGCGGGCCACGCGCCACACCGGACCTCCAGGCCCCCCGAATTCAGGGGGTAACCGTTCACGGGTCGGCGCCACGGGGGGGAACGGTTACCACCAAACTTCGGCGCCATTCCTCCGCTCTGGCGCGCGGCCCGGACATGCGGCAGCATCGGGCGCCATGACCTTCTCCGTCCTGGCTTTCGCCGCCGAACTCGACCCGTCCCCCTCGGCGTCGGCCGTCAATGTCAAGCGCCTCGCGGCGGCAGCGGAGGCGGCGGGGGCGCCGGAGGATCCGCCCGAGCGGCGGGTGGCGGTGCTGCCCGAACGGTTCTGGCGCGACGGGGACGAGGCGGCCTACCGTGCGGCGGTCTCCGCGCTGGCGCGCCGCTGGGACGCATGGGTGGTCGGTGGGTCGATGCGCGCCGAGCGTCCCGACGGCACGGCGCGCAACACCGGGGTCGTCGCCGCTCCGGACGGGACGATCAAAGGCGCGTACGCCAAGCGAAGGCCGTTCGCCGCCGAGGCGCTCGTCGGGGTCACGCCCGGGGAAGGCCCGGCGGCGTTCGCGCTGGGCGGGGCGCCCGTGGCCGTCTGCATCTGCGCCGACCTCTTCGACCCCGGGCTCCTCGCCGCGTGCCCGCCGGACTGTGCGGTCGTGCTCGTCTGCGCCTGCTCGACGAGCCGCAAGCCGGCGCCGGATTTCGCCCGCGCTCTTTGGACGCACGTCGCCGTTGCGCGCGCCTGGGAGCGGAACGCCTACGTGGTCGTCAGCGATTGGGCGCCGGCGCCGCACCTGCCGGGCGTGCGAACGAGCGGCGTGGGGGGACTGGCCGATCCCTGCCGGGACACTCCGCCGCTCTTCACGCCCGTGCCGCCGCCGGCGGTCTGGTTCCGCCTCGAACCGGAATCCCTCGGACGCCTGGAGCGCGACCGCCTGGCGCGGAACTTCCTTTGGCGGTGAGTCAGCGCCCGGCCTTGACCATCATCGAAGGCGCCCCACGGCCGCGAAGTGACCGACGCACGAACGGGAACAGCAGAAGGAGGGGAGCCCAGAGGAGCCGGCCGCCGCCGCTCGTGCGGCATCCGCACCCGCTCCCCGCGCCCGGCGTCGCGCCATGGGCATCACCGCGGGCGTCCAGCGCATCGACGCCGTCGTCGTCGGCCACGTCCGGCGGGACATCGTCGGACTCGTCCGGCGTGCCGGAATCGTCCGGCCCGACCGCGTCGGCGTCGTCGCCCGCGTCGTCGCCCGCGTCGGCATCGGCATCCCCGTCGCCGCCGCCGCCGCACACGGTGGTCTCCTTCTCCAGCGTCACGACTTCGATGACGCTGGAGCAGTCGGCGCCGGTGAGGCTCGTGAGCTGCTGGCCGCAGTCGATCGCCGTCAGGCGCATCGTGCCGCCGGCGACGTCCGCGACGACGAAGTTCAGGCGGTTGGCGCCCGCGGCGCTGTGCGGGAGCGACGGCGAGAAGAGCGGATTGGCGAACGCCCCGCCGCCGCCGGTCACGATGTACGTGACGCCGTGGGCAACCCCGCGCGTGCCGCGATCGTGCGGCAGGGGCGTCCAGACGTGCGGGACGCCGCCGTAGCCGCCCCTCGACGGGTGAAACCGTTCGTAGTTGTGGTCGTGCCCGTTGAGCACCAGGTCCACGCCGAACTCGTCGAGCAGCGGGACCAGCCTGGCCGAGCGGGGCCTGTCGTCCTCGTTGCTCCTGTGCGCGCCGCTCGACCAGACCGGCGTGTGG
Source organism: uncultured delta proteobacterium (assembly GCA_947085355.1). Taxonomy (GTDB): domain Bacteria; phylum Myxococcota_A; class Polyangia; order DRWM01; family JAAZOP01; genus CAMTWF01. The sequence goes on from CAMTWF010000029.1 coordinate 2,086, forward strand.
AAGATCACGACCCGCCAGTCGACCTCGCCCGAGTGCGCCTCCAGCACGCCGCGGAGCCAGTCGATCTGCCGGTCCATGTCGAACGAGTACGTCGAGAGCCCCGCGACGAGCACGTTCCCGGCGACGAAGGCCCAGTAGTCCTCGACGCCGTCCGGGTTGTCCGCCGGGTACGCGAACAGCTTGTTGTAGTTCGCTCCGGGCCCCTCGCCGGGCCCGTCGTCGTGGTTGCCCTGGATGAGGAAGAAGGGCGCGACGCGGGACAGCGGCTCGGTCTGCGGGAACTCCTGCGCCCACTGGCCGGTCTCCGCGCCGTCGTAGACGAAATCGCCGGTGTCGAGCGTGAAGAGCGGTTGCTGGGCGGCGATCGCGCGCGCGATGTCGTCCCACTGGAGCGACTTGACGTACCCGAGCAACGGAAGGTCCCGCCCGCGGTTGTCGCCGACCCCGACGAAGCGCACGGGGTCGCACGACCGCCGCGGCGGCGCCGTGCGGAACGCGAACCACTCGCTCCACCGCCCGCCGGACTGGACGCGGTACTCGTACTCCATACCCGCATCGAGCCCGACCAGCTCGGCGACGTACGTGGCGCCGAGGTCGCGCGAGCCGGTGGCCGTGCCCGCGGCGGCCGCGAAGGTCGCGGCCCCACCGACGGGCCGGTGCTCCACCTGCCCCGCGCCGGCGGCGTCGTCCGTCCACGACACCGTCATCGTCGTGTCGGTCGGCCCCGTCCAACTCAACCTGATCCATCTCGGCGCGGCGGAGGCGCCGGACGCCGCCGCCACCAGCAACGCCGGCAGCGTCACCCGAACGATGCTCGAACGGTACCGTGTAGTCATCGCAGACCCTCCCGTCGCCGGAGGAGGATAGTCCAGCCCTACCGGCCCGTCCACGTGTCGGGACCACTTGCCGTCCCTCCTCACTCGCGCCGGCGCCACTTCCGCACCGCCCGCGCGTGCTCCTGGTACGTGCGCGAGAACTCGTGCGTGCCGTCGCCGCGGGCGACGAAGTACATGTACGGCGTCTGTTTCGCCTCCAGCACCGCCAGGATGCTCGCCAGGCCGGGGTTCCCGATCGGCCCGGGAGGGAGACCGTCGGAGCGGTACGTGTTGTACGGGTTCGAGGCATCGGCGAGCATCGCCCGCGTCGGCTCGCCGCCGTCCCACCCGGCACACGACGGCAGCGACGGCAGCCGGCGGCAGCCGTACGAGACGGTCGGGTCCATCTGCAACCCACGCACGGAAGGATCGCGTCCCGTCAGCCGGTTCCAGGCGACGGACGCCACCAGAGGGCGCTCGGCCGGGACCGGCGTCTCGGCCTCCACAATCGAGGCGACCGTGACCAGCACGACGAGAGGGTCAGCTCCCAGCGCACGGCCCAGACGGTCGAAGGCGGCTCGCCGCGACGCGATCGCCGGATCGACACGGGCGCGGAACGTCCCGATCAGCCGGCGAACGACCGCGGCCGCCGGCGTGGGGACGAAGAACCGGTACGTGTCCGGGAAGAGGAACCCCTCCGCATCCGCCGCCGGGATGCCGAACTCGCCGAGCAGCCCGACGTCCCGGCACGACGCCAGGAACTCGGCGGCCGGCACGACGCCGGACGCATCGAGCGCCGCGGCGTGGTCGAGCATCGACCACCCCTCGCGCAGGGTGACGCTCGTCTCCCGGCCGCGCACGACCGTCCGGATCGTGTCCACCTCCCCGATGACCGCCGCGGCGCAAACCGCAAGGACCGCCACGGTCGCGGCCGCCCCCGTCGCGATCCTGCGGCGCGCCGCGCCCGTCACGGCTCCCCGTATTCCCCGTCGTCCGTCGCCGCCGCGACGGCGCCGTCGAGGCAGGCCTGCAGGAGGATCGCCGCGGCGGCGGAGTCGAGCCGGGCGCGGCGGCGACGGCCGCGCAGGCCGGCGGCCGCGAGGTCGCGATCGGCCTGCACCGTAGTGAGCCGCTCGTCGACCAGGTCCACCGGCAGCCGGGTTGCGGCCGCGATCGCCTGCGCCAGAACACGCGCGCGCTCGGCTGCTGCTCCTTCGACACCCGTCAACATCAGCGGCAGGCCGACCACGATCCGCCCGGCCCCGCGGTCAGCCGCGATCCTCGCCACATCCGCCACGTGGGAACCGCGTGGACCCACCCGCACGGGATCGAGCGGAAACGCGATCCGGCCGTCGCCGTCGGACACGGCCAACCCGAGCCGCTCGGAACCGGGATCAACGGCAAGCACCACCATCGTGCCCCGCAGTGTAATAGCGCGGCCCGCGGCCGCAACCAAACTTGTTATCAAAACGCAAAATCGCAAAGACGCCAACGCGGATGAAGAACAGGTGACGGAGAACCAGACCCTGCCTTTGCGTCTCTGCGTCTTTGCGTTGAAACTCTTCGCGCGGCGCGAGCAAAGCCGAGAGTAGTAGTTCAGACAGATGCACCTCCCGGATTCCTATTGCCAAGTGGTCCCGAACCTGCGGGGCGCTGTACGCAGCCCCTCCCCGGTGCCACCCGTTCTACGCAGTTCGGCGCAGGGCGCGTGGCGGCCGGCCGGCCCCGGCTGGTACGGCATGCAGTAATTCCGCGCTGTTGCAGGGGCGCCCCGGACGATCCCGGGCAGGCACGACTTCCGCAAAGACACCGAGCCTCCAGGGGAGGTACAGGTGAAAATGGCTGTTCAGAAACTGCCGAAGACGCGGCTCGACGAGTTCGTGCCGGGGCGCACCCGCCGCTTCAGGGTGAAGACGCGGTCGAGGGTGATCGGAGGAACGTTCTCGCTGATCAACGCCTTGACGCGCTACGATATCGAAGGCCGGGAGAACCTGATCGATGCCGTCTCCCGCGCCCGCGCGAGCGGCCGGGGCCTCATCACCGTCAGCAACCACCTTTCGCTGTTCGACGACCCGATCGTCCAGAGCGCCATCCTCGGGTTGCGCAACATCACCGTCGAGACGAAGTGCTGGTGGAGCACGGCGTGCGCCTCCAACTTCGACCCGCACCAGCCGGGCCTCCGGTCGAAGGTTGTCCGGATGTTCAGCGAAGCGGCGAACATGGTCTTCTTCGCCCGGGCGTACAAGGGGTGCAAGGCCTCCGACGCACCGCGACCGTTGGCCGATCTGGTGCGCCCGCGGCTGGGGTGGAAGCGGTTCGAGGCGCTGGAGCGCCGCGCGGCGGAACTCGGGACCGATGTGGAAGGCATGCTGCGTGGCTGGAAGACGGCCCGCGAGGGCGAGGAACCGACGTCGCTCGACCAGCTCGGCATCATCGAGTCGTGCGCCCGGCTGGCGGTGGGCGACTGGCTGCAGTTCTTCCCGGAGGGCGGCAGGTCCCGTTCGTTGTCGCTCCGCCCCGCCCGGCCGGGCGTCGGCAAGGTCATCTACCATTCGCCGGGCGTCGAGGTTGTCCCGATCTGCTTCTACGGGACGCAGGACGTGCTGCCGATCGGCGCCATCGTCCCGCGTCCGTTCAAGCGCGTCGTGGTGCGGGTAGGCCGGCCGATCGGCGCCGCCGTTCTGGACCAGTTCCGCGCGGAGCCGCCGACCCCGCGGACGTTCCTGCGGGTCGCCGAGTTCGTGATGGCGGGCGTCGGCGCGTTGCGGCCCGAGGTTCTTGCCCGGTACATGGGCGCCGAGGCCGCCGCGAAGCTGATAGAAGAGGAGCAGGCCGAGATCGCACTGGCGGCCGCCGAGGGCGCCAAGGTTCCGTCGGATCGGCCGACCGCGCCGCCGCCTCCACTTCCCGCGGACGCCCTCTGGGCCTGCACGTCGGTAGGACATAGGACAATAGGACATAGGACATAGCGGGCTTCGCGACGCCTGCGGCGAAGCGCTATGTCCTATTTCCTATGTCCTACCCTCGGCGAGGACCTCGGCGGTGTGCTGCCCGAGCGTGGGCGCCGGGCGCAGCGCGACCCGCTCGGGCCAGGCGGGCAGCGCGCGCAGGTGCGTCACGCGCCCGGCCGTCGGGTGATCGCCTTCGAACACGGCGCCTATCCCGGCCAGCCATGGATCCCGGAAGACCTCGCCCAGGCCGCGCACGCGCTCCACGCACGTCTCCTTCCCGTCGAATCGCGCCTCCCACTCCTCGGCCGTCGCCTCCGCCAGCCGGGCCTCGATGCGCCGCACCGCCTCGTCGCGCCGATCGCCCTGCGCGAGCGCGTCCCCCTCCAGCTCCGGCAGGCCCGCCGCCTCGCAGAAGGCGCGCCAGAACTTCGGCTCCAGCGCCCCCACGGCCAGGTGGCCCTCGCGCGTCGCGTAGACGCGGTAGCACGGGAACGCGCTCGTGAACGGCCCGTCGCCCGGCCCGGGCGGCGGCAGCCCGCCGGAGATCAGCGCGTGCGTCATCTGGAGCAGCGGCACCGTGCCCACGGCCATGGCGACGTCGACGTGGCGCCCGCGGCCGGTGCTCGAGCGTTCGATCAGCGCCGCGAGGATCGCGACCGCGGCCGGCAGCGTCCCGCCCGCTAGGTCTGCGGCGAGCACGCCGGGCGTGGCCGGGCCGGAACCGGGAGATCCGGCGAGCGACGCCGTGCCGGCCCATGCCTGGTAGTTGACGTCGTGGCCGGGCCGCAGCCTGTGCGGTCCGGTCTCGCCCCAGCCGGTGATCGAGCAGGTCACGACGCGCGGGTTGGCGGCATCGATCGCGTCGCGCCCGAGCCCGAGGCGCTCGGCCACGCCGGGACGCCAGCTCGACACGACGACGTCCGCGGCGCGGACGAGGTCGAGGAAGGCGTCCCGCCCGCCGGGGGTTTTCAGGTCGATCGCGGCGCCGCGCTTGCCGCGGTTCAGCGCCACGAACAGCGCCGACTCGCCGCCCGGCAGGAAGGGCGGGAACCGCCGTGCGGGATCCCCTTCCGGCGGCTCGACCTTGATCACGTCGGCGCCGAGTTCGGCGAGGATGGCGCAGCACCACGGCCCGGGCAGCAGCGCCGCCGTCTCGATCACCCGGATGCCGTCGAGCGGCCCCTGCAATGGCCTCTCCATCGCGCCGTATGCTATACGCTCCGGCCCGGCCCGCAAACCGCGCGGCCGGGGCACGGGGCGAGGAGCGCGGCGAAGACGATGAGCGATCGCAGAGCGGCTGAACAAAAGGCGGGCGAGGAGAAGATGGCGAAGCTGGTGTCGCTGTGCAAGCGGCGCGGCTTCGTCTTCCAGTCCAGCGAGATCTACGGCGGCCTCAAGAGCTGCTACGACTACGGTCCGCTGGGGGCCGAACTCAAGCGCAACATCGTCAACGAGTGGTGGCGGGCGACGGTGCACGAGCGCGAGGACATAGTCGGCCTCGACGCCTCGATCATGATGCACCCGCGCGTCTGGGAGGCGTCGGGGCACGTCGCCGGGTTCTCGGACCCGCTCGTGGACTGCCGCAACTGCAAGGGAAGGTTCCGGGCCGACAAGGCGCCGCGGGTGGAGAAGGGGGCGGACGTCGAGTGGGCCGAGGGCGGCAGGCGAGGCGGCCGGAAGCTGCGGGGAGTCGCCGAGCGCGGCTACGTCTGCCCGAACTGCGGATCGGCCGACCTGTCCGAGGAGCGGCTGTTCAACCTGATGTTCCGCACCAACCTGGGGCCGGTCGTCTCCGATGAGAACACGATCTACCTGCGTCCCGAGACCGCGCAGGCGATGTTCGTCCAGTTCGTCAACGTCCAGCAGACGACGTCGATGAAGGTCCCGTTCGGCATCGCCCAGATCGGCAAGGCGTTCCGCAACGAGGTCACCGTCGAGCACTTCGTCTTCCGCTCGGTCGAGTTCGAGCAGATGGAGATCGAGTACTTCGTCGAGCCGGGCACGCAGGCGAAATGGATGGAGTACTGGACGCGGGAGCGGCTCGGCTGGTACCGCCGCTACCTCAACAGGCCCGACGACGTGCGACTGCGGCGCCACGACAAGTCCGAGCTGGCCCACTACGCCGACGACTGCTACGACGTGGAGTACCTCTTCCCCTGGGGCTGGGACGAACTCGAAGGGATCGCGTCGCGCACCGACTACGATCTGCGGCGCCACGCCGAGTGCTCCGGCCAGAACCTGTCCTACTTCGACCAGACGGCCGTCGATCCGCAGACCGGCAAGCAGGGAAGGCGCTACGTGCCCTACGTCGTGGAGCCGTCGGCCGGCGCGACGCGGTCGCTGCTGATGCTCCTGCTCGACGCCTTCGTCGAGGAGCCGCCGCCCGAGGGGACCGACGAGCCGCGGACGGTGCTGCGGCTGCACCCGAGGCTCGCGCCCATCAAGGTCGCCGTCTTCCCGCTCGTGAAGAAAGACGGGATGCCGGATCTGGCGCGCGACGCGGTGCGGCGATTCTTCCGGGCCGGAATCAACGCGCGCTACGACGAACAGCATTCGATCGGGCGCCGCTACCGGCGGCATGACGAGATCGGCACGCCGTTCTGCCTCACCGTGGACGGCCAATCGCTGCAGGACGGCTCCGTGACGATCCGCGATCGCGACACGATGAAGCAGGACCGCATCTCCGTGGACGAGGCGGTGCGCGTGGTCGAGGAGAAACTGGCTCCCAAATGGTAGGGGCGGCCCCGGATTTCGGATTTCGGATCCGTTCCCGCTCCGACACGCAGGGGGAACCGGAATCGGGAAGGATGCTGGACTATCTTGGCATAGCGAAGCGGCTTGACGAGGCTGCGGTCAGGTACATCGTCGTTGGCGGCGTGGCCGTCAACATGCACGGTATCCCGCGGATGACCTATGACCTCGACCTGCTCGTGGACATGGAGGACGAGAACCTGCGAAGACTGCTTGCCATCCTCGACGGCTGGGGATTCCGGCCGAAGATCCCGGTCGACGCCATGGACCTGGCGGACGCCGGAAAGAGGAAGGAATGGATTGACGGGAAGGGCATGAAGGCGTTCAGTCTCGTGAACGAGAAATGGGCGCTTTCGGAGATCGACATCATTGTCGATGCACCAGTAGACTACGAAAGGGCGTGCGCGGGGGCGGTCCGGATCGTAGTTGCGGGGGTGGAGATCCCCGTCATTTCGATAGATGACCTGATCCGCATGAAGGAGGTCACGGGCCGCGCACAGGATGAGGCCGACATCAGATATCTCAGGCAGGTGCAGGATGAAGGACGATGAAGCGAAGAGGGGGTTCGAGTACTTCCTCGACCGCGAGCGCATCAGGGAGTACATGCGGAAGCCGGTCCATCTCCGCCTCGCGTGGTTGTACCAGGGCAACGTGCTCCGTATGCACCTGCCCCGCAACATCAAGGAACGCCAAGACCGCCTCAGGCATGGATCGTAGAACGTCTCTTCCAACCTGGAACATAGCCGGATATCGATCCATCGTCCGCCGTCCGCCGATCCTGGCGGCCGTCGCGCTCGCCCTCGCGGCCGCGGGGTGCGACCGCGACCGGCGGCGCATCGTCCTGGCGACCACCACGTCGGTGCGCGACTGCGGGCTGCTCGACGCGCTGATCGGCGCGTTCGAGCGCGAGACGGGCGTCCGCGTCGCGCCGGTCGCCGTCGGCAGCGGAGAGGCGATGCGGATGGGCCGCGACGGCAACGCCGACGTCCTGCTCGTCCACGACCCGGACGGCGAGGCGGAGATGATCGCCCAGGGCGTCGCGACCGAGCGGATCGAGGTGATGCTGGGCCGGTTCGTGGTCGTCGGCCCGCCGTCGGATCCCGCGGGCGTGCGCGGCGTCGAGGACGCCCCCGCGGTCTTCGCCCGGCTCGCTTCCGGCGCGGCGCCGTTCGTCTCGAGGGGCGACGGGTCGGGCACCCACCGCGCCGAGCGTCGCATGTGGCGCGAGGCCGGCGTCGAACCGGGGGGAGCATGGTACGTCTCGACCGGCACGGGGATGGTCGAGACGCTGCGCGTGGCCTCCGAGCGCCGGGCGTACTGCCTGGCGGACGAGGCGACGTTCCTGCGGGCGCGCTCGCGGTTGGACATCGAGATGCTGGCCGGCTCGCGCGGGGTCGGCTGGGCCAACCCCTACTCCGTGCTGTTGCTCTCTCCCGGCCGTCACCCCGGATTGCGCCACGAGGAGGCCCGGCTGTTCGCGCGGTTCCTGTCGAGCGGTCCGGGCCGGGCGATCGTCGAGTCGTTCGGCCGTACCGAGTTCGGCCGGGCGCTCTTCGAGGTTCCGTAGGGGCGGCTGGCCGTGACCGGCGATTCGCCCCTGGCCGACGCCTTCTCGCTCCTGTGGTCGTTCGACGATGAGGTCCTGGGTGTCGCGTGGCTGTCGATCAGGGTTTCATCGGCCGCCGTGCTTGTCGCCGCCGCGTTGGCCCTGCCCGCCGCCGCGGGCCTGGCCCTTGGCCGCTTCCCGGGCCGCCGGCTGCTCCGCGCGACCGCCCGGGCGCTGATGATGGTCCCGTCGGTCCTCATCGGCCTGCTGATCTACATGACGCTCGGCCGCCAGGGGCCCGTCGGGGCGCTGGAACTCCTCTACACGCCGTGGGCGATCGCGATCGCGCAGGCGCTGCTGGCGTTCCCCCTGTTGACGTCGCTGTTCGCCGCGGCCGTCGAGGGCGCCGACCCCGTGACGCTCGACGCCGCCCGCACCGCCGGCGCCGGTCCGCTGGGGGTCGCGCGGGCCGCGGTCCACGAGGCCGCCCCGGGCCTCTTCGCCGCGCTGGTGACCGGTTTCGCCCGCGTGATCGGCGAGACCGGCATGACGCTGATGGTGGGCGGCAACATCACGGGCGAGACGCGCACCATGACCACGGCGATCGCCACGGAGACGATGCGGGGTGAGTTCGAACGCGCGATCGCCATCGGCATCGTGCTCTTGCTGATCTCGATCGCGATCAACGTCGCGCTGCTTGCGCTGGAGCCGAGAAGCGATGCGCGTGCGCGCTGAGGGGCTGGTGCGGGCCTTCGGCTGCACCGGGGGGCTGTTGGGCGGCCGGCGCCGCACCGCCCCCCCCCCCCCCCCCGGACCACGAGGTACGAAAGGGAGCACGGAGTACAACACGCAACCGAAAAG
>CAMTWF010000030.1:0-21399 GCA_947085355.1 uncultured delta proteobacterium
CCCCCTGCACCCACCTTCACCTACATGGTTGGCCGACACTCGGCCGCCTGATCGATCTCGCGACTCCGGAGTGCATCGCCCTCCGGCCTCGCCCGTTCATCCGGAGGTCACGATGATCGATCGTGCCCCCGTCCCGCGCATCGTCATGCTCGACGCCGATGGGATCGGAGCCCGGCGCGCACGTGACCTCATCCTGTCGGTTGCACCATCCTGCGACATCCTGCTCGCCGAAACCGAGTCCGATCTCGGCAAGTACCTCGCAAGCGCCGCACCCGATCTGCTGCTGGTCGCCGTTCCCTCGGCCTCCGACCAAGCGCTCGACGTGGTTGCCGGCGTGCGTTCCCGGCATCCGCGGGTCGCGGTGGCGGTCGCCACGAGGTGTGCCGACCCCGACTTCGCCGCGCAGATGATCCGCGCCGGTGCCTGCGAGTGCCTCGTGACCGCCGACGACCCGGTGTGCTTTCGGCGCGCCCTGGCCTGCGCCCTGGAACGCGCCAACATCCTGCGGCGCGAAGCGCACTCCTCCCGCGTGGACCCGGCCGAGGTCGAGCAGCTCGTCGTCCGGCGCACGGCGGATCTCGCCGCCGCCAACGATGCCCTGCACCGCGCGAAAGACGAGGCGGAGCGGGCCGACCGAGCCAAGACCGAGTTCCTGTCCCGGATGAGCCATGAGCTTCGCACCCCGCTGACCGCCATCCTCGGGTTCGCCCAGACCCTCCACTCGGAGGGCGGATCGCGAGCACAGCGGGAGGACGCGGACGACATCCTGAAGGCCGGCCGCCATCTGCTCGCCCTCGTCGATGAGGTGCTCGACATCGCGCGCATCGAGAACGGCAAGATGCGCATCACGCTCGAGTCGGTCGACGCGCAGGAGGTGCTCGCGGAAACGGTCCACCTGATTCGCGGCGTCGCCGACCGGCGGCGTGTCCGCATCGAGACCGCCGGCGGCCAAGTTCCGCCCCGCCCGGTCATGGCCGATCGCCGGCGGCTGGGTCAGGTGCTCCTCAACCTCTTGTCCAACGCCGTGAAGTACAACGCGGCCGGCGGCTGGGTCCGCACCGCGATCGATGCGCGGCCGGACGGCTCGATCCGCCTGACGATCCAGGACGGCGGTCCCGGCATCCCCGCCGAACAGATCCCGCGGGTCTTCCTCCCGTTCGAGCGATTGGGCGTCGAGGCGACCGGCATCGAGGGCACGGGCCTCGGGCTGGCAGTGGCCAAAGGTCTGGTCGAAGCCATGGGAGGCACCGTCGGCATCGAGAGCGTCCCCGGGCGCGGCACGACCTTCTGGGTAGACCTCGCACCGGCCGCACCCGACAGGGACGCGCGGAACGGTTCCCCCGAGGACGTCGGGGACTGGCCGCCACCCGCCTCAGTTTGTCGGCCGGGTGTCCGGACCGTCCTGTACATCGAAGACGACGCGGCGAACATGAGGCTCATCGAGCGCATCCTGGCCGCGCGACCGACCTGCCGCTTCCTGCCCGCTGCTTCCGGCTCCCTTGGCATCGAGGTCGCTCGGCGACAGCGGCCGGACATCGTCTTCCTCGATCTCCGCCTGCCCGACATCCCGGGCGCCGACGTACTCGCCCGGCTACGGAGCGACCCGGTGACGGCGGGTATTCCGGTCGTCGTCGTCGGCACGGACGTCGCCCCCGAGCACGTGCGTCAACTCCTGGCGGCAGGGGCGGTCGAGTACCTTCCCAAGCCGGTGAACCTCGCCCGCATCGTGCGTCTGGCCGAGGGAGAAGAAGAGGTCGGACACCGATGACGACGCCCAAGCCGCCGCGCCCCGAAGCCCGCATTTTGGTCATCGACGATCACGAAAGCAACGTCCGGCTCTTCGATCGGCTCCTGCGCCGCGCCGGCTACGACAACCTCGCCGCCACCACCGACCCCGGCGAGGCGGTCCGCCTCTTCGATAAGTTCCAGCCGGACATGGTGCTCCTCGACCTCGTCATGCCCGGCCTCGACGGCTTCCAGGTCATGGGGATGCTGCGCGCGCGCATGCCCCTGGGGCTGGAAGTTCCGATCATGGCGCTCACGGCGGATGATCAGCCCGAGACGGTCCATCGCGCCCTCGGAGAGGGCGCGAGCGACTTCCTCGCCAAGCCGTTCGACCCCGTGGAAGTCCTCTTGCGCGTGGCCAACCTGCTGGAGGTCCGCTTCTCCAAGCGGGAGTTGAACCACGAGAAGCGGAAACTCAAGACGAAGATCCGCAAGCGAACGTCCGAACTCGAGGCCGCACAGGTCGAGATCCTCGATCGGCTTGCCCGGGCGGCCGAGTTCCGCGACGACGACACGGGGGAGCACACCCAGCGCGTGGGCAAGATCGCCGCGGCCATCGGCCGCGCGATCGGGCTCGAACGGCGACAGGCGGACGTTCTCCGGCGGGCCGCGCCGCTCCACGACGTGGGGAAGATCGGTGTGCCCGACTCCATTCTGCTCAAGCCCGGGAAGCTGACGCCGGAGGAGTTCGAGGTGATCAAGTCGCACGTGACGATCGGCACGGGCATCCTGGCCGGCAGCCGGTTCAGTACCTTGCGAATGGCCGAGCAGATCGCCCGGCACCACCACGAGCGGTGGGACGGCACGGGATACCCCGACGGGCTGGCGGCGGACAAAGCCCCCTTGGCGGCCCGGATCACCGCCATCGCCGACGTCTTCGATGCGCTGACCCACGAACGCCCGTACAAGCAGGCGTGGCCGGTCGCCCGCGCCGTCGAGGAGATCCGCGGACAGCGCGGCCGCCAGTTCGACCCGGAGATCGTCGATGCTTTCCTCGATCTCCTCCTGCGCGGCGACCTGGATGGCCCGAAGAAGACCTGACCGCCTCGACGTCGTCGCGAGGCGGGTCGGGACCTACCTTGGCTCGGGACAGAAACGCCGCATCGCGGCCACGAGATCCGTGGCATGCCGCCGTTCGTCGGCGATCACCCGCCGGACCCGTTGCCGGGCGGCTTCATCGGCGACGAAGTCCTCCAGGCCGGAGTAGAACGCGATCGCGTCCCTCTCCATGCGGATGGCGGTGGCGAGAACACCCGCCGGGTCGGCCGCCGCAACGAGCCGGGACAACTCCTCTTCCGTCGACGCGTGCGGCCCCGCCACCGCCCACGTCGCGAGATACGCGCCTACGATGCCGTCGTCGCTGCCTGAGGTCTGCGGGGGATCGCGCACCAGGGCCTCCTTCTCACGTCGCCACGCTTCTCCGTGGTCGTGCTCGGTGGAGGCGAGGCCGCGTAGCAGCAGGCGCAGCCCGGGATCGTCCATCCTCCCGGCGGCGGCCGCATAGAACTGCTCGGCGCTCCGCTCCATGCCGATCGCGACGTCGAACACGTCCAGCAAGGTGATGCTCACGTCCTGCGTCGATGGTGGCATGAAGCGAGTCTGACCGCCTGCGGCCCCGCAGGTCAAGAGGCCAGGGTCGCCCGAAGGCCGGCCGCGGCCAGCCCGTTGGCCCGGCCGCCCCTGACGCACCGCCAGCGCGACTGGAACCTGAACCGGAGTTGATACGTCCGGTCGGAGCCGTTGAACGTCGCCGTGCCCGGAGTCTACGTCGCCTACCGCCGGTACTACCGGGGCGAGGGCGGCTGGCTGATGCTGACGCACGGGCCGCTGCTCGACCTGCTGCGGAAGTACCTGCCCTGCCTGGGGACCAAGGAGTTCTACGAGCTGATGTGACGCCGCATCGGACCGCCGGAAGATCCGCTGCTCCGTGCTTGTCCTTCCCGAAAACCCGAGGCGGCTGCACGTCGCGGTGCTCCGGCGCGCGGTCCATGACGCCGTCGGGTGCTCCGTGATGCCGACGTGCAGGACGCGCCGGCGGAGATGAGCCGGAACGACGAGAACATAGAGCGCACGGTTCCGCACGGTCGGGACGACGAAGAAGTCGATCGAGACGAGGCAGGCGACGTGGTTCGCGAGGAAGGCGCGCCACGTCGGGGACGCCGGCTTCGGCCGCTTCACCATGTACCGCTCGATTGTCGACTTCGCGACGTCGATGCCGAGCATGTGCAACTCGGACTTGATCCGCGGGCTGCCCCGGCACACGTTGGCTTCGGACATCTCGCGGATGAGATCCTGGATCTGTTGCGGCACCGGCGGACGCCCCGGGCCGCGACGCGCGCCGAGCTTCGCCCGGAACGCGGCGAACCTCCGGCGACGCCAGGCGATCACCGTCGCCGGTTTCACGACGACGAGCGTGTCCTTCCAGCCGGACCAGAGCCGCGAGAGCCGGCACAAGAAGAGGCGATCACGGAGACGAAGGAGGGGCCGTGGGACCGAGCGCTGGTAGACGGCGAGTTGCTGCCGGGCGACTAGAAGCTGAATCTCGGGGTCGGCGTTCGACCGGAACCGGGACGTGAGGAGCCGGAGGAGAAGCGCGAGGTGGCTGTGACGGACGTGCTGCCGGTCGGGGCGGAGCTGGACGGATCCTACCCGACCAGGAAGTAGAACGTCCCGTTGAGCGTCGCCATCCACATGTCGTATGGTTCGATCACCGAAATGTCGATCCCCGTGGTGTCGGTCCACGAGGTCCAGATCGGTATGCGCTGATCGAAGCGGAGCCCCAGGGCGACGTACCTGGAGATGAAGAAGTCGCAGCCGAGCGCCGCGCGAAGGAGCGCGCCGTCGGCCGCATAGGATCCGCTCCCCAGCGCAGTGTAGTCGAAGGTCCATCGGGCGAAGCCGGCCGCCACGTCGATCCACGGGTCGATCCAGCCGCTGCTCAGGATGTGGTAGCGCAGGCCGACGGCGACGTCCAGGTACGTGGTCGACACCGTATCCGTGCCGCCGGTGTACCCGTGCTCGTAGTCGTACAGCAGGAAGGCCGCCTCCGCCGAGATGCCGAGATTCGGGATGAACCGCCACATCAGCCCGGCCCCGCCGCCGACGCCCGCGGACGATTTGTCGGAACAGTCGCCGCCCAGGCACCCGCCGCCGCCGAGGAACAGGTACCCCGCGGGTCCCCCGTGATCCTGCTCGGTGTCCAGCCGCTCCCACAGGCCGGCGCCGGTCGCAGGAGCGAGGCCGCCGTGGGGTTGGAGGCCGCCCCCGGGCGGCGGCAGCGCGCCGTGGCGCTCCGCCTGCACGACGCGCGCGAGGCCGGCGTTGGCCTGTGCGCGCAGATCGTTCGACACGTCGGGCAGCGACGCAACCGCCTGGTAGCGCACGCGGGCATCCGGGTACCGGCCGAGCGCTTCGAGCGCCGCGGCGATGTTGAACAGCGTCTCGGGGTAGGGGACGATGTCGTAGGACTGCTGGAACGCCTGGATTGCCTCGGCGTGACGCCCCTGGCGGTAGAACTGCTCTCCCGTCGCGTAGGCGCGGGACGCCGCCGCGAGGCGATCCTCGTCCTGCCGCGCGGCCGAGTGGTGCGTCGGCGCAAGTCCCATCGCCTCGGTAACTCGCGCTATCGCCTGCTCGACCTCCGCCCGCCGGTCCGCGGGGAGCGCCGGCAGGGCGAGCACCCCCGAGTACTTCTCGCGGGCCTGCTCGTACTGCCCGAGCAGCTCGTGACAGGCCGCGATGTTGAACAGCGCGCGAGCCGACAGTTCCAGCGAGTAGAGCTGCTCGAAGGCGGCGAGCGCCTCGGCGTAGCGGCCCTCCTCGACGAGCTGCCTGCCGGTCTCGTACGCCTGCGAGGCGGCGTCCGGCCCCGGTTGCGCGGCGGCCACCCGCGGCGCGGCGGCCGCGAGCAGCAGTGCGAGAGCGGTTGACGTTGTGCGCATCGTACGACCTCCCTGGTCGCGCCGATCGTGCCCGGCGCCGGCTACCAGATCCTCGGCCCGCCGACATCGAGCCGCTGCACGCCCTGGCCGGCCTCGATCCTGATGCCCACGCCGCCGGCGTCCCGGGAGGGCACGACGATCACGCCCGCGTCGGGGGGCCGGACCACGACGACGCCCGCGTCGGGCGGCCCGATCGGCACGTCCGTCGCGGTCACCTGGCCGCCGCCCGCGTCGCGCCTCGACCCGGAAACGCGGTCGAGGTCGCCTTGCACGAAGCGATGCTGGGTTGGCAGGAACTCGGCCTGCTGGTCTCGATACCCGACCCGCCGGAACACGACCCTGACCGGTACGCTCCCCTTGGGGAACGCTTGCTGGCACGTCGTCACGCAGATCTGTTCCTCGTTCCCGTCCTGCTCGACGAACACCTTGGCTCCGTCCGGGTTCGTCACGAAGGTCACCGTGACCTTGTCCGGCTCGGCCGGAACGGCGGCTGCCTCCGGCTCGGACCCGTCCGCGACCGCCACAGCCGCCTCCGGTTCCTCGATGTCCGGCTCGGCGGTGACCGCAACATCGGGCGGGTCCGGCGGCGGTGGCATGGCGACGCCGGCATCGGACGCCTGGACGGGCGGATCGATCCCGCCCGCATCGGCCGACGCCAGGACGATTCCCGCATCGACGGCGGCCTGCGGTCCCGCGGCGGCCGTGCCGGAATCGCCGCCGGACCGCTCGCGGAAGACGAGGAAGTACGCGGCGGCGGCGCCGCCTGTCACGAGGAGCGTCAACAGCACGGCCACCAAGGGCGCGGCCGACCTGCGGGCCGGCGCGGGGAGGGCGATCGGAGCGCTCTGCGTCTGACCGGGCCAAGCCATCGGCGTCGGGCCGGTCGGCGGCACGGCGCCCCCGGACGGGTGCGGCGGGTACGGCGCCTGCGGACCGCCGTACTGCATTCCCGGTTGGCCGGGCGGCGCGGTCGGCGGAGTTCCGTACGCTGTCGGTGCCACGGCAGCCCCGGCGTATGCCTGCGACGGCGTAGGGCCCGGCCGCGGCGCCGCCGCCGCGGTCGTCGTGCCGCTCGCGAAGCCGGATACCTGCTGCAGCGCCGCCAGAAGATCGCGACACGCAGGAAAACGGTAGTTCTTGTCCTTGGCCATCGCCCGGAGGATGATCGCCTCGACCTCGGGAGGAATTGCCGGATTCACGGCGCGCGGCGTCGGCGGCTCCTCCGTCAGGATCTTGACGAGTACCCCGGTCGGGTTCTCGGCATCGATCGGAAGCCGTCCCGTCAGGGCCTCGTAGAGCATGACGCCGATGGCGTAGATGTCGGACCGGCTGTCGAGCCCAGGGTCCCCGCGGGCCTGCTCGGGCGACATGTAGTGGGGCGTTCCGATCACCATTCCGGTCTGCGTCAGCTTCGACCCCGCGGCGCGGATCTTCGAGATGCCGAAGTCCAGCAGCTTCACGAAGTCAGGATCGTCCTCGCGGCGAATCAGGAAGACGTTCTCCGGCTTGAGATCCCGGTGCACGACCCCATGCTCGTGCGCGGCGTGCAGCGCCCGGCAGACCTGGGAGAAGATGTGGACCACGCGGGGCCACGGCAGGATCCGCTCGCGGTTCAACACGTTCCGGAACTCGTGCCCGTCGAGGAACTCCATGACGATGTACGACGTGCCGTCGTCGGTCTGGTCCATGTCGGCCATCCCGAGGATGTTGGGATGCTCCAGGGCGGCCGTCGTCGTCGCCTCGCGCCGGAACCGCTCGATCGCCTCGATGTTCCTGGTGTAGTCCAGGTGCAGCGTCTTGACGGCGAAGCGCTTCCCCAGCGTGACGTGGCGGGCCTCGTAGATCTTGCCCATCCCGCCCTCGCCGATCTTGCGCTCGATGCGGTACTTGCCTCCGATTACGGCGCCGACCATCCGATCCTCGTCGACGCCGACGATGATCAGCTTGGCCGCATCCGCGGGGCAGAACTGCACCGAGTCGTCGTATTGCCCGCGGCAGATCGGACAGTGTCTCACGCTAGCCCTCCCTCGTCGCCCGGTATCATGGCCCAAGGGACCACCTTCGTCAAACGCCCCGGGGCCGCGCCTGCCCCGCCGGCGGTCGAGCACCGCGGCCGGGCACTTGGACGCCCGGGCATGCCGGCGCATTCCTACGTGCCGGCCTCTCCGGCGGATCCGCCCGGGGCCCGCCGGGGGCCACATTTTCCTTGCCACGGATCGGCCGCTGCCTATAATCCCGTCCGGCCGTGGGGCTGTAGCTCAGTTGGGAGAGCGCTAGAATCGCACTCTAGAGGCCGAGGGTTCGAATCCCTTCAGCTCCACCAAGATCGCGGTCACCGTCTCCGACCCGGCAGCCGGCAGCGCCGCCGGTTCGTCGCTGCCGCGCATCCTCCTACCGGGCTTCGTCGATCCCGTCGCGCAGGGCCGCGAGCGCATCGTCGATCGTCCGGGACGGTTCGTAGCCGAGTTCGCGTCGTGCCCGGCTGTCGTCGACCATGCAGATGAAGCGCAGGAAGTCGATCTCGCGCCCGGGAAAGTCCGACAGGCGGGCGCGCCACAGGCGATCGAGGACCCTGCGGGCCACGAAGTGCGGTATCGGCAACGATCGACGCCCGACCCGGCGTATCGCCTCCGAGAGGGGCAGAACGCCCGGCCCGGCGATGTTGTAGATGCCCCGGACGCCGGGCCCGAGTGCCCGGAGGATGACGGCGACGACGTCGTCCTCGTGGACGAACTGCATCATCGGATCGAATCCCAGCAGGGTGGGCGTCACCGGCAGTCGGAAGTAGCTGTGGATCTCGTTGCGTACGCTTCCCGCGACGAAGCACGGTCGCAGGATCACGGTCTCGCACGCCGGCGCCCGCCAGAAGAACGACTGGGCCAGCATGTCGAGTTCGACCAGGTCGCGGAGTTCGGAGATCCGGCCGGCGCCCAGCAACGGAGCCTGCTCGGAGAGGAACTGCGGGTTCTGCGGCCTGGGGCCGTACACCGCGGCGCCCGAAAGAACGATCAGCTTCGGTATGCCCTGGGCGGCAATGTAGTCGAGCACCTTGGAGAAGGCCTCGATGTTCCAGGTGTGATGCACCTCGGGGGCGAGTCGCGGGTCGTGCATCACCCCGAGATGCACGACGGCGCCTATGCGCTCCCGCCGGAACACGTCGCGGCACGCCTTCCGGCGGAGGTCGATGCGGTAGTGAACCAGGTCCGGCGGCGCGTCCGGGAACGGGCGGCGGTCGATGCCGACCACGCGCGCCTCCCGGTGGAGCTTGCGGAGCAGCAACCGGCCGAGCCGGCCGCAGATCCCCGTGACGACGACCGCCGGCTCCGCCGACGGGTCGGCGGCGGCTCGACCGGCGCGCCCACGCCGACTCGCGCCGGTCGGCGGCGGGCGTTGACGGCCGGCGACGGTTTCGTGGCGCGTCACCAGAACACGTGTTTCCGGGCGGCGAGCGTCCTGTTGAGCAGGTCCTGGACGGCCGAACGCACGACCCGCACCCCCTCGGCCACCGCCTCGTCGTCCTCGTCCGCATCGCCCGGCAGCCGGATAGGCTCGCCGAAAGCGATCCGGTACCGCGTGGGGAGCGGCAGCAGGCCGATCGGACCCAGCGCCATCAACGGCGTCACCGGCACCGCCGGCGCGCCGATCCACCTGGCCACCGACGCGAGGTTCAGCACCGCGGGGTACTGCTCCTCGGCGCCCACGACGGCTACCGGAACGATGGGCGAGCCGGTTTCGAGCGCTAGGCGCACGAATCCCTGGCCGAACTCCTCGAGCCGGTACGCCCTGTCGATCGTCTTCGTGATCCCCCGCGTGCCCTCCGGGAAGACGAGGATGACCTCGTCGCGATCGAGCAGCAGCCGGCAGTTTTCGGGCAGGCCGACCACCTGGCCGCAACGGGCGAAGAACTTGGCCGCGAAGGGGAGCGTGGCCGCCCATATCTCGATCATCGAGCGGATCAGTCGCGGGGGGTCGTGGTCGAGCAGCATGGCGGTGCCGATCATAAGGCCGTCGATCGGTATCTGGCCCGAATGGTTGGCCGCGAGGATCGCGCGCCCCGGCGGGACGCGCTCGATGCCGGTGACCTCGCAGCGGAAGTAGCGCCGGTAGAGCCACGCCGCGGCGACGAGGGCGTAGCTCGCGTATTCGAGGTTGAAGCCGAACGGGTCGTAGCCGTGCGGGCCGAGCCTTTTCAGGATGGCGTGATAGCGGCGGTCGAAATCCGGATCGACGCGGCGCCGCAGGCGGCCCATCAGGGAGTCGGCCAGCGTGCCGAGCAACGCCGACACCGGACCCTCGCGGCGCTCGGCCGACGGAACCCGATCGATCGCGGCGGGCGCCGCCGGGAGAATGGCGGCCGGCGCGGGCACCAGCTCGATCTCGCGGCCCAGGCGCCCGAGTCGCGTCCGCGAGCCCCCCACGTGGCGGCGTGGTCCTTCGGCCGCCACGGTCACGGCGTCGAGGCCGACGCCTCGCCGAACTTGAATTCGTATACCGTCCCGAAGACCGGGTTGATGTAGTCGGGGCAGTTGGCCCTGTGCGCACAGACCATCGAGGGCAGGATGTCCAGCGTCCAGCCGATGAAGCCGGTGCGGCTGCGGGACGCGAACCTGGCCTGGATTTCGAACTGCCGGCCCGAGGCCATGGCCTGTTCCCACGTGGTGTCGGGTTGGGGTCCAAGCATGACGCGACGGCGCGTGATCAGCTTGATCGGATCGAGCCGGTCGCTGGTGAAGTCGAGCAGATCGTCGAAGACGCAGGCCATGTTGGCCGCCCGCTTGGTGTCCGCCTTCGACCAGAACCAGCGGTACATGATGTCGTCCAGCAGGTCGTTGGCGACCTTCCGGGCGTCGGTCGTGACTCCGCTGACGCCCTGCGTGCCGCCCTTGGCGAGTGCCGAGCGCCAGGCGGCGCCGAGGCCGCGGTGGGCGCCGAGCGTCGATCCGTCGTCCGTGCCGGCCCGGATGGCGCGGATCGCATCGTACACCTTCCGGACGTTCTGCGGATCGTCGAGGATCTCCAGCCTGCGGTTCGATATCTCCTGCAGGATGCTCGGTTCGAGCTGCTCCACGCGCCGGCCCGGGTACTTCTCCTTGATCTCCCGTCCGACGTCGCGCCGGAACTTCTCGAGATCGAAGCCGAGGACGGATGCGACCAGGATGGTCACCATCAGCCGCCGCTGCGCGGGCCCGGCCTCGCAGATCACGTTGCCCATCCCGCGCAGCTCGTCCTCGATCGCCTTGCGCTTGTCCGAGCCGAAGATCTGGTCGCGGACGTACCACTTGAGGATCGCCCCGGCCAGCTTGAAGAAGTTGGCCCGCGGGTTGGCCTCGAACAGGTCGCGGCATTCCCGCACGTCGGTCAGGCAGGCGCCGAACGTCTTGCTGTACCGTCCCGGAGTGGACGTCGCCTCGGCGGCCGGATCGCCCTTGGCCTTCGTGCACGCCTCGATGCACTTGTCGTACGCCGCGGCCTCTTCCATCGCCACGTAGCTGTCGGCGTACCCGGTGGCGGCGAAGTACAGGCCCTTGCGGCTGGGCTGGTCCGCGATCCAGACGTGCGGCGTCAACTCGACCTCGCCCCGCGTCCGCGCGGGCATGGAGACGTTGACGATGTACCCTCGGACCCTGACCTCGGAATCCTTGATCTTGGCCGCGAGGTTCGGATCCTGCGTCGCCCCCCACAGCCCGTACGCCGTGTACGCGCCGCCGATGTTCTTCTCCGGCTCCTTGTCCGGCAGGTTGGAGGGAACCTCGGCCAGCTTCGGGTCGAACGTGGTCACCGTGAGCTTGACCTTCGAATCGGATCCCCTGCACGACACGACGGCCATCACCGCCAGCGCCACCGCAACGACTTGCTTCATGGTCACCGACCTCCTCGGGGCGGAGACGCTAGCACAGGCGCGGCCCGAGGTGAACCAGTGGAAACAGGGGCGCCAACTACGGCACGATCCGGCGTTCGATCGGCACGCCGGCGGATTGCAGGACGGAACGGGCGACGAAGATCGGGACGTTGTTGCCCACGGCGAGCGCCACCGCGTCGGAGGGACGGGCGTCGACCCGGATCAGCCGGCCTCCCTGACGGACCACCACCGTGCCGATGAAGACGTCGCCGCGCAGCTTGGTGACCAGCACGCGCACGATCTCGCCGCCCATCTCGGCCAGCAGCGCGTCGAGCAGGTCGTGCGTCAGCGGTCGTTCGAACCGCCCGCCCGCAAGACGCATGCGGATCACGGCCGCCTCGGCGTCGCCGATGAACACCGGGAGCCAGAGGCCTTCGGCCTCCGCCTCCAGCACGAGCGCGTTGCCCTGCGGGGCCGGCACGACCGCCTTCACGATCGCCGGGACGAAATCGTGCGGCGGCCCGGGATCGCTTTCCGGCTCCGGCTGGACGCTCGCCGGGCACGGAGCACCGCCACAGGCCGCGCCGCAGGCCGCGAGCGCCGCTGCGATCGCCGCGACGGCCGGCCGCGACGGCGCCGCCTCGTCACGCACGGGGGCCGACCTCGGGCGCCTTGCGTCGCCTGGAGGAGACGCGCGTCCAGACCAGCAGGCCGGAGAGCGTGGCCACCGTCGCCAGCAGGCCGAGCAGGATTCCGAGCAGCGGGCCGCGGCTGCCGGTGCGGACCGTGAAGGGCCCCAGCGGCTCCCACGCATCCTCCGGCGCCGGCGGCACGACGACGCGATGGAAGACGACGTCCACCGCGGCCCTGTCCAGCGAATCGACCGCTCCGGCCGCGAGCCTGCGCACGTCGTCGTCCGAGAGAGGCTCCCCGGCCCCGGCGTGGCGGATCAGCACCGACGCCCGCGCGGGCCGCGCGGCCGTCTCGTGCGAGAACGACGGATCTCCGGCCAGCGGAAACGCAACGTGCACGCGCGCCTCGACCACGCCGTCCACCGACTCCAGGCTGCGCTCCAACTCCGTCGCTATCGCCCCCGCCATCCTGGCCCGTTCCTCCACCGGCGAGGGAACGATGCCGCCGCCCGCGGAAGCCGCCGCGAGCCCTCCGCGATCGCCGCGGGGCAGGCCGTGGGCGCCCAGGACGGCGCGGGCCCGCGCCGCATCGCTCCTGCCGACGACCACCTCGAACCGCGTCTCGCGCCCACGGGTCGATGCCTCGACATCCGCGGGTACGTCGTGGCGCTCCAGCACGGCAACGGCGCGGTTGGCCTCGGACTCCGACGTGGTCCGGATCACGGCATCGGAGCAGGAAACCGTCGCGAGAATCAGGCAACAGAGGGGCGGTTGCCTCACCGGTTCACTTCCATCGAGAAGACCGAGCGCATCTGGCCGTAGGCCTGGGCGTCGAAGCGGACCGAGGAGAGCGCGTCCTGCAGGCAGTTCTCGAAGGCTCCGGACCGATCCGGAGAGCGCACGGAGACGATGCGGTCGCCGCGGATCAGCATCTCGATGTTGACCCGGCCGTGGAGACCCGGGTCGCGGCTCATCTCGCCGCGCAGGCACGAGAACAGCGCGCCCTGCTTCGATCGCATCTTCGCGTTGATGTCCCGCGCCGTGAGGATGGGCGCGGCCGAATCGCCCGACGCCAGGTCGAGATCGCCGCCCCGGGTCCAGGCCGAGTCCCAGTCCTCCATCCCGCCTGCCGCGCGCCCCGAGCCGGCGGACTGTCTTGTGCCCGGCGATCCGGGACGGCGCCTGGATTTCTGCTTCGCCACGTCGGCGGCGGGCGGGACCTTCTCCAGCACCTCGACCTCGATATCCTGGATCCCCTTCACCTGGCTCGGTCCGGCCAGCGCGACCTTGTGGTCTTCCCGCACCGCGGCGGCCTCGCCGCCGCCGCCGCGCAGGCCGTAGTACAGCCCCGCCGACGCTCCGGCCACCGCGACCAGGATCCCCGCCGCTATGCCGGCCTTGGCCGCCAGGCCGAACCGCTCCACGCGCACGGAGCGCCTGATCGCCTCCTGCTCCTCCTCCTGCTTCTTGCGGATGCGGTACTTGTCGAGGAACGGCTTGAACTCCTCCACGTGCTTCAGCTTCGCCCGCTTGCCCGTCTCCAGGTTGGTGACCGTGTGCTCGGCCAGCGCGCCGCCGCGGAGGATCATCTCGGCCAGCTCGCGGTCCCTGAACGGACCGTGGTCCAGCTTGTCCCGCTGGAGCATCCACCGCTCCAGGTCGTCGGCGTCCAGCTCGCCGAGGATGGCGCCGAAGTCGACCGCGGTCGTCGACGGCTTCGACAGCCCGGCGATCGAGGGCGCCGACGGCTGCAGCGCCTCCCCGCGGAAGCTCGCCTCGATCGGGATCCTGCTGCCGCGGCGCGGCGGTCCGCTCGGCGCGGACGGTCGGGCGCCGTGCGGCGGCGGCGGAGGGGAGGAAGCAGCGCCCGGCGGCGGCGCGATCGCGGCGGCCGGCGAAGCCTCTCCGACGTCCACGTCGACGTCGATCGACAGATCGTCGTCCCCCTTGTCGATCTCGCCCACGCCGACGAGAGCGGCCTCGATGGCGTTCTTCAGAGCCGAGGCCGACGCCGGGCGCCTGCCCGGGTCCTGGTCGAGCGCCGCAACCAGGACCGCCCGGACCTGCGGAGGCACGGACGGCGGCAGCGCCTCGGCGTTCGGCGCGATTCCGGGCCGGGGCCGGCCGCCGAGCAGCTCGAAGAGGACGGCGGCGACCGAGTAGACGTCCGCTCGCGCGTCCATCTTCCGCGCCCGGTCACGCCCCTCGGGCGGCAGGTAGGGGACCAGATACATCCGGAGGGACGACGAGAGGGTTCGCAGGGAAGGCAGGATCCGGGACACCGGGAAACCGGCGAGCTTGACGCGCCCGGTCCGCCCGATCAGGACGTGGTGGGGCGAGAGGCTTCCGTGCAGCGTCGACTTGCCGTGGGCGAATTCGAGCGCGTTGCACAGGTGGGCCGCGACGTTGAACGCGCCACGAAGCGAGAACTGCTTGCCGGCGGCGACGCGCCGTTCCAGCAGCGCCCGCAGGTTCTCTCCCTCCACGTACTCCATCGTGATGAACAGGTCGCCGGATGGCTCCTGGCCGAGCCCGTACGTGCCGACGATGTTGCGGTGAACCAGCAGCGCCGCGGCCCTGACCCCGGCCCGGACCTGCTCGATGTCCTCCGCATCCCGGATCGCCGCGGCGGGCACGTGCCGCAGCGCGGTCTTCTTGCCGGTGCGGTCGTCGACCGCGACGTACACCTGTCCGAGGCTGCCGGAGCCCAGCAACCGCTCGATGCGAAACCGCCCGCCCACGATCGCGCCGGCTTCCAGTGTCGGGGTCGGCGGAGTGCTCGATGTCCTGACGCTCATTACCCTTGCCGCGCCGGCGCTCCGGGCCTACGGTCGATGCCGATGTCGCACGAGCGCCGCGACGGCTTCGATCATCGCGGACGACCCGGCAAAGTCAAGCCGCCTGGAGGCTTCCGGGATCCGGAGCCCGCGTGGCTCCGGGTCGCACGCCGCGGGATCTCGCTCGCCGCGGATGCCGTGGCGCTCTCGCGGCGCGACTCCCTGCCGCGGGCCGGGCCGGGCGGGATCGCCGTCGTCGCCGTGCACGGCCTGGCGCTCGGCGGCGCCGGAAAGACGCCGCTCGTGCTGCTGCTGGCCGAGACGCTGTCGGCGCGTCAAGGCCGGCCGGCCGCCGTCGGGACGCGCTCCGCCGCCGTCGTGGCCGACGAGATCGGCATGATCTCCCGCCTGCTCCCATCGGCCCCGGTCTTTTCGTGCGACGACGCCGCCGAGGCCGTGCGCCGGGCCGCCCTGGCCGGCTGCACCGCCGTCGTGCTCGACGACCCCTCGCTGCGCCGGCCGGCCGCCGCCCACGTGCGGATCGCCTGCCTGGGCCCGGGCGACGGATGGGATCTCCCGGCATTCCCGGCGGGCCCGCGACGCCCCGGCTGCATCCGCCGCTCGGAGGTCGACGTCGTCGCGTTGATCGACACGGACGACCCGCCTGTCGGCTCGCCACGGCCGGTGCTGCGACTGCGAACGCGGATCGACGGCGTCCGCGATCTCGCCGGCGGATCGAGGGCCGCCGCAGCCGGACCCGTCTACCTGCTGTGCGGCGTGGCGCGGCCGGCGCGCGTTCTGGGCGGTCTGGCCGGAGCCGGCTTCCGGATCGCGGGCCACGCCTTCCTGCCGGATCACGAGCCGATCGGTCCGCGCGTGCGCGCCGAGGCCGAGGGCGCCGCGGCGGCGTGCGGCGCCGAACGGATCGTCGTCACGGAGAAGGACGCCGCCAGGCTGCCGGACGGCTTCGCCGGTGAGCGTCTCCGTTGGGCGGCGATCGGGCACCGGCTGGAAGCGCCGGACGGATCGGACGAGGCGCTGCGGCTGCTCGATCGACGCGTGGCTACGCCGCCGGCAGCACGACGGTGAAGTCGGAGCCGCGGCCGGGCTCCGAGCGCACCTCGATGGCGCCGCCGGCCTCCTCGACGATGCGCTGCGAGATGGCGAGGCCGAGGCCGACGCCGCCGGGTTTCGTCGTGAAGAACGGGATGAAGATGCGGCCGGCGGTCTCGGCGTCCATCCCCGGCCCGTGGTCGCGGAAGCGGACGAGCACCTTGAGTCCCGGCTGGGAGGCGGACCGGCCCGCGGGCGCTCCCGAGTCGCGCCGGGTGGTGGCGGTGATCTCGATGCGGCCGCTGTTCCCGACCGCCTGGGCGGCGTTCAGCGCCAGGTTGAGGAACACCTGCTGCAGTCTCTCGGCGTCCACCGGCACGTCGGGAAGGTGGGGCGCCACGACCGGATCGACGGCCAGCGAGGGTCCGGCCTGCGCCTTGAGGACGGCGATGCAGCGTTCGAGCACCGCGGGCACGCCGGCCCGCTGCGTCCCCTTGGGCCGCGGCCTCGCGTAGTCCAGGAAGTCCGTCACGACCCTGTTGAGCCGGTCGGTCTCCTCGACGAGGACCCTCACCATCTCGGCCTGCTCCACGGTCTTCCTGTCATCGAGGATCTGCGCCGCCGCCTTGATCGCCCCCAGGGGGTTGCGGATTTCGTGCGCCAGGCCCGCCGCCATCTCGCCGACCGCGGCCAGGCGGTCGCGGACCTTCATGCTCTGGTACACGTCGGCGTTCTCGGCCGCCACGGCCGCCTGAGCCGCGATCGACGCGATCAGCTTCGCCTCGGCGTCCGGGATCGCCTCCGGAGTCCGCTCGTCCCGCAGGGCCAGCAGGCCGAGCACGCGCGCCTCGCCGCGGATCGGCACGACCAGGTCGGCGCGCATGTCGCCCATGATGTGCAGGGCGTTGTCGATCGCCTCGCGCCTCGGGCCGCCTGCCGATGCCCCCGGACGCTCGATCTCGCGCCGGAGATCGTGCGCGGACAGCGCCTCGCTGTCGGCCGAGGCGAGGGCGTCGAGCAACGGACGCGCCGAGGCGACATCGATCTCGGAGGCGGGCTCGGGGCCGAAATACGCCCGGCGCGCCAGCGACAGGCCGTCCGCGGCGAGGAGGTAGATCGAGCCGTGCGTGAACCTGCGGTTCTCCTCCAGGGAGCCGATCACGGTCCGCGCGATCTCGTCCGTGGACAGCGCCCGCGCGAGCCGCCGGCGCACGTCCCGCGCCATCGCCTCCAGGGCGAACCTCTCGCGCAGGAGGATCTCCCCGATCCGCTGCTCCACCATCGTCCGCAACGGGTCGAACACGATCAGGATCACGAACGCGGCCGCCACCGCGTTGAGGAAGAAGACGTGCGACGCCTCCGCCCAGACGACCAGGGCCGAGAAGATGCCGGCCAGGGTGAGCGCCAGGGCCGTCATCACGGCGAACCGCCCGAACAACTCGTACAGGTCGAACAGGCGGAACCGCAGCAGCGACTGGGACAGCGCGTACATCACCAGCAGCGTCAGGATCGGCCCGAGCTGCGGGAACGCGACGCCGATCTCCGGCAGGTAGTCCAGGAGCGAGAACGAAAGGGCCAGCACGCCGCCGACAACCAGCAGCCTCACGCGCGCCGCCTCGATCCGCGACGCGATCCGACCGGAACGGTTGTAGAGGTACCAGAGCGCGGCCCACATGACGGTCCACCAGTAGACGGCGATCCCGATGCCCGCCGCCCGCTCGTTCCACAGCGGCGACGCCACGAGCGCCATCGCGGCCACGCCGACGATCGTCACCGTCGTGACGAACCGGGAACGCCTCGGCGCGTCGCCCAGGAACGCCCGGAAGAACCGCACCGCCATCTGCGGCACCAGCACCAGCACCGCCAGCGCCGCGCGCCGCCAGCCCGTATCGGGCCTGAACTGGTCCAAGAGCGAGAAGGAGTACCAGAGCCCCAGCGAACCGCAGAACGCCGCGAACAGGTCGAGCTGCCGCGTGCGGCTCCGCCGCAACAGGACGCTCGCCACGATCGCCGTCGCGAACACGGCTCCGAGAAGCCAACTCTGCATCCTGGGGTCGGGCACGACGGGGCATCCTATCAGGGTTCGGCCCCGGGCTCCTCAAGGCCCAGCGGCGGGGGTGCGCCCTCCGTTTGGAACGGCGCCGCCGCCGCGCTACCCTTGCCGCACCGCCGTATCGGCGCTCGGGAATGGAGCACGGCATGTGGTATAAGCCCCCCATGGCGCTCGACCTGCGCTGGCACGAATCGGCGCGGACTCTGCTGCGCGACCTGATCCGCATCGACACGTCGAACCCTCCCGGGAACGAGTTGCGGGCGTGCGAGCTGCTCGCGGAGGCGCTGGTCGAGGGCGGCGTCGAGCCGAAGATCCACCGCGTCGCCCCGGAACGCGGGAACCTCGTCGCCCGGCTCAGGGGGGAGGACGCGCGGCTCCCCCCGCTGCTGCTCTCGGCGCACCTGGACGTCGTGCCCGCCGACCCGGTCGGGTGGACGCACCCGCCGTTCGCGGCCGAGGAGGCCGACGGCTGCATCTGGGGGCGCGGCGCGATCGACATGAAGCACATGGCGGCGATGGCCGCGACGGTGCTGCTGCGCATGAAGGCCGAGGTGGGCGGGTTCCGGCGCGACCTCATCCTGGCGTGCGTCGCCGACGAGGAGGTCGGCGGCGCTCTGGGCGCACGGTGGCTCGTCGACAACGCTCCGGACGACGTGCGGGCCGGCGTGGCCCTCGGCGAGATCGGCGGCATGTCGCTGCCGCTTGCCGGCCGCCGCGTCTATCCGGTCCAGGTGGCGGAGAAGGGGCTGGCCTGGCTGCGCCTGACGGCGCGCGGCGCGGCCGGGCACGGGTCGGTGCCCGACCGGTCTTCCGCCGTGGTCAAGCTCGCCCGCGCCGTCGAGATTCTCGGCCGGACGCCGCTCCCGACCCGCATGACGCCCGCGGCGCGCGCGTTCCTCGCGGGGACGCTCGACGCCGTCCGCGGCGGCCTGCGCTTCGCGGCGCCGCTGCTCGTGGACACGCTCGTCTCGGCCGTGCTCCGGCTGGCCGGCGATTCGCCGACGGCGCGGGTCGTCGGTGCGATGACGGCCAACACCGCGACTCCGACCTGCCTGCGCGCCGGGACGAGCACGAACGCGATCCCGGCCGAGGCGGTCGCGGAGGTGGACGGCAGGACGCTGCCGGGGCAGAACACGGCCGACCTGGTGCGCGAGATCCGCGCGGCGATCGGCAAGGAGATCGACATCGAGGTGATGCACGAGGCCCCGCCGGTCGAGGCCCCGCCGGATCATCCGATGCTGGACGCGATCCGCGCCGTCCTGCGGGAGCACGATCCCGGCGGCGCCGTCGTGCCGTCGCTCACGCCCGGCTACACCGACGCCAAGGCGTGGTCGAGGCTCGGCATCGCCTGCTACGGCTTCACCCCGGTCCGCTTCCCCGACGACTTCCCCGTCCAGTACTCGACGCTGTTCCATTCGACGGACGAGCGCATCCCGCTGGAGGGTTTCCGGTTCGGGCTGGACGTGCTGGGCGATCTCGTCGAGCGTTGGGGGCGCGGCGGCGTCGAGGGGGACCGGTGAAGGTCGGCATCGTCGGCCTTCCGGGCGCGGGCAAGACGTCGGTCTTCACCGCCCTGACCGGCGTCTCGCCGGATCCGGCGGCGCCGGCCGGCCGGCAGACGCTAGGCGTCGCCCGCGCGCTGGATCCGCGCCTCGACCGCCTTCACGCGATGTTCCCCCGCGAGAAGGCCGTGCACGTCGAGTTGACGTTCGCCGACGTTGCCGGCGCCGGCGGTCGCCGGAGCCTGGACAGGTCGGTCCTCGTCTCGATGCGCGACTTCGACGCCCTGGCGCAGGTGCTCCGCGGCTTCGCGGCGCCGGGGACGGATCCGCCCGACCCGGTGCGCGAGATGCGCAACCTCGACGCCGAACTGGTGCTGGCCGACCTCGACGTCGTGGACCGCAAGCACGCGCGACTGGGCAAGGGCGAGAAGCAGGCGTTCGCGGGCGAGAAGGAACTGATCGCCGGCCTGAAGGAGATCCTCGATGCCGGCACGCCGCTGCGCGATGCGGGACTCGCCGACGAGCAGCGCGGGCGCCTGTCCGGCTACGCCTTCCTGTCGCTCAAGCCGGTGCTCTACGTGCTCAACGTCGAGGAGTCGCGAGTGGCCGAACCGGCGCAGCCCGAGGTGACCGCCGCGGCGCGGGAGCGCCGGGCCGGGCTGGTGGTCGTGTCGGGCGAGGTCGAGCGGCAGATCGTGGAGCTGGACGAGGCCGAGCGCGCCGGGTTCATGGCCGACCTGGGGCTGTCCGGACCGGCCGCCGCGCGCTTCGCCGCCGCCGCCTTCGCGGCGCTCGACCTCGTCACGTTCTTCACGATCGGGGACCGCGAGGTGCGGGCCTGGACGGTTCGGCGCGGCACGACCGCCCAGGCGGCGGCCGGGAAGATCCACACCGACATGGAACGCGGCTTCATCCGGGCGGACGTGATCCGCTTCGAGGACATGGAAGCGCTCGGGTCGGAGGCTCGGCGCCGCGAGGCGGGCAAGCTGCGGGTCGAAGGGAAGACCTACATCGTGCAGGACGGCGACATCCTCCACGTCAGGTTCGGCAAGGGGTGAAACGCACGCTCGCGCAGTCCGCCACGTTGCTTGCAAGACCGCCGGTGCGGTGACGTCATGCGATTGGAGGCTCGGACCGATGGGAACGTTCAAGGTCGTCTGCCGGATCGAGAATCCGGCGAGGCGCGGGCGCCGCGGGGAAGTGCCGGACGCGCTGGTGGACACCGGCAGCGAGCACACGTGGGTCCCCGAGGAAGTGCTGCGACGCATCGGGATCGTTCCGGAGAAGCGTGACGTCGCCTTCGTCATGGCGAACGGGACCACGGTGACCCGCGACGTCGGCTTCGCGATCATCCGCGTGGACGGCTACTTCACGATCGACGAGGTGGTCTTTGCGAAGAAGGGCGACCTGTCGCTGCTCGGCGCCAGGACGCTGGAAGGACTGAACCTGCGCCCCGACCCCCGCCGGAAGAAGCTCATCACCGCGGGCCCACACCCAGCGGCGTGAGATCCGCGGACGGCAACGGCAGCCGGCATCGCTGCACGGTCAAGCGGGACGCACCCTGGAGTTTCCGCGGTAGTAGACCGGGTTGCGGCTCCGCGACGGCTCTGATAGGTTGCATGCCGTCGCACTCGGGAGGTGGATGATGGTACTGGCAAGGACGTTGTCGATCGCGGCGGGATCGGTCGTGCTGGCGGCCGCGTGGACCGCCGGCGCGCAGACCGGGACGGGGTGGGGGACGGGCGCCGGCACGACCGGCGGGGGGTGGCGGTCCACGACCGGCGCCGCGGCCCAGCCTGCGCCGCCGCCCGCGCCGG
>CAMTWF010000031.1:0-13428 GCA_947085355.1 uncultured delta proteobacterium
CGGCGACGCTCGGGGTGGTCGCGGCGACGCTCGGGGTGGTCGCGGCGACGCTCGGGGCGGTCGCGGCGACGCTCGGGGTGGTCGCGGCGACGCTCGGGGTGGTCGCGGCGACGCTCGGGGCGGGCATTTCCACGCGCGCACACGATGCGCGCGCACGATGCGCGCCGCACCATGCGCGCCGCACCATGCGCGCCGCACGATGCGCGCACGCGCGTAACATCTTGAAATACCTGGGAAAGCTATTGCCCGGCCAGCGGGCTCGGCTGCTTGGCCGCCCGGCGCCTGGCGCGGCGGTGCAGGATCTTCAAGTGGTACGCGGCGCCCGCCCGCGGGTCGGCCGCGTGCAGCTCGCGCCCGGTGTAGTTGACGACCTTGAGCCCAGCGTACAGCGCGCCCTTGGCCGCGTAGAAGTCCCGCACGCTGGCCGGCAGCGCGGCGAGGCGCTTGCTCTCCTGCTCGGCGTCCTCGGATGCGAGATCCTCGCGCAGCCGCGCGCCATCCTCGCGCAGCGACGCCGCGCGCTCGCCGCCCATGACCTCGGCGTTGGCGTCGAGCGCCGCGTCCATGTCCACCATCTGCGCGACGATCGCGGGAACGGCCTTGGCGGGCGTTACCTGCGTCAGTGTCTGCGGCACCTGGTTGCCGAGCCACCGCGAAGCGTTCCCGCGGTTGGTCGCCCTGCGGCGCCAGACCTTCGCCTCGCGCAACGCGGCGGCCTGGCGTCGCGTCGCATCCTTCGACTCGGCCGCCCTGTTCGTCTTGTCGCCGCGCGCCGCCTCGACCGCGGCGGTCGCCTCGCGCATCTCGCCGAGGTAGCCCGGCGGCAGGAGCGCCACGAGGGCGTCGCCATCCCGCTTCGCGACGCGAAGCGTGTAGCCAACCTGCGCCACCAGGTTCGTCGCCCGAAGCCGCGATCCGTGGCGGATAAGTTCGTCCCTCTCTATCGTCGTCAACATGCGCCGCTCTCCCTTCGTGTCGCGTGCTGTGTCCCGCGAGACAGCGCTCTCTTACCACGCGCGGGCGCCACAACGCAAATCGACAGTGCAGGACCATCGGCCTCCGCCACCACTTATTGGTCACCGCGGAGCACGCAGAGGACACAGAGACCATTCTCTGCGCCCTCTGCGGTCTCTGCGGTGATTCATCGTTTGGTTGCGGCGCCGCCGCGCCCGCCGTCACGCATCCGCGGGCGTTGCCCGGGGCGGCCTGCCTGCTGTAGATGTCCGGCCGCATGGCCGAGATTCGTCCGTTCCGTCCGTACCACTACGATCCGCGGCGCTTCCACTGGGGCGAGGTCCTCACGCAGCCGTACGACAAGATCACGCCGCGGATGCAGGAGCGGTACTACGCTTCCGGCCCGTACAACCTGATCCCGGTCGAGAAGGGGCGCGCGCGCCCGGATGACACGCCGCGGGACAACGTCTACACCCGCGCGGCTCGGACGCTCGACGGGTGGATCCGCGACGGCGTCCTGGTCAGGCGGGCCGAGCCCGCGGTCTTCGCCTACTCGCAGGAGTATCGACTCCCCGGGCGGCGGGAGCGGCGCCGGCGCACGGCGCTGCTGGCGCTCGGGCGCGTCGTCGACCATTCGGCCGGCGTCGTCTTCCGGCACGAGCGGACGCTGGCGGCGCCGAAGGCGGATCGGCTCGAGCTGCTCCGGCGCACGCGGGCCCAGACCGGCCTGCTCTTCATGCTGTACGACGATCCGTCGCGCGAGGTCGCGCCGATCCTCGGCGGATTCATGGAACGCCCCGCATGGGTCGAGTTCCGCGACGAGGACGGCATCCGGCACGCGGTGCGGCCGATCGACGATCCGGCGGCGATCGATCGGCTGCGCTCCGCGATGGCGGACAAGAGGCTGGTGATCGCCGACGGGCATCATCGCTACGAGACGGCGCTGGCGTATCGCGACGAGCGGCGCGCGGCGACTGGGCGTTCGGATCCGGACGCGCCGCACGAGTGGGCGATGATGGCGTTCATCGACGCCCGTTCGGAGGGCCTGACGGTCCTGCCGACCCACCGCGTCGCGTCGGGCGTGTCCGGCTTCGACGCGGAACGGCTGCTGCGGGAGGTCGGCCGGTGGTTCGACATCGAGTCGCGGCCGTTCCCGCCGCCGGCTCGGCGCGATCGAGCGGCCGTCGGTCGCCTCCGGGCGGCGCTGGTCCGGGCGGGGCGGGAGCGCAACGCCGTCGGGTTGTACCTCGGCGGCGGCGCGGCGCACCTCCTGCGGCTCCGGACGGATGCCGACATCGGGTACGCGATGCCCGACGAGTCCCCGGCGCAGCGGCGCCTCGACGTCGTCCTGCTGCACCGCCTGGTCCTGGAGGCGGGCCTGGGCATCGGCGCGGAAGCGGTGGCTCGCGAGATGAACGTGATCTACGAGCGCGAGATGCCGGCGGCGATCGCGGCCGTCGACGACGGACGGGCGCAGGTGTGCTGCCTGCTCAACCCGGCACGCGTGGGCCAGGTGATGGAGATCGCCCTGGCAGGCGACGTGCTCCCGCAGAAGTCGACGGACTTCTACCCGAAGCTTCCGAGCGGCCTGGCCGTGTACCGGATCGAGGACTGGTAACCGTTCACCCCTATCCCGCGATGCTCGAGGCCGGGAGTGGCGTTCCGGCGCGGACATGCTCCGCGCCGGAACGCGGGGGGTCCGGGGGGGACGCAGAGGCCGCGCAAGGCCCCTCGTCGTTTTCCCGTAGATCTGCGGCCGGGCGGTCCCCCCCGGTGAACGGATCGAGGACTGACGGCGCGCTTCCTGGGATTCGAATCCCAGGGGCTTCAGGCCCTGCTTGCCGATGGACGCGGTGCGGGCTATTCTTGGTCGACGTTGCCGAGCGGTGCGGTCCCGGCGGCGCATGGGGCGGAGGACTTCCGGATGTCGAGATCGTGGATGGGGCTGGTTCTCGTTGCGGCGGGCGTGGCGGCAGGGGGATGCCCTGCGACCGTGGTTGACGGACCGGCGGACGTCGATTCGGACGCGCCGGACGCCGACGCGGGCGACGCGGAAGAGGCGACCGATCGGGTCGAGTACGATCCGGAGTGCGCCGAGGATTCCGACTGCGATGACGAGGTCGACTGCACGAGGGACTCGTGCGTTGACCGCCTGTGCCGCAACGTCCCGGACGATGCGGCGTGCCAGGACGAGTTCGTCTGCAACGGCCGCGAGAAGTGCGACCATCGCGACGGGTGCGTCAACGGGGAGCCGTACCGCGGCTGCTTCGACGGCGATCCGTGCACGGCCGACCGGTGCGTCGAGCCGGCTCCCGGCAGCCCGATCTGCGACCACCCGCCGCTCGACCGCGACGGCGACACGCGCGTCGATGCCCGGTGCGGCGGCAACGACTGCAACGACGTCGATCCCCTGTCGCACCCGGACGCCATCGAGCGGTGCTACGACGGCGACGACAACGACTGCAACGGGTTGATCGACCACGCCGACCCGTTCTGCCTGATGGACTTCGACTCGTGCGCGTCGCCCCGCGAGCTGAGGTCCGGGATCGAGTGGGAGGTCTACACGAGCGGCGCGACGCCCGACGTGAATGCCTCGTGCGACTGGAGCTTGAACCCCGACGTAGTCTTCCGATTCGACCTGACGGAGGCGTCCGACGTGCTGGTCTCGGTCGACGCGGCCAGGGATCCGTCGGCCGATTCGGTCTACGTGGCGCTGCAGCGCGAGTGCGGCGTGTCGTCGTCGGAGATGCGGTGCCTGTCGGGCGATCGCGTCTCGATCTTCGAGCGGGGCCTGCCGGCCGGGCGGTACTACGTGGTCGTCTCGTATTACGACCCCGAGTTGGACTCGCCGATCCGGTTCTTCATCAGGTTCAACGCGCTGCCCGCGCGCCCGCCGGGACCGGGCGACACGTGCGAATCGGCGATACCGCTGACGCTCCCGGCGAACGTCATGGGCGACCTGACCCGGATGGACGACGAC
Organism: uncultured delta proteobacterium; assembly: GCA_947085355.1. Classification (GTDB taxonomy): domain Bacteria; phylum Myxococcota_A; class Polyangia; order DRWM01; family JAAZOP01; genus CAMTWF01. Next base: position 3,935 of record CAMTWF010000031.1, read on the forward strand.
ATCCGCCTGACCTGCGCGTGGCGTCTCGGCTGGCCGGACCAGGTGTTCACGTTCGATCTGCCGTCCCCGAAGGACCTGACGATCGACGTCTCGTCGATCCGCGCGTACCGCCACGTCGCACTGCATAGGGACTGCGCCGTTCCGGCGAGCGCCGTGGTCTGCGACTACGGGTACCCGTTCAACCGCACGCTGGGCAACGTGCCGGCGGGAAGGTACTGGCTGTGGGTCGAGTCCGAGGCGCCCGGCGAGTACACGGTCGTCGTGACGGCGGTCGATCCGAGCCCCCCTCCGGCGAACGACCGCTGCGAAGGCGCGACGGATGTGTCGGCCGGCGGGACGTTCGAAGGGACGCTGCTGGCGGCCGTGGACGACTACGCGTCCAGTTGCGCCTCGTTCCGGCCGCACCGCGACGTGGCCTACGTGCTGAACCTCGACGCCGACAAGGCGGTGCATCTGCGCCTCGCCGCGCTCGGCGGCTTCAGCCCGTACCTGGTGGTGCTCGGCGAGTGCGGCAACACGGCCACCGAGCGAACCTGCCGGTGGTACTCCGGCGCGCCGACGGAGGTGGCGTACTCGCTGCTGCCCGCCGGGACCTACTACATCCTGGTCGAGGCCGAACACGAGGGCCGTTTCCGCCTCGACGTGACGATCGCGGATCCGGTCGATCCGTGCGCCGGCCTGCCGGTCATCGACGCGTCCGGGACGTTCGCGGGCACGACATCGGGGTCCTTCGACAGGTTCCAGAGCCGAGGGTGCTCGGCATCCGGCCCCGATCGCGCGTACGTGCTGCGGCTCGCGGCGCCCGCGACCGTGACCGCGGAGATTACCTCGGCCGCGGACGGCTTCGACACCGTGCTGCACCTGCGGTCGGTCTGCGCCGATCCGCTCACGGAGATCGCCTGCGACGACGACGGCGCCGGGTACCCGCTCTCGCGCCTGACCGTGTCGCTCGCCGCGGGGACCTACTACCTCATCGTCGACGGCTTCGGCTCGTCGTCGGTGGGAACCTACACCATGCAGGTGACAATCGCGCCGTAGTTGCGGGCCTACGGCACGGTCAGCGTCCCCGTCCGGTCGATCGAGAAGCCGTCGGCGGAGCCGGGATCGATGTCGCACAGGCGCCACGAGACGCCGCCGTCGCGGCTGAAGCGGAACGCGTACCGGTACGTCCCGGAAGCCACCGGAACGACGCTCTGCCAGTACTCGTCGTTCGAGAGGTCCCCCGGCACGAGGCCGTCGACGTCCACGTTGTAGTCCGCGTCCACCCACGTCCATGTCGACGGATCCGCGCTTTCGGCGCCGAATCCGACCTGGCCGGTGATTCCGGCGCCGCGCCCGGCGCCGGGCGTGACGCCGCCCACGTACACGCGGCCGTAGATCGGACCGGCCGGTGCGCCTGCGGTTCCGGCCAGGTTCTCCGGCCACTGGAGGTTGCACCAGTCGACGAGCGGTCCCGGCCTGGGCGTCACGACGAGGGTCCCGGCATCGGCGGGGGAGAACCCGTCGTCCGAGCCGTTCAGATCGCAGTAGAGCCAGGTGGCGCCGCTGTCGGCCGAGAAGCGGTAGGCGTAGCCGAAGGCGCCGGCGGCCGGGGGGACCACCGACGCGGCGTATTCGTCGTTGGCGAGATCGCCGGGGACCAGGCCGTCTACGTCGGTGTTGTACGTCGCGTCGGCCCATGTCCACCCCGTCGGGGCGGATCCCGCGGGCCCGAACCCGATCTGCGCCGTCACCCCGGCTCCGCGCCCGGCGCCGGGCGTGATCCCTTCCACGTAAGCCCGTCCGTAGATCGGCCCCGCTTCCTCCTCGATCGGCACGTCGATGCGCTCCGGGTGCTGGAGCCCGCACCAGCCCACGACCGGACCGGTCGACTCCACGTACGTGAAGGCGCCGTCGACGGCGTGCGACTGGCCGTCCGGGTTGGTCACGACGACCGTCACCGCTCCCGCGGCTCGCGGCGGCGTGCGGCAGACCATCCGCGTGTCGGCCGTCACGGCAGGATCGGCGCACTCGACGCCGCCGAACGTCGCCGTCGCGCCGCCGACGAACCCCTCGCCCGTCAGCGTCACCAGCGTTCCGCCGGAGGTCGAACCGCGATCCGGCAGGACCGACAGCAGCCGCGGCGGGGGAGCGCGACCGTCATCCCCGGTCTCGACGTCGGCGTCGTCCACGTCGCCATCGTCACGCGCGTCCGGGTAGGGCCCACAGCAATCGTCACCCCACCCGGCGTCGTCGCGCGCCCCGTCATCACCCCACCCGGCGTCGTCGCGCGCCCCGTCATCGCCGGCCTCCGGCACGTCGGTCGGGGCACCGTCGTCGTCGCCGCAGCCGCCCAGTGCCGCTGCGGCCGCCAGCGCCGTCGCCACGAGCACCACGTTCCGGCATCTCGGTCTCATCGAGTTCACCTCCCGGCGGTTCTCCCCCGACGGCCGCGAGGATAGCACTTCCCGGCGGGGTTGCGCGCTGTCGTCTCCGGTCAGCGGCGCCACCCGGCCGCCTCGACCGCCTCCCGGAAGACTTCCCTGCGGCTTTTCCCCTGCGCCAGCCTGGCCCGCGCCTTCTCGATCGCGGCCTCGACCGCCGCGGCGAACGTCTCCTCCGGCATCGCTCCGGCGACGATCCGGTCGCCGATCAGGAAGTGCGGCGTCGCGGACAGCCGCTTGGATCCGGCGAAGGCGATCATCCGGGCGACCGCCTCGCGCGCCGGGCCGTCGAGATCGCGTTCGAAGCGCCCGACGTCCAGGCCGATCCCGCGCGCAAGGCGCACGACTTCGCCGCGATCGACGCGCCCGCGAGCGTCCATCAGCCTCGCGTGCATCTCCCCGAAGCGCCCCTGCATCCTCGCCGCCTCCGCCGCCTCGGCCGCGAGCCGCGCGTGCTCGTGGATCGGATGCGGGTTGTGTACCCACAGAAGGCGCACGTCCGGCGCGAATCGCTCGATCACCCGCCCGATGGTCTCCTCGGCCTCGCGCGTGTGCCGGCACTCGTAGTCCCCGAACTCCACCATCGCGACGATCGGATCTTCCGCGCCTCTCCACGGAAGCGCCTCGTGGTCCGGCGGTGGAAGGGGAGCGGGCGGGGCCTCGGCGTCCGCTTCGACCGCCGTGCCGACGGTCCACGAGCGGCTGCGCGTCGAGCCATCGTCGGTCGCGTCGCCGCCGTCGGCCGGCTCGGTCGCGCCGGCATCGCCGCCGCCGGCTGCCTGCAGGACCACCCACACGAGCGCCGCCACGGACAGGATCACCGCGGCCATCCCGAACAGATGCGCCGGTCTGAAACCGGCGGATGGAGCGTGGACCGCCTGGGCGAAATCGCGAACCGCAACGGGCGTCGGAGGCGTCGCGGGGAGGGGTGGCTCGGGCACCGGTTCCGCGGGAGGAATGGCGTCGACTTCGGCGTCGGGGGGCTTCTCCATGGGCGAACTCCTTTCGGCCGGTCTCCGGGGCCGCGGTGATCTACGGACGTGAACCCGACCGGGGTCTATGCGCGGCCGGGGCGCTCGGGCGGCCGCGGCGGCACGCGGACCAGAGCGTGCAGGCCGCTCCGAGCGTGCAGCGCCCCGAGGAACACCCCCTGGTGATGCCGATGTGGGCCAGGGCCAGGTCGAAGCGCGTCGGGTCGCGGGGATCGATTCCGCGGAGGGCGGCCGTGACCTCCTCGGCCGCCGCCCACGACGGGGAGGCGTGGGCCGTGAGGCCCAGGTCGCGCGCGATGCGGTGCACGTGCACGTCGAGCGGCACGAGGAGCATCGACGTCGGAAGCGACCACAGGCCGAGGTCGACGCCGTCGTCGGGACGGACAACCCAGCGCAGGAAGAGGTGGAGCCGCTTCGATGCCGAACCCAGGGACGGATCCGGCAGTACGCCCACGTCCGGGTCGACGGCGCGGACGAACGCGGTGCAGGCGCCCCGCCAGGCCGCCGGGGGAGAACCGCCGGCCGCGGCAAGGCGCTCGCGGAAAAGTGTCTCCAGGCCGGCCGATCCGCGGCGCGCCCGTCCGATTCCGAGCGCCAGGGCGCCGATCGCGTCGGCGTCGTAGAAGCGATGGCGGAACCCGGCGAGGCGCCGCCGCACGTCGGCGCGATCGTCCAGGGCCAGGGCGCCGCCGGGGCCGGTCAGGCGGTCGAGCATCTCGCGCGCCTTGACCCGGATGGCGGCCGCGCGGCCCAGAGCGATCGCCGCGACGAGCAGTGCGGCGGCCTCGGCGTCGGCCGCCCAGAGGCGCTCGCGAACCACGGAGACCGGATCGCGCGCGGCGAACCCCGCCCGATCGGTCGCGCGATCGGCCGCCAGGACCGCCCGACGCACGATGGACGACGGGCCGGCTTGGGTCAGAACGCCCACGAGACGCCGTTCGTGGTGTCGGCCTGGCCTCCCGATGAAGGAGTGGCGTGTCGTCGAGGGCTTTGCCCGAGACGACACGCGGGGGCCCGGGGGGGACGCAGAGGCCGCCCCGAGCCGACCGCGAGAACCCGGCAGGACGCGCGGCCGGGCGGTCCCCCCCGGCGAACGATTACGCCCACGAGAAGCCGACCAGGAGGCCCAGCGAGCCGATCTCCATCCGCAGCGCGGCGCCCGATCCGATGTGCAGGAAGGCGCCGATCGATGTGATCCACCACACGTAGCCGTGGTAGCCGAATATGGCCGGGTCCGATCGGCCCAGTGGGAGGCCGCCCGCGGCGCCGACGGCGCCGTACACCGTCCACAGGGGCGTCAGGTGGAAGTCCCAGCGCACCATCAGCGGGAACGTCACGCGCGAGAACCCCGGTTTCGGCTCGACGAAGTACTGGTAGCCCGCGCCGAACTCGATCGCGAACGACTCGTTGAGGCCGTCGATGGCGCCCGTGGGGGCCACCGGGATCGACATGCGCCCCTCGCCTCCGAAGCCGGTGAAGTAGACGCCGCCGAGCGCCGACAGCCCGATCTCCCGGTGTTCGCCGTCCTCCTCGATGATCCACTCGGGGCGCGCCGCTTCCGCCGGCGCGGCCTCGATCCACGCGCACGCAAGCGCCGCCGCGAACGCCGCGAAGACGTCGATCTTCCCGCGCAATCTCCACCTCGCCTCGTCGCCGCCTTTCGCCCGATCCTCGGCCGGTTCCGGCGCCCCGTCCGAAGCGCCGCGGCGACGGTCGGCATCCTATGGCCGGGATGCCGTCGCGGCAAGCTCGCCGCGGCCGGTCCCCCGAACGGAGGCGGCGCCCGGAGGCCCGCGAAGGTCATGAGCATCCAGTCCATGCTGCCGGCGACGCGTCGCCTGATCCGCCTGGCCTACTCGACTCCGGCCCTCGACCGGGAAGACGAGAGGAGAACGATCCGCCGCTGGCAGCGCCGCCGCGACCGCAAGGCGCTGCGGAAGCTCGTCGAGCACGGTCTCCGCAACGTCGTCTCCATCGCGCTCGGGTACAGGCGATACCGCGCTCCCCTGGACGACATGATCTCCGACGGCTGCGTGGGCCTGCTGATCGCCGCCGATCGTTTCGATCTCGCGTTCGGCACGCGGTTCTCCACGTACGCCGCGTACTGGATCCGGGCCGAGATCATGGGGGGCATCCTGCGGTCGTGGAGCATCGTCAGCAGCGGCAAGCCGCTGCGGTCCAAGCTCTTCTTCAGGTTGCGGCGCGAGCGGGCCCGGCTGCAGGCGCTGCTGGGGGAGTCCAGCGAGTGCCTCGACGTGATGTCGAACTCGATCGGGATCGAGCGGGACAAGCTCGAGTCGTACCTCTGCCGCCTGGGCCGGAACGACGTCTCGCTCGACGCCGCCAGTGGGCCGGATTCCGACGACCCGTTGCTCGACCACGTCCCCACGCCGTCGCCGTCGCCGCAGGAGGAGGCGGCAGCGCGCGAGTCGGACGGCCTCGTGGCGTCGCGCGTCAAGGAGGCGATCGGCGCGCTGGACGGCCGCGAGCAGCTCATCGTCCGCTCGCGCCTGTGCGCCGATGACGAGCGCAGCTTCGCCGACATCGGCCGGCAACTCGGAATCAGCCGCGAGCGCGTGCGCCAGCTCGAAGTGCGCGCCAGGAGCAAGCTGCGCGCGCGCCTCGCGGACCTGACGGGCCTGTTCGGCGACGCGGCGTGACGAGGAGATGCGACGCCGGCTGGTTGGTGGTCCGCGGGAATGTGCGTGGCTCAGCCTTCGCCGATGACGATGCATTCGAGCGCATCGGCGAATGCCAGCAGGTCGCGCGAGACGAGCGGCCACACGGTCGGTGCGCGGTCGAGCAGGTCACGGATCGGTTCCCATCGCAGGTCGAAGAGGTAGAGGTTGCGGTAGCGGTGGCGGAACGCAAGGTAGTCGTCCAGGAGTGCCGCGGTCTGGGGCGCCAGCACGGCCGGGCGCACGCCGGGCGCATCGGTGCTCAGGCGCTTGAGCAACCGCCGGTGCCACGCCGGTCCGGCGGTGGGCGTTCCGTTCGTCGCCGCGGCGATCACCTCGAGGATCTTCTCGATCCCCGTGTAGAACGCATGGAGGGTGCCGCCGCAGGCCCACAACGTGACGCGGCTCGGTGCGTCCCCCGCGGCCGCGCGCGCATCGGCCATATCGGCGACGGAGCGTTCCAGCGAGCGGACCTCCTCGCGGATCTCCGTCGCCAGTGCGGCGATCTCCGTGGCCGTCACAGCTCCACCCCCTCGCGATCGAGGTCACGGCGCGCCCTGGGCCGGAGATCCTCCAGAGGAGCGAGATCGATCTCGACGTCACCCGCGAGGTGCTGGAGCCTCGCGGCGGCCCGGAACAAGCACGCCGGCGCCAGTCCCTCCGCCACGAGATCGATGTCCGACCGCGGTCCCGGACGCCCCCTCGCTACCGACCCGATCACCCACACCCGGCGCACCCCGAATTCCCGCCGCAGCACTTCCGCCAAGTCGGCCGCCAAGGTACGCGCCCGCTCGATCCGGGAAGCCGCCTCCGATACCTCACGAGCCCATCGCCGGCGCCATGCCTCGATGTACGGAGCGAGATCGGACATGCCCACAGTCTGTTCGGCCGCACTCCGGCAGTCAAGGCCCTCGGCGTGCTTCAGGTTTCCGTCGCAGGTGCTGGTAGTATGTGCTCCGTGCCGCGCCTCCTGCCGGTCCTGGTCCTGCTGCTCTGTTGCGAGGCGTCCTGCCGCAGGATGCGCCGGCCGGCCCACGGAACGCTGCGCGTGCGAAGCGTGGAGGTGGTCCTCGAGGGGCTGCGGCCGGTCCTCATCGCGGACGTTCGGGTGGAGGTGATCGGGGCGATCGAAGGCGCCGCGTACGAGGTCGGTCCGGTGCTGGAGGTCGTCGAGGAGGACGGAGAGGCGGCGGGAGCGGCCTGGCGCTGCTTCGGCGAGGGGTGCGCGACGCGGGTCGATACCGCGTCGGAACTCTACCCGCTTGAACTGCGTTGGGCGCTGGACCAGGCCGCCGAGGAGCCTTCGGTAGTCCGCCCGCCGAGAATGCGAGTAGAACTCCGCGAACGCGACGCGGCCGGGCGCGCCAGGGTCGTGGAGGCGACCCGCACGTACGACCTGCACGAGGCATGCGCACGCCTCGCACGCGTGCCGCTCGACCTGCGGCGCATCGCCCGCGAGAGCGCCGGCGCCGGGGGCGAGTTGACGGTGCGGACGGTGCGCGCCGTCGGCGGCTGCGAGGGTCCGGTCTTGCACGCCGAGATCGACCACGTCGTCGAGGCCGTCGGCGGCGGCGGTCACCCCGTCTTGCGCATCGGCTTCGGCTTCCCCGGCGGCCGGGAGATCGTGTGCGCCGGCCCGGACTGCGTGGCCGCCCTGGAGCCGCCCGAGCGCGGCACCACGGTCGTGCAGAAGCCGCTGGGCCCCAGCCTCGCGGCTTTGGGCCGACCGGCCACGAGAGCCGAAATCCACCTGCTGCTCGAACGCCCGCCACACGACGGACCGCTCGACCGCCACGTCTACGAACTCGCCTCCCCCGGCGCCGGGATCGCCATGCCGCGCCGGCCGTAGTTCGACCTGGCGGCTAGCACGCCCAGAACGAGGGGCATCGCAGGTAGAACGTGACGTGGAAGTCGAACCACCAGGCGTCCGGCACCGTCTCGCGCTGTCCCGTGTCCGGTTCGTTGAACTCGCCGGGGTCGTAGCAGCCGCGGGAGTTTGCCGGCGGTGCCCCTGGACCCTTCGCGTGGCACTCCTCCAGCCACGCCGTGAACGCCCAGGTGAACGAGAAGCCCGCGGTGAGAAACGAGAGCGGCGCGACGTCCAGGCCGACGGTGAGCGGAAACGACAGGCCCTGGAACGTGATCTCCTCGTCGTCCTGCGACACACGACGCCGTCTGTACTCGTAGTGAAGCCTTGCATACCCGAGGCCGAAGCCGAGGAACGGTTCCAGCAGGCCCAATGGCGCGTAGAACCGCGCGGCGGCGCCGGAGTGCATGCTGTACGCCTCGCTTCCGAGTTGGTCAGGCGTTCGTACCGTCGTCTCGTGGAACTGCCACGTCAGGTAGATACCGCCCGCGAACATCGGGGCGGCGGCCGCCCGGTACCCGACGAAGGCGGGGATCGTGAGTCCCGAGGTGACCAAGTGGACGATGTCGCCGTCGCCTTCCACCTGCCGGAGCGCCCACGCCGCGGTGACGTCGCCTGTCCCGACGCCGCCCGAGGCCATGAAGCCGGCGGGGACGGTCGAGGCCCATCCCCACGGCAGCAGGCGAGGAACCGGATTCCAGGCCCCGGCGTTCCACCGTTCCTCCTCTTCCCGCGCCATGCGCTCGGCCCGGCTGGGCCGCGGCGGCGGGGGTGGCGGCAACTGCATCGCCACATGGATCAACTCCGTCGATCCCGGCGCGACGTCGAGTTCGAACCGCTCGTCCCGGTACCGGGGGTGGAACAGTTCGACGACATGCCGGCCCGGATCGACCCGCAGAGGCATCGAGAGCGGCGTCCAGCCGACCTGTCGGCCGTCCAGTCGCACCTCGGCGCCCTCGACGTCGGCTACGACATCTATCCTTCCGATCCTGCCGCTCTCGACCGCGATCCCGTCATCGGCCGCCTGTCGGTCGGCCTGGGGGGCGTTCGGACCCGCCTCGGACAGATACCGTTCGTAGCGTTCGAGCGCCTCGACATGCCTGCCGAGCGCCGCGAGGGCCCGGGCGGCATCGATGTGCAGCGCAGGATCGCCGGTCTCGGCCAGCAGGCGTTCGAACTCGGCAAGTGCGCCGTCCGGGTCACCCGCGGCCAGCATGTCCCGCCCGGCCTCCGCCGGCGGGGGCGGTGGCGGCGGTCGCGGCGGGCGGCGCGCGGTGGCGTTTGGGGCGAGCGCAAGGACGGCCGTGGCGAAGAGCAGATGTCGCGCGAAGGTCGACGTGGTTGCCCGCATGGGCCGGAAGATCCGCGTTGCCGCCCACGAATGTCAAGGGTAGCTTCTTAGTGCCCTCCGCAAAATAACCATTACACTTGGGGCCGCATGAGGGGACCATACGTCACTCGTCCGTCCGGGGGCAAGTTTCTTGCCCTGACGGCTGCGGTGTGCTCTGTACCGGTCCATGTCGCAGTCCGCGGC
>CAMTWF010000032.1:0-5044 GCA_947085355.1 uncultured delta proteobacterium
ACGGCGACGGCGACGGCGACGGCAACGGCAACGGGGCTGGGGACGGGGGCGGCGGACGGGCTACCCCCAAGAATCGCGAATGCACCCTCCGTCGTCGCAACATTGACAACGGCGCTCCTCGGTGACACCCTCACCGCCGCCGCGATGGCGCGAGCCGATCGGTCGCGTACCCTCCTGGGGCGTGCCGTCGTCGGTGCCAACGGAGGGTTGAAATGCGTACGACCACGCTCGTCGTGATGGTCGCCCTCACCGCCTGGGCCGGATCCTGCAGACGCGAATTCGAGACCGTCCTCCCCGCAGAAGCGCCGGGACCGGCGGCCGCGCCGATCACCGACACGCCCCCGACGATGCCCGTGGCGGACGCCAGGGCGGCCGGCTTCCTTCCCGCCGGGCTGTACTTCCGCAACGGCTACCTACGCTGGATCCACCTGGAGGAAGGGTGGCCGAACGCCACACACGCCGTCGTGGTCGGGCCGTTCCCAGACGCCCGAGAAGCGCAGAAGACGATCGAGGCCCTCGCGTTTCCCCCGCTGCCGCCCGGCTATCCCATGGCCCTGCACAGCGACGAACTCGGTCTGCTGGACGAGACGAAGGTCGGCGTCGTCGTCGTCCTCGGCTTCTTCGCCGAGAAGGCCGCCGCCGACGCGTGGCGGACCGGCCACCCGATCCCGGACGCGCGCGTGGAAGCCCTTGCCGATCTCGAGACCGCATTCGATCGTGAGATGGCACTCGAAGGCGATTTCGGTGAGGATATGTCGGGACCGCTGCGCTTGGTGTTCCAGATCGTTCCCGGCGACCCCGTTCCGGCCTACCCGCGGGGCGCCGTCGACGCCGCCGAGGACGCGCACTTCAACTGGGCCACGGAAGATTCCCGCGGACCCGACCCGCTCGTCCAGGCCCCCACGGAACCGCTCTGCATCGTCCAGCCCGGCGACCTGTTCCTCGTCCGATACCGAGAGGCGATCTACACGTACTACCGCTGGGCGCCCGTGCACTGTGGCGAAGAGCCCGCCTACGTTCCATGGATCATGACCACGAAAAACAGCGTCGTCGTTCCGCAGGAAGACGGAACGTACCGCATGATCCAGGTCGGCGAGGTCCAATGCGACGTCGCGTGCTTCTGCGAGTGGACGCTCGACGATTCCGGCGCCCGCATCCTCGAAGGCGACCTGCGCGATTACTGCGCCTGCCCGCCCTCCTGCGGCGGCGAGGGGTGCTCGTAGACCCCACGCGGCCGATCGCCGCCCGCGGTCGACGCGCCCTGCGCGCGAACCGCGAATGGCGCCGGCGAGGTCGACCCCCGCCGCTCCCTCGGCGACTATTGAGCGGCCGACGTGTCAAGCACGCGGCTCGGTGAGGGGGGCTCGGGGGCTCTGCCCCATGCGTGCTAACCGAGAATTTGGCCACGTTGTCGGGCACGTGAGAGAGTCGGCCCGCGCCGAAGGGGGACAGGTGGCGGCGCGGGGACGGTGGGCATGGGCGCAGCGCGGATCGAGCAGGACTGGGAACTGGTCAAGCAGATGTTGCCGGCGGGATGGGAGCAGGCCGCCACGGAGCGCGGGGCCATTCGGCGGGATCAAGGTCCCCTCGCGAAGCCGGAGGCGCTGCTTCGCCTGCTGCTGGGCAAGGCGGCGAGCGACAAGTCGAACCGCGAGACGGCCGAGGAAGCAGCGCTGACAGGTTTGGCGGACATCTCGGACGTCGCCATCCACAAGCGGGAGAAGCAGAGCGGCGACTGGCTGGAGTGGATCGCCGACGGCCTGCTGGAAGGGACGATGAGCGAGCTTCCGCCGGGCCCGTTCCGACTCCGCTTGGTCGACGCGACGAGCGTGAGCGTACCGGGGTCGGACGGTACGGATTTCCGGTTGCATGTGTGCGTGGACCTTCCCGACCGGCGCTTCAGCCACGCCGAGTTGACGAACAAACACGGAGGCGAGTCGTTCACGCGGTTCAAGGTGGTGGCGAACGACATCTACGTGGGGGATCGCGCGTACGGTACGCCGAAGGGCGTCGGGCACGTGGTCTCCGGTGGCGGCATACCCTTGGTGCGAATCACCACGTCTGGCCTTCCGCTGTTCACGGCGGACGGGGAGCGCATCGACCTGCTCGGCGTGGCGCGGCCGCTTGAACCCGGCCAGATGCTGGATCTCGATGCATCGGCCAAGACCCCGCAACTCGGGGTAGTGGCCGGCCGACTCTGCATCTACGCTCTCTCGGAAGAGGATGCGCGGCGAGCGGAACGGCGTGTGCAGCGATGCGCCAATCGCAAGCGCGGCCGCCCGGCTGGCGTCCGAGCTGTCGAAGCGAGCAGGTACATCTTCATCTTCACCACGGCCCCCCGCGGCCTGATGAGCGTCGCGCAGGTGTTCGCCTGCTACCGGCTCAGGTGGCAAGTGGAGATCCACCATTCACGATGCGCCGATTGTGAGAGCCTCTTAACATCACGCCACCCCCAGCACCTTGCCCCAGCGTTGGCCGGGCTTCGGTGCGTTCCGCAACGCCCGCAGCCGGGCCATCTCGGCGGCGTCTGCCGCGATGACCCATGGTCGCTGCGGATCATCGCCGAGTTGCCGACCGTGTACCCAGCCGCGGCGTAGCCACGAGTACAGCGTGATCGTCGGCATGGCAAGTTCCTTGGCGAGATCCGGCAAACGCCACTCGCCTGGAAGACGACCAGCTCGTTCGGCCTGCCGGCGTTGCTGTGCGCGCGTCAGTCCGCTGCGGGACAGGATCGAGGCCACCATGCCGCCGTGGAACGTCGCGCGCCGTTTCGGCGGGCGCCAGCCTTCGGCGTTGAGCCGCTCGGCGATCTGGTCGCGGGTCAGTCCCTCGTCGCGCAGCGTCACGATCCGATGGAGCAACGGCTGGTGGTAGGTGAGTTGCTCGAACCGGGCGACCGGCCGGACCAGATTGGTCTTCGTGCTGTGGCCGCCGACCCAGCGGATCTCCACCGCGACGCGTTCGGTGTCGCCTTCGATCGTGACGCCTACCTCCTCGATGAGTTGGCGCACGATCGATTTGCGATCGACGCTCGTGGTCGTGGCGGCGTGCCAGAGGGAAGGGATGTCGGACGCGAGCGCGGTGATCGCCCGTCGTTCTTCCGCCGTCAACGGCGTCGGCTGCTGCGCAACGAAACGGTGGTACTCCTCCTCCACGGTCCTCTGCGCGACGAGCTTCTCCTCGAACGCGCGCTCGACGGTGCGCGCCACCAAGCGGTTTTCCGGCTCGACGGCGTTGTATTGCCGCGTCGCGCGATCGACCTCGTACTGCGCGCGCTCGCGCCGCTGCCGCCAGTTCGACTCGAGCCGCTCCCGTTCCTGCTCGATCTCCTGCGCGACCTGCATGCTCACCTCAAGCGCCGACGGCTCCAAGGCGGCCAGGACCAACTGCGTGACGTGGCTGTCCAGGACGCGCCCAGCCAGCGAGCAGCAGATCTGTCCGCCGTAGTCGACCATGTCGCGCGAACACGTGTAGCGCAGATAGCCAGCGCTGTAGCACACCGCCATGCGCCGCCCGCACCGCCCGCACCGCAGCATCCCCGCCAGCAAGCCCTCGCCGCTGCGCGCCACCCCAAGCGCCTGGTTCCGGTTCGCCGCCATCTGCCGCACGTTCGCCTCGTACTGGTCCCAGCCGATGTAGGCCGGCAGGCGGTCCTTGAGCAGCACCTCCCAGGTTCCCCAACGCTTGACCGTGCGCCCGGTGCCTGGACGTCCGGGTTGCTTCCGTCGCGGATCGATCGGACGTCGGCCGTACGCGTACGCGCCGGCGTAGGCGGGGTTGTGCAGGATGTTCATCAGCGTCTGCCGGTTCGGCCGGACCCACTCCAGATCGCCCTTGCCCACTCCCGCCCGCACGCGAACCGGGAAGCGGATTCCGTGCTGGACGAGATACCGCAGCACGCCGTTCACGGTCCCGCAGCTCGCGAAGCGCTCGAAAACCAGACCAACGACCGACCGAGCCTGCTCATCTGGATCCTGGATCACCTCGCCCGACGGTCGCCGCGCGTAGCCGATCGGCAGGAGCATTCCGAGCTCGCCGCGGCGCGCCTTGGCCAGCTTGCCCTGCAGCATCCGTTGCTTCAAGACGTGCAGCTCCGCCTCCGACATGGTCCCCTTCAGCCCCAGCAGCAGCCGGTCGTTGTAGTCCGACGGATCGTAGATGCCGTCGGTGTCGCCGATGAGCGTGCCGAACACCGCGCACACCTCGAGCAGCTGATGCCAGTCGCGGCACGACCGCGCGAGTCGCGACATCTCGACGCCCAGGATCATCCCCACGTGGTCGAGCCCGACCTCGGCCACCAGGCGCTGGAATCCAGGCCGGCCCTCCGCCGTCGCTCCCGACCGCCCCAGGTCGTCATCGATCACCAGCACGCGCTCCGCCGGCCAACCGAGATCCCTCGCCCGTGCCGTCAGGCCGTACTGCAGCCGCGTCGACTCCTGGTGCTTCACCATCTGCTGCGGGGTCGACTGCCGCACGTACACCACGGCCAGCCGCTCCAGGTGCCGCCCCCCGATCTTGGAGTGCACCCACCGCTCGCCCGCGCCCGTCACGATCGACGCCACCTCGTTCATCACTTCCCGCCTCCATCATCCGCTGCTGCCGCACCATCGTGCCCAGGATTGCGACAAGCCGTCGCCGCCGCGGAACCGGCAACTCCGCCCAGCAGGGCAGAACCCCGTCCGCCATCGCCGCCCGCGCCTGCCGAGGCGGTGCCGGCGGTGCCGGCATCAGTTCCTGTGGGGGGCCCCCCACGTACGCTGGCGAACTCCACCCCGGCGCCCCCATCCCGCCTCCTCCACCACCGCGCCAGGGCGCGCAGCCCCGACAGGCCGATGATCGGCGGCGCCTCCGCACAAGGCAAGTTTCTGTCTATCGTCGTATCACGGCTGGTAGATCGAGACGGCCTTCCAGGAGATCCAGAGAATGCTCAAGGGAGAGATCGCAGCCCTCGCCTAGCCGCGCGCAGCCCTGTTCTCCTTCTCGATCGCTCTTGTCACCTACAACATCGTTTCGACCATCAAGGCGGCCCTGCGGGCGGCGCACG
>CAMTWF010000033.1:0-8184 GCA_947085355.1 uncultured delta proteobacterium
GCGCGCCGCGCGCTGCGTGGCGCCCCTACACCCTGAGAAGGATGGCCCCAGCGGGTCAAGTGCGACACACCCGGAGATCCTGCTCCCGATATCGTGGATGCACCCTGTGCCGGTTCGAGGAATCCGGGCCGACAAAGCGGAACCAGGTGACATTGTTGTGGATGTAGGGGCGCCACGCAGCCCCGAGCGCAGCGAGGGGCAAGTGCGCCCCTTCGTGATGCAGTCATCCAGTCGTCGGGTCTGCGTTGCCCGGTGTCGGTCGTCCGATCGAGACCTCCTCGTCGAGCCACATGGCGGAGTGCGGCCAATCCTGCGCACCGGCCACCAGCCCCGCCCGCACGGGATTCTCCAGCATGTACCGCACGACCGACTCCAGGGAGTTGTCCATGCAGGACAGGCATCGGTCATGGAAACTGCGCTGCCACAGCGGAGCAGGGAATCCCGCCCGGACCGCTGCTCCGCCCGCGCCAGACTTGAAGCGTCGGACCCAGACCACTACGTCGGGCGCGCCCGCGATGACCACGTGCAAGTGATCGGGCATCAGGCACCAGGCGACCACGTGGCCACCGGCTGCCGGACGACATCGCTCCAGATGCTGGCGGACGATGGTGGCGGCGCGCTCGTCGCGGAAGGGAACCGTGCCCGGGGCGGAGCAGATCGTGATCAGGAACGGGTCACCCTGCTGGTAGGCGAGGCGCGGGAGCCGAATGCGCTTGCGTCTCGGGGGGGACCAGCGATCCCATGGCCATCCCAGTCGCGCCGCGACGTGCTGGTGTTGCGGGGCGCACTTGCCTTCGGCGCTGCGCGCCTCGGCTGCGTGGCGCCCCTACATCCAAGTCATATCGCGTTGTTGCGACGACGGACGATCCGGCACAGTCGAAGTAGAACCGACGCCCCGGCGTCCCGATCAGAACAGGTCCGGCGTGACGCCCAGCCTCAGCGCCACGCCGACGTCGAACATGTCGGAGGCGGCTCCCGCGACCGGAACGATCGCCGCCAGCTCGGCGAGGAAAAAGGACATCGGGTGCGTCCTCAAACCGACCACGACATTCATGCCCTTCAGGGCGTCCGGCTCGGCCCCATCGCGAGTGCTCGCCCCGGCATCCAGCCAGACCTTGAACTGGAGCTGCGCAAAGCCGCCGATGTACTCCAGCGGCATCACGGCGACCCCCACCGACGGCTCGAAGAGCCCGTCCACCGAGTTCTCGCCCCCGTCCGGAATGTAGAGGGCGATCGGGAAAGGCAGCGACGCGGTCACCGACAGGAACGACACCGGCCGGAGCGCGGCGTACACCGCCGGTTCGAAAGCAAGCATCGTCATCGTGTCGGCGAGGTCGTTGGTGGAGGTGGGCAGCAGGATGCCGAGCCCCAGCGCAACGGTCGCCAGATCGCCGGAATACGGGACCACCTTGACCCGGGGGACCAAGAACCCGAAATCGGTATCGGCGCGCTCCCCCCTCTCGTTCGACTCGAACGAATCCTGCAGCAGTTCCAGGTCGACCCCGACTTCGACGGAATCGTTGATGGCGACGTGACCGTACAGGTACAGGCTGCCCTGACGCCTGGATTCGAGGTCGCTCCACTCCCATGCCCAGCGGCTTCCAAAACCCAGGAAGGTCCCCGCGGCGGCATGCCTCGGGACGCCTATCGTCCCGAAGTGCAGCATGACCGGCGTCTCGAACGGCCCCAGGTAGGGCGAAGGCGCCGCGGGGGCGGCAGGCCCCGCACCGGCAGGAAGAGGTGCGAGCGACGGCGGAGGCGGTAGCGCCGCGGGCGCCGCGGGAGCAGCGGGCGCCGCGGGCGCGACGGGCGCGGCGGGCCGGCAGAAAACGAACTCCCAGCAGTCCTGGTCGGCGCAGTCGACGTGGCCGTCGGCGTCGTTGTCCAGGCCGTCGCGGCACGCCGCAGCCGTATTCTCGAACGTAGTCGCGCGAGCCGTCGCCGCGTGTCCGGCGGCGCACGCGACCACTGCAACGAACGGACCCAACGACCTCGGCATCTCGGCGGCCTCCTCGCAGCCGATGCTTGTATCCGGGCCGTGGTCGCCGGGCAAGCCCTGGCGGTCGCACGATCATGTTGCTAGGGTCCGCAGGCTGCGATGCACCCGCTTCTCGAGGACAATCCCGGCGCCCGGCGCCTGCTCCTGGCCAACGAGGCGATTGCGCGCGGGGCCGTCGAGGCCGGCGTCGCCTTCGCGGCGGCATATCCCGGAACGCCTTCCACGGAGATCTCCGAGGCGCTCTGGCAGGTCTCACGCGAGACGGACCTGTATTTCGAATACTCCGTCAACGAGAAGGTGGCGATGGAGATCGTGGCCGGGGCGTCGTGGGGCGGCCGGCGGGCGCTCACCGCGATGAAGCAGGTGGGCCTCAACGTCGCGGCCGACCCGTTCCTGACGCTGGGAGCGGTCGGCGTCGTCGGCGGCCTCGTCGTCGTCACGGCCGACGACCCGTCGCAGCATTCGAGCCAGACCGAGCAGGACAACCGGCACTACGCCAGGCTGGCGGACGTCCCGATGCTCGAACCGGCTTCCGCCGACGAGGCGCGAAGGATGACCCGCGCCGCGTTCGACCTCTCCGAGGATCTCGGCCTGCCCGTGCTGCTCCGCACGACCACGCGGCTCGCCCACATGCGCGGCGTCGTCACGCTCGGCCCCGTCTTGCCGATCCGGCCGCCGCCTCCCGCCCCGTCGATCGATCCCCGACGCTTCGTGAACCTTCCGTCGAACGCGCCGGCCAACCGGCGGCGGCATATCGAGACGATGGCCCGCGCGGCGGCGATCTCCGACTCGTGCGAGTGGAACGTCGTGTCCGGCGAGGGGCGCCTCGGCATCGTCGCCTCCGGCATCGCCAGGACGTACGCGCTCGACGCGGTCCGCCGGCTCGGGCTGGAGGACCGGGTCGCCGTGCTGGAGATCGGCATGTCGTGGCCGCCGCCACGAGGTCTCCTGGAGCGGTTCCTCGACGGCAGGAGGCGGGTTCTCGTCATCGAGGAGCTGGAGCCGTTCCTGGAGCAGGAGGTGGAGATGGCGGCGTTCCGGTCGCGGCGCCGCCTCGCGATCCTCGGCAAGCGGTCCGGGCGCTTCGGGGTCGCCTTCGAGTACACGCCGCGGGGCGTCGAGGCCGCCGTCGCCGATCTGGCCGGTCGTCGGCCGCGGCGCCGTCGAGCGGAGCCGCCTGCGCCGGAGGCCGCCCGCGGCGTCGCGCCCGGGCCGGTGCTGCCGGGCAGGCCGCCGGTGTTGTGTCCCGGCTGCGCGCACCGCGCGTCGTTCTACGCCGCCGCCGTCGCCACCGGGTGCCGCGCCTGGTTCGAGAACGACATCGGCTGCTACACGCTGGGGTACGGCCCGCCGTTCAACCAGGCGGACCACCTGATCTGCATGGGCGGCGCGATCAACACCGCCGCCGCGCTGTCGCGGCAGTCGGACAGGCCGGTCTTCGCGTACATCGGCGACTCCACGTTCTTCCACTCGGGCATCACCGGCATCGTCAACGCCGTCCACAACGGCCACCGGTTCGTCGTCGTCGTCCTGGACAACCTCACGACGGCGATGACCGGTCACCAGCCTCACCCGGCGATCGCCCAGCGCGGCGGCGCGACGTTCCAGGCCGTCTCGATCGAGGAGATCGTGCGGGCTTGCGGCGTGCGGCACGTCGAGGTCGTGTCGGCGATGGAACTCGGAGCGGCGACCGCCGCCATGCGCCGGGCGATCGCCGCCGACGGCATGGCGGTGGTGATCTCCCGCGCTCCGTGCGCACTGCTGCGCGACGCGCCGGCGCGACCCGAGCCCCGTGCCTTCCGGATCGACGCATCGACGTGCAGGACCTGCGGCTGCACCGCGGACGGCGCGCCGTGCGCCGTGCCGCTGGATGCCGCGGGCAAGCGGTTCCGCTCCGGACGGGCCTCCGCGACCGCCTTGCCGCTCGCGCCGCTCGCGCCCTGCTCCGCCGCCTGTCCGGCCGGCATCTGCGCGCAGGGGTACGTGAACCACCTGGCCGCCGGCAGGCCGGCGGAAGCGTTGCGGTTGATTCGCGAGCGCGTCGCGTTGCCTGGGGTGCTCGGACACGTGTGCCACCGCCCTTGCGAGCCGGTGTGCGTTCTGGCGCGCGGGGGTCCGGCAGGCAGTGAAGCGCCCGGCGGCGAAGAAGACGGAGGCGGCGCCGTTCCGATATGCGCGCTCAAGCGGTACGCGGCCGGCTTCGACGACCCGCCCGGGACGCACTACCTGGTCGAGCGTGCCGCGGCCGCCCCGCGGACGGGGATGCGCGTCGCCGTCGTCGGCTCCGGACCGGCCGGGCTCCAGTGCGCCTTCGAACTGCGAATGCGGGGCCACGATGTGACCGTCTTCGAGCGCGCCGCGGTTCCGGGCGGCCTGCTCGCGCTGGGGATTCCACCCCACCGGTTGCCGCGCGACGTGCTGCGCCGCGAGATCGAGCTGCTCGTCCGGCTCGGGATCGAGATGCGGCTCGGCGACGAGGTCTCGCGCGATCTTCTCTCCACGGACGGCTTCCGCGCCGTGTTCCTCGCGGTCGGCGCGGGCCGCACCAGGCCGCTCGGCGTCCCGGGCGAGGACAAGCCCGGCGTCATCGACGCGCTGGAGATGCTTCAGGCCGCCGCGCTGGGCCGCGCCGTGCCGATCCCGCCGGGCGCGAAGGTCGCCGTGATCGGCGGGGGCAACGCCGCGATCGACGCCGCCAGGACGGCGGTGCGCCGCGGCGCATCCGACGTCGTCGTCCTGTACCGGAGGACGGAGGCGGAGATGCCGGCGGATCGTTCCGAGGTGCTCGCCGCGATCGAGGAGGGGGGCCGGTTCGAGTTCCTGACGGCCCCCGAGGAGATCGTCTGTGCCGGCAACGGGCGGGCGACGGGAGTGCGGTGCTCGGCGATGCGCCTCGGCGAGCCCGACGGCTCGGGACGCCCGCGGCCCGTGCCGTCCGGGGAACCGCCGCGGACCGTGGCGTGCGACGTCGTCGTCCGCGCCGTCGGGCAGGCGATGGACAAGGGCTGTGCGACGGCGTTCGGTGCGGCGACCGACGACGCGGGGCGCATCGTCGTGGACCCCGAGACGCTGGCGACGAGCCGTCCGGGCGTCTTCGCGGGCGGCGACGCCGCGACCGGCCCGGCGACGGTCGTGGACGCCGTCGCGGCCGGCAAGCGCGCCGCATGGGGGATCGACGTCTTGCTCCGCGGCGCCGCCGCCCCGCCGCTCGACCTGCCGCCGGCACGCACCAAGGCGCCGCCCAGGCTCGGCTCGCATGCGCCCGCCGTGGATCTCGACGCCGAGTCCGCCGTGCGCGAGGCCGCTCGGTGCCTCGCGTGCGGCCTGTGCGGGCACTGCCGCGTCTGTGTGGAGGCGTTCAACTGTCCGGCCATCGTGTCCGACGGCGACGCAATCCGGATCGACGAGGCGCTGTGCAACGGTTGCTCCGTCTGCGCCCAGCTCTGCCCGAACGGGGCGATCGTTGAGGTTCCCAGGACGGCGCCGAGCGTGCCGGAGGGGATTCCGCCGGAGAAACTCTTGCGGCCGGACGTGGTCGTGCGTGGCGCCCTCCCCCTCTTCCGCCCGTCCACGTCTCCGACGCCGCGGGCGCCGCTCCGGATCGTCCTTGCAGGCGTCGGCGGGCAGGGGTCGCTGCTGGCCGGGAGGACGATCGGCGAGGCGGCGGTCGCCGCCGGCCTCGACGTCGTGATGAGCGAGTTGCACGGCATGAGCCAGCGAGGCGGCACGGTCGTCTCGACGGTGATCGTCGGCGGCGCGCGCGGGCCGCTCGTGCCGGACGGCGATGCCGACGTGCTCGTGGCGTTCGAGCCGCTCGAGGCCGCCCGCGCGCTGCGGTACTGCTCCAGGCGCACCGTCGCGGTCGTCAGCACGCGCGCCGTGCCGCCGCCGGCGGCGGGTGTCTCCTGTCCGCCCTACCCGAAGATCGGCGGGATGCTCGCGGCGCTGCGCGCGAAGTGCGCCGCGGTGATCTCACTCGACGCCACCGCCATCGCCGAAAGCGCCGGGACGGCCCGGGCGGCCAACTCGGCCGTGCTGGGCGCGCTGGCCGCCGCCGGGGTCCTGCCGTTCCCCGCCGAGCGGCTCGCGGATGCGGTTCGTTCGCTGGTTCCGCCCGCGACGGTCGCGGCGAACCTGGCGGCTTTCGAGCGGGCGCGGGCCGAGGTGATCCACGCCTGCCGCCCTGCCTGACGCAAGGAAGCGCGAGAAGCCGCTCGCGGCCCCCGCGTTTGTCGCCTTGCCCGCCGCGTGCTAGGTTGCAGTTCATGGCGGGCAAGAAGCGATTGCCGACCGGGGATCGCGTCGCCGAGCCGGGTCCGGCGTACTCGACGGTGCACGAGACGCGCGCCGAGGATCTGGTGCGTGCGATCGAGGCCGATCCCGTGCTGCGGTCGCGGCTCTCCTCTCTTCTTGGCATCCCTGCCGGGCTTCCCGAGGCGCTCCAGCGGCTGGCCGACGAGCTGCGCGAGCAGCGACTCGCCTCGGAGCGACGCTTCGAGGCGATGGACAGGCGCTTCGAGGCGATGGACAGGCGCTTCGAGGAACTCCACGACGAGCTGCGCGAGCAGCGACTCGCCTCGGAGCGACGCTTCGAGGCGATGGACAGGCGCTTCGAGGAGGTCAATGCCAGGATGGACAAGCGTTTCGAGGAATCCCGCGCCGAGTCGGAGAAGCGTTACCAGGAATCCCGCGCCGAGTGGAACAAGCAGTTCGAGGAATCCCGCGCCGAGTCGGACAAGCGTTTTGCTGCCACGCTACGTGAGATGGCTGCAGTAGGCAAAGCGATGGAGGCCAAATTCAGCCGCATCGGCGGTCGGTGAGGCCAAGACGCCGAGGCGGCCTTCCGCAAGGGGCTCATCGACCTCGGGCGGAAGTACTTCGATGGGGAAGTCCGGCAGGTGACAGGCGAGGATGACGGCACGGCCTTCCCCGGCACCACCGGCCGGCGCGTGGAGATCGACGTGGTCGTGTCCGATGGGGAAGTGAGTGCGGTGGAGATCAAATTCCACGTCAACACCGGTGATCTGCTCCTCCTGATGAACAAGGCCCGATGGTACGAAAAGCAATACGGAAAGATTTCCCGTCTCCAGGTGATCACGCCGGACATAGACGCTCGCGCGATGGACTACGCTCGCAAGGTGGGAATCGAGGTATCGACGATCGACCTTGTCGACTTCTACATGAGCGAATGAGCCCGTCCGCCTTCCAGGGACCTGCCTTGCCGGACTCCGCGGGCCGCCGTGCCCGCAACCGGGATTGACACCGCGCTCCCGTCGGCGGAAAGTCCGGTCCTAGATTCGGCCGCGGAAGGAGACGCCCGTCCATTTGCCCCGCGGCCAGGAGGAAGGAAGATGACACGACGATTCGCGATGCTTGCCGCCGGCTTCGCCCTGGTCGCCTGCGGTGGAACGACCGGCGACGGCGTCGACGCTCCGGACCGGGACGTCGTGGACGCCGCCGACGACTCGGCTCCGGACGTCCAACCCGAAGTGCAACCGGACGTCGAGCCCGATGCGGAACCGGACGTCGAACCCGATGTCGAGTCGGAGGCCGATGCCGAACCGGACGCGCCTCCGGACACCGTGCCGGACGAGGCCGGCGAAACCGTCGGCGACGCCGCCGGCACCGTCGCCTGCGGGCCGACGCTGACCTGTACGCCGCCGGGCGAGAGATGCTGCGTCCAGAACGTCGAGACCGATCCGACGTTCAGTTGCATCCCGGCCGCCGACGCCTGCCCCGACGGCGTGACCGCCGCCTGCGACGGACCGGAGGACTGCGCCGAGGTCTGCTGCCTCACCGTGACGCTCGAGGGGGGCCGGCCGGCCAGCGCCACGACGGAGTGCACCGCGCGAACCGACTGCGTCGGCCTCACCAGCGTCGCCGTCTGCCGGACGCTGGCCGACTGTCCGTCGGGCGCCCGCGTCTGCTGCCCGGCGCCGCCGGCGTCCGGCATCTCCTCCGGCTACTGCTGGAGTCTCGGAACAAGGTGTCCGTACTGACCGCCGGGGTTGAAAGCCCGGCGCGGCCCGCGAAGCGGGCGGAAGGAGTCGTACGATGGGAAACCGTTTCGCAGTCGTTCTCGCGTTCGTTGCCCTGCTGCCGCAGGCGTCGTGCAAGAAGAAGGCCGACGACCGACCGGCGCCGGCGCCCGCGCCGGCCGCGGCGTCCGAACCGGCCGCGGCCGA
>CAMTWF010000034.1:0-2540 GCA_947085355.1 uncultured delta proteobacterium
CGAGGTAGTTCGACACGTACAGCGTGCCGGGCGCCGACAGAACCACCCCGTCGGGCTCGAGGTTGGCCGCGTAGGTGAACTGCGTCGTGGCCGGCAGCGGCATCGGCAGCGTCCGGCCGGCGACGTACTCCGTCACGCGGATCTCCACCGCCTGGCCGAGCGCGCCGGCGGGAAGATCGAGGAAGACCGTGCCGGTCGAGTTCGACGCGATGCCGCCCTCGGGACCGACCACCGTCGTCCGCGCGTCGCGCGGCGCGAGGTGCGCCGGCTCGACCGACGTCTCGAACCGGAACGGATGCCGCGGCGCCTCGGCAGTCCGCACGGCCGACAGATACCCGTCCTTCGAGATCTCGATCAACACCTCGCGAGTGCCGTCGGCCTCGAGCGGTCCGGGCGGTGGTTCGGCGACCGCGGGGACCGGGAAGGCGAACTTGCCGCCGGCGTCGGTCAGCACGGACCGGCCGACAGCGACGGACGACACCTGCGCGCCGGCAAGCGGCGTGCCGGTTGCGCCGTCGTACACCGTGCCGTGGATCAGGCCGTCGGCGGGACCGGGTGGCGGGCCGACCTCGGCCAGCGTCACGCGGACCGTCACCTCCGAGCGGTTCCCGACGTTGTCGATCGCCACGACCGATATGACATTGGCGCCGGGCGCAAGTTCCGCCGAGCCGTAGAACTCGTCGCCGACCCGGTCGGCCTCGATGCCGTTGACGAGGACGACCTGCACGCCGTCGTCGTCGTACACCCGGCCGATCACATCGACCGGCGTGTCCCACACCTCCTCGCCGTCCAGCGGCCAGTCGACCTCGATTGTCGGACCCGTCTCGTCGGTCACGAGCGTCACGCGGAGCGTCGCCATCGCCCACCGCCCGCAGGCGTCGGCGGCGAAGGCGTGGATGACGTTCCGGCCGGGCGAGAGGCTCATCAATCTCTCGAACCGCCCGTCGACCACGGGGACCACGAGACCGCCCACCCAGGCGGTGGTGATCCCGACGTCGTCCCATGCCGTGCCGACCACCCTCACATGCGGTTCCCGCGTGGCCGATCCGTCCGACGGCTCGTCGATCCGCACCACCGGCGGCCACTCGTCGGGGATGAACGTCACGCGCAACGTCGTCTCGGTCCGGTTGCCCCAGACGTCGACCGCCGCGATCGTGATGATGTTCTCGCCCGCGGTCAGGTCGAGCGCCGTGTTGAACGAGGCCGGCCACCAGATGATCTTCCGGTCGGCGATCGGGTCGGGCGTCGTCTGGGACCCCCCCGGCCGGCACCGGCCGTCCGCTCGATTGTCCCAGACGCCGCCCGGCGTCACGGGGCTGATGTTCTGGGTCGCGGTCGGGTCGTCCGCCGGCTTGGACCAGTCCGGCCACCACTGGTCGTCCACGCGGACGCCGTTGACGTACACCGCCGCCACGCCGGCGTCGTCGGTCGCCCAACCGGACACCATCACGGGGCTCTCGCACGTCGTCTCGCCGTCCGAGGGGGAGGTGATGACAAGCTCGGGCGGCGTCACGTCGGGCGCGTACGTCACCGTCACGCTCGCTTCGGCCCGGTTGCCGGCGGCGTCCTGCGCGACCGCCGTGATCGTGTTTTCGCCCAGCACCAAGTCGATCATCAACTTGAAGTGCGGCCCCGGCCTCACCTCGCACGCCTCTTTGCTCGGGCAGCCGTCGGTTCCCGCCGGCAGCGTCGGCAGCCCCGGCTCGACCAGCGACGTTTCGATGCCGTTCACCCGGAGCCACGCCAGGCCCGATGCGTCCCACGCCGTCCCGGCCACGGTGATCGGTGAAAGACAGAACTCCTCGCCGTCACGCGGGTCGTCGATCGTGACGCTCGGAGGCTTGTTGTCCACGGTCACGCTGCAGCCGCCGTCGTCGAAGCCGAACAGCTTGACCCCGTCGTACCCGTACCCCGCCCACGGGCCGCCGTCGTCGCCGCCGGGCGGACCGGCCAGCAGCGTGTCGACGAAGCCGCGGACCAGGGCTTCGCCATCGGGCCACGGCGCCGTCGCGCCGGTCGTCTTGCGGCCCAACAGCGCGAAGACGACGCGGCACTCGTACTTGCCGTCGTTCACCACGCTGCCGGCGGCGTCGCGGCCGTCCCACGTGGCGGCGTGCGTCACCGGCGCCTGCGCTCCCGGTCGAGCGCCGGCCGGGAAGCGGATCGGCAGCCGCGCTGCGAGCGTCCGTTCGGCGAGGCCTTCGCGGTGGAACACAGCGAAGGCCGCCACGGCGTACTCGACGCCCGAGCGGCGGTTCGGCAGCACTGCCGCGCCCGTGGCGTTCAGTTCCGTCGTGTCGTTTCGCCCGTCGATGTTGCCCGGCGAGAACGGGGTGGGCGACGCCGCCGCGGCGTCGACCCTCGCCTTGCCGGTGCGCCACGCATCGGCGCTCGCGATCGCCGACAGCAGCGCGTCCCCCAGAACGTCAGCGCGAGGAGAAGCCGGAAGCAGGCCCCCCCAGCACGATCCATGCCGCGACCCCGAATCTTGCCGTAGTGATCTTCATCTCGGCCTCCCCTGACCTGCCGCTCCCGCGCGC
>CAMTWF010000035.1:0-6451 GCA_947085355.1 uncultured delta proteobacterium
CGGCAGGCCCTCCGACCGGTTTTCGGGGCCGCCGACCGATTCTGGAGACCCTCCGTCCGGTTTTGATGAGGCCCTCCGACCGGTTTTCAATAGCGCCGTGCGGTTCGAGAGACCCTCCGTCCGGTTCAAGGGACACTCGCTCCGGTTTTGGCCAATGGTTTCGCTGAAATGCTGAAAGCCGAATGCTACTTCGGCGGTTCGGCAGAGGCCGGCGCGCGCAGGAGGGACGACGCGGCGGGCGCCGCCGGGTCGTCGTCCTCGTCGCGCTCCGCCGCCTTGGACGCACGCAGCTTCTGGAAGTCCTTGTCCGCCCTGCCGACGACCGTAACGAACGTCCGCCGGAACCGTCCATTCCCGCCCTGACGGCCGGCGACGAACGCTACGCGCCGCGTGCGTCGCCGCCGAAGGCCGCGCAGGAAGACCGCCGTGAAGGCCGCGGCGACGAAGATCGACGTTGCACCCGACGCGGCCGGCGCGACCGCCCGGCACCCGCAGCCTTGGGGCCTCGGCGTGCCCGCACAACTGGTGTCGTCGCGGCAGACGTCGTCGAGGGTGTCGTCGTTCCCGTCGTCGCACGGGACGCCCGGGGTCGCAGTGATCGTGCATCCTGTGATTGCGTTGCAGGAATCGACGGTGCACGGGTTGCCGTCGTCGCAGGGCAGAGGCATGACCGGCACGCACGTGCCGGCGCGGCACGCGTCTCCGACCGTGCATGCGTCGCCGTCGCTGCAAGCGAAGTCGTCCTCGATCACGACGCACGTGCCGTTCCCCTCGCAGACGCGGCACGCAGCCGCGTCGCCGGAGGTAGACCCCGTCACCTCGTACAACTGCGCCGTGGCCGCCAAGCCGCCGAAGGTGCCCCCGGCAACCAAGACGCGACCCGAGGGGAGAAGAGTCGCCGTGTGCCCCTCAGGTTGGTCCAGCGTGCCGGTTTCCGTCCACAGCCACGGCCATCCATCGGGATCGTACAATTCCGCCACAGGCCAGGGGTCTCTCCACAAGCTATAATAGCCCCCGGCGACAAGAACGTGACCCCAGGGGAGCAGCGTCGCTGTGTGCTTTCTCCGTGGTGACTCCATCCACGTCAGATCCGTCTCCATCCACGTCTCTGTTGCCGGGTCGTACAACTCCGCTGTCGCCAGGACCGACGATCCGTCCCGCCCCCCGGCAACCAAGACGCGACCCGACAGGAGCAGCGTCGCCGTGTGCTCCACCCGAGGCGAGATCATCGCCCCCGTTGCCGTCCACGTCCCCGTTGCCGGGTCGTACAACTCCGCCGTCGCCAAGATGATCTCGGCACCACGACCATCGTCGTAGTAGGCGCCCCCGACAACCAGAACGCGACCCGACGGGAGCAGCGTCGCCGTGTGCTGGGAACGTGGTGAGAGCATTGACCCCGTTGCCGTCCACGTCTCCGTTGCCGGGTCGTACAACTCCGCCGAGACCCCCGAGACGACATCACTGCCGGCGACCAAGACACGGCCCGAGGGGAGGAGCGTCGCCGTGTGCTGAAAATGGGATGAGAGCGGCCGCTCCGTCAGCGTCCACATGTCGGTCGCCGGGTCGTACAGCGCCGCCGACCCGGCTCCAGGCGACAGAACCAGGACACGCCCCGAGTGGAGGAGCGTCGCCGTAGGGTGCTCACCAAGTCTGCCTCTCGCCTCTGATATCGTCCACGTCCCGGTAGCAGGGTCGTACAACTCCCACGTCTCCTCGTCCCAACCCCCGAGAACCAGGACGCGCCCCGAGGGGAGAAGCGTTGCCGTGTGCCAAGAACGACGCGAAGCCATCTCCCCCGTCGGGTACCACCCACCTTGCAGTTGAAACCGGGCCGTTGCGGTGGCGCCTTCCGAGGCAGGGCCGACATCCAGGCAGCCACCGGCCGCAACGAGCGCGGCGAGAACCGCCGCCGCCCCGACTCCAGGCAACTCCTCCCGCCCCGCCACGCCCTTCATCACGGCGCCTCCAGCGGCACGTCGGCCGCACAGCGGAACCCTTCGCCGCCCATCGTGCTCCAGTAGACTCGGGCCATGGCCGGCGAGTTGCAGGTGCCCGCCCCTCGCCCCACCACTACCGGAACTGCCGGATTCACGGGCCACCGCGGATCGATGCACGGAGAACCGCACGCGGCAGGCCTGTCGTGCACGTAGCCGTCGGAGGTGAACTCCTGCACGTTGCTGCTGAGATCCTCAACTCCGTAGGGACTCCTGTCGTAGGGCGGGTTTCCGACCGGGAACGGGATGTGGCGTCTAGCCTCCTCCCCCGGATCTGGATCTCGACCGCAGCACTCCGACCCGTAGCCGGTCTCTTCGCCGACCTTGGGCATCGTCTCGCACGTCGGCTCCATGTTGCCCCACGAGTACTTCCGGATGTGGTCCTCGGGGCCACAGCTCTCCGGCGGTACGACCTCGCACCCGCCGCGCGCCGCCTTCTCCCATTGGGCCTCCGACGGAAGTCGCCCGCCGATCCATTCACAGTAGCGTTCCGCATCCGACATGCTCACGCAAGTCATCGGCAGCAGATCGTCCCGCCACCATCTCCTTCCGTCGGGAGGGCAGCGTTCGAAACGGTCAGCCGGCCACTCGCATACTCCGGCCTCCACGCACAGGCGATAGCGCCGCACGCTCACTTCAAACCGGTCGATCAAGTACCCGGAAAGATACACCTCGAAGGCGGGCCTGCTGTAGTCCGGGCTATCCAGGTCGTTCGTTCCCATGATGAAAGGCCCCGGAGGAATGGCGACCTGCTCGCATTCCCAGTACGGGCACTTGTGGCTCGTGCGGGATGAGTAGCAGGCCGCGGCGACCACGGAAACCAACACGATGGCCGCCCGCACGATCACCATGTGGGCACCCATAGCGGAAAAGCCGAGGTGAAGTGATCCTTGCAATACCCGCAGTACCCGCCCGTGCCATGCCCCATGAAGCAGTGCAGGTCATAGCGCCACCGGTGTTCAAAAGTCGCAGCCTCCAGGGACAGGGGGGCTCCGAGGCAATCGGCGACAAGGGTGATGTGGTCACCGCACATGCGCCGGCACGTCGTATCCGTGGCGTACCAGCCTAGCCCATACCCGTCACTCGGGGGTGGGTCGTTGGCGCACGCGATCCCCGAGTGGTCGGCCGGTATCTTCTCATACGCACAGAGACTGTACTCGTCGCACAACATGCGGAACTTGGCTCCGGAGCGATAGCCGAAGATGTGGCCAAGCTCGTGGGGGACGAAGTCCAGCAAGGCGATCAAACCCGAGAGGACGGAGTTGTTCTCCGCGAGCACGCTACCGCGCGCATCACCGCGCTCAGCGCTGTGTGCCCACCTCCAGGCCGCAAGGCCGACCAGCACGTTCACGTCCCCGTAGTCGCAAAGGTACTCCATCGGAGCCGGGCAACGCCCTGCACGAGCATCGTACAATCGAGTCTGCCACCAGTACACCAACCATCGACGAAGCAGATCGATGTTCAGTCTCCCGTAGGGCCAACTCGGGTTTTCGGACGCCTGGTTGCTGCCAATCACTTCGCGGCCTGCGGAGTCCCGGTGTTGATGCCAATGCTGCGGGAACCACATCGGCCGTGCTCGGTAGCAGCGGTGGTCGGCCAAGCCGGAAGCGGCGGCGAAGCGGGCCACCTGCTGCCGGCAGATCGCGCCGAAGGCGCGGCCGTACGCAGCCTCCTCGCCGGCCGGCGGTATCGGCCAGTCGAACGGGAGGCAACCGAAGACGATCGGCTCCGGCGACGAGGGACAGACGCACGCACCATCCAGGCACCCGTGGGCGCAAGATACGGATCGCCACGACACGTGGCAGCCCACCCCGCCGACCGGCGCCGCCACGCTCTCCTGCAGGACGCCGCCCTCGCAGCGATCCTCACTCCCTGCGACACCCGTGACGCTGCCGCGCTCGAACGGGTTGCCGAAGTCGGTGTCGCTGCAAAGGCAGACAGCGAAGGGCTGGCGCTCTATTGCGCCCTCGCTCAGGCCAGGATAGATCAACCGCTCGCCTGCGCCGTGACAGCCCAGCTCGCACTGATGCTCGACCGTCGGCGGCCCCAAAACGCACCAGGGCCCCGGGTAGGTCTCGTACACGATCCCGGAGTACGGGTCACACAGCTCGCCTTCGCCTGGAAGAAAGGGATCGTTCCCCCACTCGTGACACGGGACCACCTCGAACCCGTACGGCCCTCCCAGCACCGGCACGTTGTCCACCGCGACAAAGACGCGCATCCACGCCGGCCCGAGTTCCACGGTGTTCGGGACCGTCAGGTCCGCGGCGTCATCGCGCGTTGTCGGCGGCCCGAAGGTGGCGAGTCCCACTCCTCTCTGCGTCATCTGGAAGATCACCCGGTACGTCGCCAGGAGATGCCCGCGCAACGTCATGAGGTTGCCGCGCGTGAACCCCCCAGGCCGGTGCGTTGGTGGATCGATGCCCAAGAAGCGCGCGTGGGCGAAAGCGAACTCCCTCGGCGATCCGATCATCGGAGCCCCGTTGTGCCTTACGGCCACGCTTGCCGCTCCCGGCCAGGGATTGGCCGTGAAGGGAGGCCGGCCATCGCCGACAACGGGGAGCGTCACCTCGAGCCAGTAGCCGGGCCTCACCTCCACCCCAGGCGGAGCCAGCCAGGTGAGCTCGGTCCACCATCTCTTGACCTCGCCCTCCTGCGACTGCTGGAACTCGAACTCGTACCGGCCGGGCCGGGGGTAGTTCCCCGTCAGGCAGAGTGCTCGGCTGGTCTGGCGGAATCCCTCCCCGACTCCCACGCTCAACCATACCGCGTTGGGCGCGCAGGCCCAGGCAAGTGAATCACCAACGCGCTCCGTGGAACAGGCGAGGCTGCGACAGAACCCGCCGACGTGAGGAGTCGTCAGCTTCCAGATCAATCGCACCAGAACGGGCGAGGTGCGAATCAGGTTCAGGTCCCGCTGGGAGATCGGACCTGTCACGTTCAGCGGCTGGGGCGGTAGGGGACCGCCGCCGCCATCCCGCTTCGCTGCGGCCGGCGCGGCGCCCGGAAGGGGCAGGACGTCCAGACCGGCCATCGCCGTCGCGGCGAACACCCGAACGTACGCCCGATTGGCGCGGAGCGGCTTGCCGTCCTCGCCGCGGCCGTCCCACAGGAAGCCGGTCGTCGCCAGCGCCTCCTCCATGCCCCTCGCCGTCGCCGTGCGGACCGGGAACCACCCGCGAAGCTCCCGCACCTGCCGGCAGCTCAGCGAATCCGCTATCTGCACCACGTACGGCGCCACGTACGTCTGCGGCCCGACGGCGATCGCCGGCACGGGTGCTTCCATCTCGAGCTGCACGCCGCGCTCGTTGCGGTGCGTGGTGAGAGCGACGTTCATGAACCTCCCGGCAGGCCGCTGCCCGACGGCCATGCCCTGCGGGGTGCCGAACTCCAGCGGCATCGCCTCGCCGGCCTGGTAGTAGACCTGGTACGTGTAGTGCGGAGCGCGCGAGCCGGCAGCGACGGCGGGAACGTCCGACGCGGCCATCGCGGTCGCCGACGCGGCCATTGCGGTCGCCGAGATGGTCAGCTTGCGCCGTCCGGCCTCGACCTTTGCGCGCTCGCGGATGAGCGTCTGTGCCGCGTTGAAGCGGTCGGGACCGATGATCTGCCGGTCGTCGAGCAGCACCGTGCCGTTCGATACGCGCGTCGCCTTGTCCGCCGAGCCGTTCTCGATCACCAGGCAGATCACCCCTGCCTTCGGCACGTCGAACTCCACGACCTCGGCAACCGGCAGCTTGACCTCCGTCGCGGCGTCGTCCGCGACTTCCTGGACGGATGCGCCGTCGGCCGGCGCGACCGCGACTCCGTCCGGCTCCTTCGGTTCCTCCTTGGTGTCGAGTTCGACGGTCGTCGGCGGTACGAGCGGCGAGCCCATCACGCACGGCTCGGGAAGCGGGTCCCGCCGCAGATCGGGTTCCTTGTGGTCGGCCGCCGCGAACCCGCACCCGGGCTTCTTCGGATCGCCGTCGAGACGCGGGAGATCTTCCAGCGCGAAGGTGCTGACCGCCACCGTGTCCACGTACCAGCCCGGCCGTTTTTCGGGACCCGCGAAGAAGCGGAACCGCACGCGGAACGCCGCGTTCACATGCCTCGACACGTCGAGCACCTCGAACCGCCAGCCCGACCCCAGGTCGTCGGGAGTCACGAAGCCGGGGGGAGCACTCCCGATGACCGGCCGTGCGGCCTCCACCGGGCCGCCGTACCCCCGCACGGGCGCCACGCCGATCCACCGACCGCCGTCCCATACCTCGATCAGACCGCCGGAACCCGGAGCGAAGTGGTACCAGTGCCAGAACGACAGCGTCGTCGTCCGACCCCGACACCCGGCCAGGTCCATCGCAGGCGACACCAGATCGGAGACCTCGAGCGAATTGTGGAGACCGCTCGGCGCGGTCGCGAAGAGAAACCCGGTGTCGTCCACGTCGAACTGCGGGCCGTCTCCCACCGGAGCGTCC
>CAMTWF010000036.1:0-9386 GCA_947085355.1 uncultured delta proteobacterium
CTATCCCGAGCCGCGTCGCTGCTGGCCCGAGCCGGAGTTCCAGCGCGGGATGGACGAGGCGCCGCGAACCCGGCGGACCGGGACCGGTTCGGAGCGCCTCGAACCGCGCAGGTTCGTCGACGGCGACGATCCGCGCCTGATCCTCTGGCGCATCTCCGCCAAGGCCGGGCGGCTCCTGGCGGCCGATCGGGCGAGCGACGAGGCGCGCAAGGTCGAGATCCGCATCGACAACGGCGTCGTCGCCTCGGAACCGTCGACCGGGCTGCCGGCCGGCGGTCTGATGGCCGCCGAATTCGCCGAACTCAAGCGGGACGTGCACGAGACCCGGGTGGAACGCGACGTGTCGCGCGCCGCATTCGAGGTGATGGATGTCGCCCGCTGGCCCGGCGCCACGGTCCGCATCGTCGCGGTCGACTCCAGCATCGGCCCGGTGCCGGCGACCCGCGTGCGGCAACTCCTGACCTTCCTGGCGCTGTTGCCGACGTTCGTGCCGTGGCGCGGCGGAGCATTCCGGTGAGGTTCCACTACGTCCAGGACGTCGTGCTCGTCGCGGTGGCCGCCGTGGGGCTGTCGGTGATGCTGCTGTCGGGCGCGACCGGCCTCCTGGCGACCGTCATCGCGCCGTTCGCCTTCGTCGCGGCCGCCCTCGTGCCGCTGTCGTGGAGGGAATCCCCGCGCTGGCGGCGCGCCTGGACGGTCGCGGCGATCGCAGTCTTCGCCGCCCAGGCCGCTTCCGCCGCCGCCGGCGCGTCGATCCTCGAGGTCACGGCCGAGATGGCCGTCTACCTGTTGATCCACAAGCTCCTCCAGCGGACCACGGCGCGGGACCACCAGCAGATCGCGCTCCTCGCGCTCGCGCAGATCGCCTTCGCCACGATCCTCCTGACCGGCCTCCGCTACGCCGCGCTGCTGGTCTTCTTCGTCTTCGTCGCCCCGCTCTTCATGGCGCTCGGGTTCCTCCGCAAGGAGATCGAGCACAAGTACGCCACGCCTTTCGAGGGGGCGCCGCCGGAGCAGACGCTGGAACGCGTGTTGCGGACGCGACGCATCGCCACGCCGGGCTTCGTGGCGGCGATGCTCGGCATGGCCGTGCCGCTGTTCCTCCTGACGGGCGCGTTCTTCATGCTGATCCCGAGGCTCGGCGTCGGACTGCTCGCCATGCCCACGAGCGCTACCTTCATCACCGGCTTCTCCGACAGGATGGTGCTGGGCGACCTGGTTCCGCTGATCGAGAACCGCAGCCCGGTCATGCGCGTGGAGTTCCCGGACGGCGCGCCCGACGGCGGCGAGGCGGCGGCGATCCGGTTCCGCGGCACGACGTTCCACCTGTACGACGGCAGGTCGTGGAGGAAGGGCGCAAACGGGGCCGATGCCGCGCGTGCCACGGCCGCCTCGATGTGGAAACTGAACGTGCCGGGTGGCGCGCCCGACTCGGTCTTCCGCGTGCGCGTGCTCCAGGAACCCGTCGAGCCGTCCCTGCTGTTCCTGCCCGCCGGGACCGTCTCGTTCCGGGTGCTGTCGCCGGTTCCGGATCCGCGCTCGTCGATGGTGCAACCGGTGCGGTTCTTCGCGGACGGGGCGGTCGGCTACAACAGGAGGGGGATGACCGGCGGGCAGGGCGCCGACGGGCCCGTCCTGTTCGAAGCGACGGTCGGCCGGTGGCCCTACGGCGTCCGGACGCCGATCGACGGATCGTACGGCGGCCCGGCGGAAGCGGACCCGTACATGGCGCTCCCGCCCGGTCCCGAGCCGCTCGTGGATCTGGCCGAGCGGCTGACGGCCGGGATCAACGAGCCGGGGCGCCGCGCGGAGGCGATCGCGCGGTACCTGCAAACGGAGTTCAAGTACGACTCGAAGGGGTCCGCAACCGCGGGCGACAAGCCGCTGGACGACTTCCTGTTCAAGTGGAAGCGGGGCTACTGCGAGCACTTCTCCTCGGCGATGACACTGCTGGCGCGCGCCGCCGGGTTGCGCGCGCGCAACGCCGCCGGCTTCCTCGGCGGGCGCTGGAACGACGTCGGCGGCTACCTCGTCGTGCGCCAGCAGGATGCGCACTCGTGGAGCGAGGTCGAGATCCCCGGCGTCGGGTGGGTCGTGTACGACGCGACCCCGCCGGGGAGCGGGGCGATGGAGCGGACCGGCGGGGTGTTCGGCTGGGTGGCGGACCTGTTGGACACGCTGCAGACGTCATGGCAGCGCCACGTGCTGGCCTTCGATCTGGGGCGCCAGGCCCGGTTGTTCGACAGCGTCGCCGCGGGCCTGCGCGCGGGCAAGGATGCCGTCGTGGCCTTCTACCGCGAGCACCGGAGCGCGGTGTGGACGGCGCTCGGCGCCGCCGTGGCGGCCGCGGCCGGCATCCTCGCGTGGCGGCGCCTTCGGCGCTTCCGGCGCATTCCGGGCTGGGGTCCGCCGACGCGCCGGGGCCGGCGGGCGGGATACGAGATGGTCGAGGCCCGCAGGCTGCTCGCCGATCTGGAGCGGATCCTGCGGAGGGCCGGGGTCGAGCGGGCGGCGCACGAGCCTGCCGAGCGGCTTGTCGATCGCGCTCGGGGCCTGGGCGAGCGCCTCGGCGATGCCGCCGGCGCCGCGGTACGGCGGTATCTCGTCGCGCGCTTCGGGGGCGGGGACCTGGCGGCCGCCGACCGGCGCGTCCTGGTCCGCCGGGTCTCGGCCGCGACGGCGGCGCGCCGATGACCGGACCCGTGGTGGACTTCCCGACCTCCCACGTGCCCGAGCCCGAGCCCGATCGCTGCTGCGAGGTGCGGGCACGGGCACGGGCACGGGGTATGGGAGCGCCCGGCGCCCCGGCGCGCCACGGCAAGAGCCTTGCCGCCGGATTGGAGGGCCTGCGGGTCTGCGTGCGAGTTGACATTCCCCCAGGCCGTGCTAGGGTCGCCTCGTTTTCGTTTCGTTCGTCTCCGGTGGTCATAGACTCGCCGATCTCGAACGATGATGGGCGAGAACGCGTGACCGTCGCGCCGGCAGTCGTTCACGTTGCCTCGGCGCCGGAAAACGTCGGATGCGTCCGACACGGAGAATGTCCCATGAAGCTTTTCGTTGGCAGCCTTTCGTTCGACACCCGTGATGACGATCTGCGCGCGGCCTTCGCGGCGCACGGCACGCCCACCTCGGCCACCGTCATCACCGACCGTGACACCGGTCGCTCCAAGGGGTTCGGGTTCGTGGAGTTCGCCAGCGCCG
Source organism: uncultured delta proteobacterium (assembly GCA_947085355.1). Lineage (GTDB taxonomy): Bacteria > Myxococcota_A > Polyangia > DRWM01 > JAAZOP01 > CAMTWF01. The sequence goes on from CAMTWF010000036.1 coordinate 3,202, forward strand.
ACGAGGCGAAGAAGGCGATCGAGGCCCTGAACGGCACGCAGATGCAGGGCCGCACGATCACCGTCGCCGAGGCCCGCCCGCGCGAGGACCGCGGCGGTGGCGGCGGCCGCCGGGATCGCTACTAGGGCGGCCCCCTGCGTCCTTCCCGCAGGTCGTCCTGTCCACCACCGCGCGACGGCGCCCGACGCCGGGCAGCGATGGAGCAGCGCGGAAGCGTGCCGACCGCGGTCGGTAGCTCCGCTTGGTCGCCGAGCGTCGTGTGTCCCGGGAGCCGCCTGTCGGCCCCCCGGAGGCTGCGGCATCCGGAACGGGCCGGGCGTGTCGAAGAAGCCGGACGCGTCCGCGGGGGCGACCGGAAGGGGCGCGAAGGCGCCGCCGGACCCCTGCGCGGGTGGCTTCAGCCGCCGCGCTTGCGTGCGCGGAGGTTCCGGCGGCTGCCCTTGACCTTGAAAGGCTGACCGCCGCCGAACGGGCTGCCGAAGCCCCCGGAATCATCGCGCGGCCCGAAGTTCCGCGGGCGCGACGGCCGAGCCTCCGCCTCGTTCACGCGGAGGGCGCGGCCGTCGAGCTCGTACCCGTTGAACCGCCGCATGCCTTCCCGTGCCCCCGTCTCCGTCGAGAACTCGACGAAGGCGAACCCCCGCGGCCGGCCGCTGTCGCGATCGATCGGCAGGACGACATCGACGATCCGGTCTGCCGCGCCGAACAGCTCGAGGATCTGCTCGCGGGTGGTGCTGAAGCTGAGATTGCCGACGAACAGCTTGGTGGAAATGGTCGCCTCCTTGCTGCGCCGGGCGTCCTGCCCGGCGTGATACGAAAGCCACTCCGGCCGCGCCCATGCGCGACCGTGCGCGACTCCTGGCGCCGCAGAATGACGGCCCCCGGACCGCAGGTCAATGCGTTATTCTGCGGGGCGGGGCGGGGCGGGTTCGTCGGGGCCGATTAGGGGCCTCGATCCCGCCCGCAATCCCTGCTAGGAGCGGTCGCGCAGCCCGGATCAAGGCGCGATCCCCGCCATGCCGGCCGCTCGCGGTTTTGTGTGGCCCGGCTCTCGTTCTTGATCGGCTCGCCCTGGAGGAACATGAAGGCACGACCATCGCTGGGCAAGCGACAGCGGGAGGCGGCGCGCGCCGAGCGTCACCGAGCCAAGGAGGAGCGCCGCCAGCAGCGCAAGCTGGAGCGCGAGGCGGGCGCCGCCGGTTCCGCGGAGGCCCCCGCCCCGGTGGAGGCCGACATCGGGCCGCCGTCGACCGAGCCGCATCGCGACGGCTGACGGGCCGGATTCCGAGGAGCAATCCGCGCTGCAGCCCCTCGTCGCGCTGCGGCGGGCGCGGACTCCACCACCCCGGCGTGGACCGGCGGATCATGTGGGATACACCCGAAGAAACGCGACGTGCCCCCAATCCTTCCGGGTGCATTCGCGATTCTTGGGGGTAGCCCGTCCGCCGCCCCCATCCCCATCCCCGTTGCCGTTGCCGTTGCCGTTGCCGTCGCCGTCGCCGTCGCCGTCGCCGAAGACTCGACTACCGGGAAGTCGTCACATTGCCATCTTGACCAGCATCGACACGATCCGGCGGAGCAGCGTCTTGCCCCGAGCGAAGGTCGCCTCATCGACCATCCCGAGCGCCCTCGATGCGTCGAGATCCTCGTGATGCGGCTTGTGGTAGGGGTTCATGCTGACCTCCATACGATGCGGCGACGGCGACGGCAACGGCAACGGGGACGGCAACGGGGACGGGGACGGCAGGCGGGAGGCTGTAGCCGGGGCCGTGAACGGCTACGCCGGCCCCCCACAAATCGCGAATGCACCCGAAAGCCGCCGCCAAGTTGACGCATCCCCGCGGTCGGGCCAGAATCGAGATGTGAGCGACCTGGGTCCGGTGGAGCGCGAGGAGTTGGCGCGACGGCTCGTGGATATCGAGCGCGAGATCGTCGCCGTGCGGGAGCGCCTGCGCACGGGTCATCGCGCTGCCGTCGATTGGGCGACGCTGGTGCGTCGTATGGCCGCGCTGAGGTGGGACGATGTCGGCGCCGTCGACGAGGTGAGGAGCCAGCGTGGCCGATGACATCCCCGTCTGGACGCTCGACACGTCCGTTTTCATCGCGGCCTTCCGGCCCGCGGAACCCCGTCACGACGCCGCGCTCGCGCTGCTCGATCGGGTGATCCGTGGCGAGGGGCGGGCGGAGATGCCGGCCACCGTCCTCACCGAGCTTGCATGCGCCGTCGCTCGCCGCACCGACGACGAGGCGGCGGCGATCGACGTGCTGGAGTTCCTGCGGGGCCACGCGGGATTCTCGTTCGTGCCGGTGACGCCGGATCGTGCTGCCGCGGCAGCCCGGCTTGGGGCGAGGCTGCGGCTGCGAGGCATGGACGCCCTGGTCGTCGAGGTCGCCGCGCAGGCGCGCGCGACGCTGGTCACGCTCGACGACGAGATGCGGGCGCGCTCGCCCGCCGAGGTCCGCGCGCGCTCCCCCGAAGCGGCTTGACCCCGCGGCGACCGTGCGTTGCTTCCCTACGGCACCACGTCCTCGGCGAGAAGGTCGACGGCGTACAAGTACCCGACGAGCGACGGGTACAAGTCCACACGAACCCGGGCCTGCACGCGGGACCACAAGCACGAGGGTGGATCGAAAGGCGTGGAGTAGGCTGCGAACAAGAACGCGGGATCCGCATTCCATCCCATGAGAGCCAGCGTAGCGCTGGCCCAGCCGCTCTCGCACAGCAGACGCAGCTCGATGCCGTCCGGTGCAACTCCCGGCATGATGGTGCTGTAGTGTACGAACAACCGGTACCGCCGGGTCGTGCCGACGGGCGAGCCCTCGAAACCGGTGTGGGCCGGCGTGAACTCGGCCACGCGCCGAGAGATGGTCGTCCACGTCGCAGTCGTCACGCTCGTTCCGGTGTCGTTGGGCAACCCGAACCACCGGAACACCTGCGTCCTCACCACCGTCCCGCTCGTCACCAGCCACCCCGGTCGCCCGGTGATCGACGTCCAGGGGATGCCGGCCTCCAGGGCGGCGAGGCGGGAGCGGAGATCGGCGAGCTCCGTGGCGAGGTCGGCGCCACCGAGGACCAGACTGTCGGCACGAATGTCGGCGCCCTCCGCCAACCCGCTCGCCACGCCCGCGCGCAACGCGTACGGAACCGACTGGACGAGCTGCCGCGGCGACAGCTCACCGCTCGACCGCGGCTCGATCCCGAGCCACCGCGGCCCGGCCTCGAACAGGTCCGCCGGGAATCCCCGGCCGGACGTCGCGCCCAGCGTCACCTCGAAGAACCCCGACGCGTCCAGCTCCACGTCGAGCGTCTCCCACCACAACTGGTCCGCGGGATCGATCGACGTGGCGTCGTTCCAGATGCGGAACGTGATCGGCGCCGTGCCGGCCACCGGCGCTCCCGCCGCGTCCAGCAGCCGTCCCTGGTAGTGCAACGTCTGCGGCACGTTCCATGACGGCGCCGCCCCGGCCCACATGACCACTCCGACGCCGCTCGCGACGGCGAACGCCGCCAGCAGGACGAGCCGCAGTCGCATCGACACACGTCGTACCATGCGCCACCTCCTCTCATGGACCCGACGAACCGGGCCCGGAAACCGTCCCTACCTTCCCCTCCCGATCCGCATCGTGCCCGACTCGAGCCTGTACTCGCTGTTCGTCGACACGCCGGGGCCGGGGGGACCCCCGAGCGTTCCTTCCAGGCGATAGGCGGAGTTGCTCATGACTCCACCGGCCGCGTTGAACGAGCGGACCGGCGCGCCGGGGCCCGCGTCCCCGGAAACGTCACCGTCACCGCCGTCGTCCGGCGGCTCCACGTCGACCTCGGCGTCGCCGTCCGCCGCCACGTCCGCGTCCGCGTCCGCGGCATCGACGTCCATCTGGCCGTCCGTGTCTGCGACGTCCGTGCGGCCTGCATCGAGCCGGCGTCGGTCGAGACTCCCCACGCACCCGGCGAGTACGGTGACGACAAGCCACAATGATCGGCATCCCCGCATCATGACGGTGGTTCCTCCGATCCATCGAGCACGACGACCGCGAACGACTGCGACCCTCCGTCGGCGCTGCCCCTCGCCGCCAGGTCTCCACGCGGCCGGTCAGGCGCCTCCGCCCGGCACGATGCGGATCGTGATCCGATCCGAGAGCGACGAAAGCCGCCGGTCGTTCGTCCACAGTTCCCCACAACCGTGGGCGATGGCGGCGGCGCCGTGGATTGCGTCGGCCGTTCGCAGCGCGCGCAGCGCGCGGAGTTCGGCTGCCAGCTCGTAGACCTCCTGGGCCAGGGCCACGCAAGGCAACCCGCGAAAGAGGAATTCGTAGGCCCGTCGGCGCTCGACGTCGCCCTTTCGGATCGGGTCGACCAGACACTCCAACCGAGCGAGATCGCTGGTGCAGAAGGCCGCGTCGGCCGCGGTCTCGATCATGCGGGCGACCCCACGCGACACGGCATCCGGTCCCTCGAGACGGTAGATCAGGATGCAGGCGTCGAGGTAGATCCTCATCAACGTTCGCCCCACGCCGAGCGTTCATCGTCGAGGTAGCGGTCGATCTCGTCCTTGGACCGCCGGTCGTCGTGTCTTGCCCGCCAGTCGTCCGCACCGTCCAGCAAGACCCGTGCGCCCGTCGCCGCGCCCGTGGCGTCGGGAACGAGCACGATCAGCTCGACCTGGCCGGGGCCTACCTCGGGCGGGAGAGTGATGGTGACCTCCCGGCTCTCCGGAACCAGGACTTGGAGCTTCACCGCGTTCATCTATCGTACCTCCAGCTCGCCGCGACGGGCGCTCGGACGATCGAATCTAGCACCTCCCGGACGGGCACGGCAACGCGCCGGCGAGCACCAGCACTCAGAAGCGAAACGACGCGGACAGGCCGAACGCCCCGCGGCCGGCGCTCACGCCGACCGCGCCCACCGGCGTCTGTTCCCGGCCGAACTCCGTGAAGAAGAACAGCACCAGGGCTCCGACCGCCGCCGCTCCGGCCGCAGGCAGCAGGATGTTCGTCGCGAGCTGGTAGTCGTCGTACCGATCGGCGATCGCATTGCCCTCGCCGCACGCTGCGACGGTTCCCGCCTGACACCGCGTGACGGCATCCTCGAAGTCGCTCTCCTCGACCAGCGTCATCCCTCCGGTCACCGCCCCGGCGATCGCGAGCGCTCCGGCCGTCCCCACCGCCGTCCAGAACCACGCCTGGGACAGCCCGCCGGCCTCGGTGCTCGGGCCCGCGGTCGTGGTCGTGGTCGCGCCCACGGCCGGCCCGGCTCCGAATCTCAGATCCACGGTCCGCGTTTCTCCTCCGACCAGCGCCAGCCGCGTCTCCACCGGCGCCAGTCCTTCCGCGCGGGCGGCGACGACGTGGTCGCCGGCCCCGAGCAGGATCGGCTCGGCCAGCGGGCTGGTCCCCCGCCGGACGCCGTCGACCATGATGTCCGCGCCGTCGCGATCCACGACGATCACGACGGTCGCGATGAGCGAACGCGCCTCGACAATCACCCGCTCCGTCTCCGCGCGGCGTTCCGGCGACACGCGCTCCCCGCCTTCCCGCAGGTAGGACTCGAAGGCGTCGACGGCGCCCGGGTAGTCGTGCAGCGCCTTGCGGCAGGCGCCGACGTTGAACAGCACGACGTAGTGCGGCGCCAGCTCGTAGGCGCGCTCGAACGCCGCGAGCGCGCCGCTCCAGTTCTCGTCGTCGAACAGCGCCATCCCCTGGTCGAAGAGCGCGGCGGCTTGCTCCTGCCTGCTGTCGGCGGCCGGAGGCTCGGCCGCCGACTCCTCGTGCGCCGGCGGTCGGCTGCCGGCCGGCGCGGCTTCCGCGGCGGGCTGGGCGTGGGCGCCGGCCGGAACCAGCGCAAGCGGCGCGGCGAGCGCCAAAGCCCACGAGCGGATTCCGCGGCGACCCCGTGTACGCTGGTTCATCCCATTCCTCCCGCCGAGCCGGCATGCTCGCGCGGGGGTGACGCGCAAGTCAAGGGCGGCGCTCGGCGCCGAAGTTTGGTGTCCACGTTCGGTGGCGGGCCGCCCGAGGGGGGCCGGTGGTCGCGGTCGTGGGGCGGAGCCTCTGGAGATGCCCACCCGCCTTCGGCGGACCCCGAGGAATGGAACTTGCGCGATCCTATGGATCACGGTCACTTGCGCGGGAGTTCCTTGGCAGTTTGGAGCAACTTGAAACCCGAAACCCGATACCCGAAACCGCAA
>CAMTWF010000037.1:0-7028 GCA_947085355.1 uncultured delta proteobacterium
CCGTTGCAGTCGCCCCAGCCGGCGTTGCAGGTGAAGCCGCAGACGCTCGCCGTGCACGTCGTCGTCGCGTTGGCCCGAGCCGGACAGACGTTTCCGCACGTGCCGCAGTTCGAATTGTTGTTCGTCAGGTTGATCTCGCAGCCGTCGGCCGCGTTGCCGTTGCAGTCGCCCCAGCCGGCGTTGCAGGTGAAGCCGCAGACGCCGGCCGTGCACGTCGTCGTCGCGTTGGGCCGCGTCGGGCAAACGTTGGCGCACGTGCCGCAGTTGGCTGTACTGGTGTTGAGGTTGATCTCGCAGCCGTCGGCCTCGCTCCCGTTGCAGTCGCCGAAGCCTGCGTTGCAGGCGAAGCCGCAGACGCCGGCGGTGCAGGTCGTCGTCGCGTTGGCCCGTGCGGGGCAGACGGTGCCGCACGTGCCGCAGTTGGCCGTGCTCGTGTTGAGGTCCCTCTCGCAGCCGTTGGTCGCGTTGCCGTCGCAGTTGCCCCAGCCGGCGTTGCAGGTGAAGCCGCAGACACCGCCGGTGCACGTTGTCGTCGCGTTGGCCCGAGCCGGGCAGGCGTTGCCGCAGGTTCCGCAGTCGGCGGTACCGGTGTTGAGGTTGGTCTCGCAGCCGTCGGCCGCGTTCCCGTTGCAGTCGCCCCAACCGGCGGTGCAGGTGAAGCCGCAGACGCCGGCGGTGCAGATCGTCGTCGCGTTGGGCCGCGCCGGGCAAACGTTGCCGCACGTGCCGCAGTTGGATGTGCTGGTGTTGAGGTTCGTCTCGCAGCCGTTCGTCGCGTCGGCGTCGCAGTTGGCGAAGCCCGCGTTGCAGCTCGTGATGATGCAGACGCCGGAGGGGCACGTGACGGTCGCCGCGTCGGGCAGGGTCGTGCAGTCCACCAGCGAGGCGCACGTGGAGCCGCAGGTCGTCGGCGCGTTCCGGTTCGTCTCGCAGCCGTTGGTCCAGCTTCCATCGCAGTTCAGGTAGCCCGCCGCGCAGCCGCACGTCCCCGATGCGCACACGGAGTCGGGGCCGCACGAGTTGCCGCAGCGGCCGCAGTTCGCCGGGTCGCCCGCGGGATCGATCTCGCAGCCGTTGGCCGCGTCGCCGTCGCAGTCGAGGTAGGGCGCAACGCAGGTGCAGACGCCGCCCGAGCACGACGTCCGCGGCCCGCAGCGCACGTCGCAGCCGCCGCAGTTCGCCGGGTCGGTCGCCGGATTGACCTCGCACCCGTTCGCCCAGTTCCCGTCGCAGCTCAGGGCGTCGCCGGTGCAGCGGCACGCGCCGCTCGAGCAGAGGCTCCCGGGCCCGCAAACCGACCCGCACGACCCGCAGTTGGAGGAGTCGGCGGTCGGGTTCACGCAAATGCGGTCGCAGCAGATGCCGGTCGGACATGGCGTACCGGGGGCTGTCGGGACGACGAGGCAGTTGTTGTCGGAGCCGCACGAGTCGGTAGTGCACGGGTTGCCGTCGTCGCAGTCTCCGTCGCTCCGGCACTGGCAATCGCGGTCCTCATCCGTGAACCCGTCGCAGTCGTCATCGATGAGATCGCAGGTCATGTCCGTCGTTGACGGGGGCGTGCGGGGCCGGCACACGACCTCGGCGCGCACGCAAATCTCGGTGCGGACGCAGGGCCCGTAGCCGCACTCGAGCACCCCGACGAAATCCTCGTCGGTCCAGCCGTCGCAGTCGTCGTCCACCCCGTCGCAGGCGGTCTCCGCGGAGGGGTCGGCCCCGGGAGCGCACACCGTCTCGCATCCGTTGGCCACGAGGCCGTCGCGGTCCTCCCATCCGGCGACGCACGCAATGTCGCACTCGCCCAGCACGCAGATCGGGACGGCGTTCGGGCGACCCGGACAGGCGGACCGGCAGCGGCCGCAGTGCAGCGGGTCGAAGTCGAGGTCGAACTCCTCGTCGGTCCGCCCGTCGCAGTCGTCGTCCAGCCCGTTGCACAGCTCGGGCACGCAGGGCCCGCAGTCCGGATCCGTCCCGTCCGTCCTGGTGTCGCAGTCGTTGTCCAGCCCGTCGTCGCACGTTCCGCCCGCCGTGCTCTCCGCCGATCCCGTCGACGTGCAAGCGTACTCGCAGCCGTTCCCCGGCGCGCCGTCGGCGTCGACGAACCCGCGGTGGCACGCCCCGACGGCGCACGCGCCGCTCATGCAGATGGCATCCGCGTTGGGCGGCTCGCACGACACGCCGCACGCGCCGCAGTTCTCGACGTCCGCCAGGAGATCGAAGTCCTCGTCGATCAGGTCGTCGCAATCGTTGTCCAGGCCGTCGCATATCTCGTCGGGGATGCACGCGTCCGTCCCGTCCTCCCCAACGGTCTCGTCGATCTCCCCGGCCTCCCCGTCCTCCACCCCGAATTCCACCTCGGACCACGCGTCGTCATCAATGGCATCCGTATCCGAATCGCCGATCAGCTCCTCCCCGGAGCCGGCGCAGGCGCAGATCGTCAGGACCGGCAGCAACCACGCTGTTCATACGATGCGGATCATGGGAGAACCTCCTTGCCGGCCCGCCTCGCCGGGGCCGGCGCACTACCGTGCCGCCGAGTCTAGCAGGCCGCAACGGTAGCGGCCAGGGGGGCAAAAATAAAGAAATCGGCCGGTCGCCCCTGCCGCTCCGCGTCGTCAGTTCGGCCCGGCGTCGTCCGGCATGTCGGGGTCGCCGAAGATCGCTTCCCAGTTCCTGCGGAACGCGTCGGTCGCGACGCGAGGCGGTCCCTGGTGGCCGGGCGGCCCGGAAGACGGGCGCGCGTCGTCGCCGGAAGCGTACAGAACGTCCACGTCCCAGAGCAGCGGGCTGCCGCGACGCTCCCGGAGGCGGACCAGTTCGGCCGGGGCGACGATCGGCCTGCCGTCCTCGACGGGCCGGATCTCGGCGAGGTCGAGCCGCCCAGGCCGCGAACGCAGCGCGCGCAGCCCGTCTCCGCCAGGCGTGCGGCCGTGCACGAGGACCACGTCGTGATCGGGCTCGGTGTCGGATCCAGGCCGGGGCGAATCGCTCATGGTGGGACAGCCGCCGGAGCGAGTGCGAAGTGCCGACCGACTAGCGGCCGTGGCAGGACGTCGACGCCCCGGCGTCCTCGTCATCGCCGTTGCCTTCCTCGTCATCGCCGACGCTCTCCTCCAGGTAGGACGGGTCTTCGTACCCGGAGGGCGGATCCTCGTACACGGGCGGCGACTCGTAGCCCTCGATGCCGGGATCCTCGGACACGGACGTATCGCCGCCGCCGACCCCGTAGTTGTAGCGGTAGCCGTACGGCCCCGCGGAGGCGGGCTGGTACGACATATCGATTCCGGAGCCGACGAGGCGGAAGCGGCGCGTCACGGCGCTCGATTCCGGCACGCATTCGGCGCCCCCACCCTCGCCCGGAGCGCAGGTTTCGGTCCGGACTCGGACGGTGAGATCCACCGAATCGGGCCGTCCCGGCGCTGGCTCCACCGAGTGTTCCTCGATGGTCCGCGTGCGATCGCCGTAGGCGGCGGAGTCCACGTCGGCGCGGAGGACGAGCGGCAGGATGGACGGGAACATGCGTCCGCCGTCCGGATCGTCCACGCCCCTGAAGGCGCAGCGGGCCGACAGCGACGCGCGGCCCGAGTGTTGGCCGTACGACGCGATCTCGACCTCCGTGGCCACGGTGACCAGCAGGTCTTCCACCGCCGATCCGTCCCACGCTCCGCGCTCGACGGCCTCGATGCGGAGCGGGTCGAGGCCCATGAACTCGTCGCCGGTGATGCCGCCGGCCCAGTCGAAGATGCTGCAGATCGTCTCGGTCTCCGCGTCCGGCTCGCCCCTCTCGATGCGCACGACGCTGACCTGCGGCGGATAGCCGTCGGACGGCTCGGGGACGGTGACGGCGACGGCCGTGCCGTCCGGCATGACGGCGGTCCGGATCGCGCCTGCGGAGGCGCCCTGCGATGCGAACACGGCGCGCAGCACGGCGGGGTCGACCCCCGGAGCCGGGGGAAGCGGCGTGCGCACGGGCCCCCGCGGGCCGCAGGCGGCCGCGAGGAGGATCAGGGCCAGGCAACCGTTCACCTTCGTGGCGCTCATGGCGGCATGCCTCCGGCGGCTACTTCTTCCTCGCCGCAATCCGTTCCTGGTAGAGCGGGTCCGCCTCCTGCAGCTCGCGGCGCATGACCTTGCCGATCAGCGACTTGGGCAGATCGTCGCGGAACTCGATCAGCTGGGGCTGCTTGTAGTGCGTCATGTTGGCCCCGCACCACTTGAGCAGATCCTCCACGGCGAGCTTCCCCTTGTGTTCGGGCTTGAGGACGACCCACGCCTTGATCAGCTCGCCCACCTCCGGGTCCGGGATCCCCGCCACCGCCGCCTCGCTGACCGCGTCGTGACCGCCCAACAGTTCCTCGACCTCCTTCGGATAGACGGAATACCCCTTGTACTTGATGAGCTGCTTCTTGCGGTCGCAGATCGTGATCTGGCCGTCCGGCCCCATGTACCCGATGTCGCCGGTGTACAGGTACCTCCTGCCGCCGATGTCGCGGATCGTCTCGGCGGTCTCGTCTGGCCTGTCGAGGTAGCCTTTCATCACCTGCGGGCCGGCGACGCAGATCTCGCCGGCCTGGTCCTGCCCGATCCCCATCTCCTTGGTCCCTGTCTCCGTGTCCATGATTTTCCAGTCGGTGCCGGGGAACGGCAGGCCGATCGTCCCCAGCTTCCTGTCGCCCCAGAACGGGCTGGCGGACACGACCGGCGAAGCCTCGGTAAGCCCGTAGCCTTCCACCAGCTTGGCCCCCGTGATCCGCTCGAACGCCTCCTGCACCGGCCGGTGCAGCGGTCCGGCGCCCGAGATGCACAGATCGAGCTTGCCGGAGATCGGATACTCGCTGATGTTCGGCATGTCGGCGATCTTCTTGAACAGGATCTCGGCTCCGCAGAAGTAGGTCGCCCGGTCCGGGCCGATCCGGATGATGGTCTTGACCAGATCCTCCGTCGGCGGGGGCTTCGGGAACAGCATCGCCCAGGCGCCGCACGTGAACGAGGCGTTCATCACCGCCACCATGGCGAACGAATGGAACAGCGGCAGGACGCCCACCATCGCGGCGCCGGTCTTGATCCCGGTGATCCACGCCCTGCACTGCATCGCGTTCGACACGCAGTTGAAGTGCGTCAGCACGGCCGCCTTGGGCGTCCCCGTCGTGCCGCCCGTCATGATGTAGGTGGCCGCGTCCTCCACCGGATCGATGTCCACCGCCGGAACGGCCTTCTCGGTCCGGACCATGTCGGAGAACCGCAACGCATCGGCCGGCGTCGGCCCGGTCGGGATCTTCTTGAGCAGCCTGCCGAGGAACTTCTTCAGCGGCGAGAGCGCCGCCAGGTCGACGATATTGGCGGCGACGATCGTCGTGAGCGGCGACTTCTCCCGGATCGGCGCAACCTGCGGCTGGTACAGCGCGTCGAGGACGATCAACGTCTTGGCGCCGACCGCCTTGAGCTGGCGCAGCACCTCCATCGGCTTGTACGTCGGGTTGATCCCGGACACCACGGCGCCGAGGGCTGTCACCGCGTAGTAGCCGATGACGTACTGGAACGAGTTCGGCAGCAGCATGGCGACGACGTCGCCCTTCTTGACGCCGATGCGGTGCAGCGCCGTCGCGAACCGGTCGATGAGATCGTCCAGCTCGCGGTACGTCATGTACGGGTCGAGGAACCACAGCGCGTTGTGGTCGGGCCACTGCGCCACCGCCTCCTTGAAGAACCGGCGCAGCGTCTTCTTCGGGAAGTCGATGTTCTTCGGAACATCGTCCGGCCACCCCGACTCCTTGCGGAACCACGGCTTCGACTCGTCGACCCAGAACGGATTCGTCTGTGCTGACACGGCGTTCACCTCCCCTGATCAGCAGGTTGCATCTCGCCCCCGCGGCGCTCGCCGCGGAGGGAGACCGATGATGCACGAACGCGAGCGAACCCGCAACAGGCCCCAGGCCGCAAGTTCCAGGGGCAAGGGAGCGGGTCACTCCTTCGGCGCGAGGGGAAAGCCGGGGAAGACGCGCTCGCCGATCAGCGCCCACACCCACTCGGCGGCCTCGGCGGCCCGTGCCGCGTCATCGTCCGAGACGTCGGCTTCCTGGTAGAAGGCCGGGCCGCGCTGCTCGGCCAGCCGCCGCGACTCGGCCATCAACCGGCGGGCCTCGCCGGGCGTCAGGGCCACTTCCGCGGCGAGGGCGACGGCGACGAAGCCGGCGGCCGGATCGTGGACCTTTGGGTAGTCGGCCCCCAGCTCGCGGATGGCGGCCTTGAGCGCCAACTCCACGACCTCCTGCGCCGCCCGGACGACCCCGGCAGGGATTCCGGCGCGGCGCGCGGCGCGCATGTTGCGCAGGGCGAAGTCGCGGGCGAACTCGAGGATGCGGCGGCCGGCCTGGTGGTTCGTCATGCTCAGAACTCGACGGTGTCCACGAGACGGAAGTCCGGGGTCAACCGCCGCAGGTACGAGCCGTCGGGAAGGAAGACGCGGCGGGCGCCGAGCCGGCGCAGGCGGTCGCGCAGCCCATCGAGTCTGCGGCGCATGAAGTCATCCCGGTCGTAGGCCACGATCGCCTGATCCGTTTCGTCGCGCAAGGCGGCGAGCAGCTGCCGCAGCGGAACGTCCTCGAGCCGGTCCAGTCCGCGCATGGCCACGGCCGAGCATAGCACGGCGCGCGGGACGGGAATCAGCGGATGAGCGAGGCCGGGAGCCCGCCTGAAGCCCGAAGCCGGCCCCTATGGTCCGATCTCGGCCACCGCCTGGCCGGTCTGGAGGGAGTCCCCGATCTTGACGGAGAGCGAGAGGATCTTGCCGTCCGCCGGCGCCGCGATCGGCACGTTCATCTTCATCGCCTCGATCGTCACGATCGGGGCGCCGCGCTTGACCGCAGCCCCGACCGGGGCGTGGATCGTCACGACCTGGCCGGGCATCGGCGATGTCACGAGCCGGGCGCCCGCGGATGCGGGCGCCGGGGCCGTCGGCCTCGACGTCGCGGCTGGCGCCGGGGGCGCCGCCGGTGAGGTCGGAAGAGCACCCGTCTGGACTCCAGTCACCA
>CAMTWF010000038.1:0-2288 GCA_947085355.1 uncultured delta proteobacterium
CCCCGGATTCCGCCTTCACGGGCGGCGACGCTACCAGCAAGCCGTCCGGAGGCGCAACGACGCGAAGGCGCAGGGGGCTATGCGCCATGCGCGATGCGCCATGCGTTCGGACGTCTGAACGCACAGCGCACAGCGCACAGCGCATGGCGCATAGCCCCTCCCTTCCCCGCCAAGCCTCCCGCTGACCGCCCCCCCAGTTGGGGGGATGCACCCTTGCGCCTCTGCGTCATTGAACAACCGGTGCGACGGCACGTACTATCCGTCGCCATGACGGAAGCGGTTCGCGGTTCGCTGTTCGCCGTCACGGCGATCCTGGCCTGGAGTCCGGGAATCCCCCTGGCCGACCCGGGCGCGGCCGGAGCGGACACCGACGGCGCGGAGGCTCCGCCCGACGTCTGCGGCTTCGCCCACCGGGCATACGCGGAAGGCCGGTTGATCGACGCCCGCAGGTACGCCGCCATGTGCGGCGAGATGGCGCCCGATGCGGCCGACTCGATGGCCCTTCTGCAGGCCAGGATCGAGATCCGCCTGGACGACGGGGAGCAAGCCATGGCCGCGCTCGGACGCGTCGGCGGCGCCGAGCGCAAGTACGCGGCCGGGTACGAGGCGCTCGCGCGTATGCTGGCCGACGGCGGCGTCTCGCGCCTGGAGCTTGCCCCGGAGCGCGAGAGGCGCGACGCCGTGGCCCGGCTCCGGGCGCTGACGCTGCTGCCCGGCGACGATCCGATCGACGCGCTCCGGCGCGGCGCGCTCGCACGCCTGCACGGGTCGCTCGGCGAGCGTGCGGCGATGGTGCGCGAGACGGCGGCGCTGCCGGCGGCGTCGGCGGATCGAGCGGCCCTCATGGCCCGTGCCGAGGTCGTCCTTGCCGACGAGACGTCGCTCACGGATGCCGAGATCGACGGCCTGTGGAGCGAAACCGCGCCCGATTCGCCGCTCCGCTCGGCCGTGGCCCGGGCACGCGCCGCAAGGGCGCTCGGAAGCGGTGATGTCGAGACGGCGCGGGCGGCGATGGCGGAAATCGAGGCGACGGGCGCACGGCCCGCATGGCTGGCCGATCTGCGCGCCCGGCTCGATCGCATCGCCGCCGTGGATGCGCGGCGCATCGGCGCCCTGCTGCCGCTCTCGGGACCGTCGGCCGAGGTGGGGACGCGGGCGCTGCGGGCCATGGAGGTCGCCGCAGCGGCGGCCGGCCTGCGGGTCGAAGCGCGCGACACGCGGAGCGACGCGGGCGTGACGCGGGCGGCCGTGCGGTCGTTGGCGGACGAGGCGCGGGTCGTCGCCATCGCCGGGCCGATAGAGGCGCGCGTGGCCGCCGCCGCCGCCGCCGAGGCCGCGGCTCTCGGCGTGCCGATGATCGCCCTGAACGTACAGAGAGGGATCGCGTCGGCGGCGCGGTGCGTCTTCCGCGGCCATCCGACGTACGAGTCCGAGGTCGATGCGCTGGCGGCGTACGCGGCGGAGCGGGCCCGGGGCCGGCGGTTCGCGGTGATGCGCGCCGAGGGTCGCTACGGCGAGATACTCGAGGCGGCGCTGCGGGCCGCGGTCGAGCGGCGCGGCGGGGAGGTGGTGCACGTCGGCGCGTATCCCGCCGGTCGCACGTCGTTCCTGGACGAGGCGAAGGCGTTGCGGCGCGCGACGCCCGACGCGGTGCTCTTCGCCGACGCGCCGTCGCGCGTCGCTTTGCTCGTTCCGGCGCTGGCGTACGAGGACGTGTGGCCGCAACCGCACCCGCACGACAGGGCCTCACGGCGCCCGGCGTCGCCGCGCGCCGAGGCGCTCTACCTGCTCCCCTCGGCCGCGATCGGCCCCGAGGCGCTCGCGGAGGCGCGCCGGTACCTGGAGGGCGCCGTGGGGGCCGTCGGGCTGATCGCGGCGTCGTCGGACGACGCGCGGACCGCCTTCGAGCGGGCCTTCGTCGAGGCCGTCGGGGCCGCGCCGGCGCAGCTCGACGCATACGCGCACGACGCCGTCGCGGTGATCGGATCGCTCGTGCGGGGCGGGGCTTCCAACCATCCGGCGTTGTGCCGCGCCCTTGCCGAGGCCGAGTCCGGCCCGACGGTCGCCCCGTTCGCCGGCTTCGCCCCCGACGGGGAGCCCAGGCGTCCGGTGCGGCTGGTGGTGGTGAGGAACGGCGTCGTGACATCGATTGACCAGCAGAAGCGGTAGGCCCGCCGGCATGGGATGAAGACGTACACGGCCAGGAAGGCGAGGATCGCGGCCGGAGCGGCGGCGTGGGTCGCCGTCGCGGCCCTCGGCGCGCGGCTCCTGGCCGGCGGCGCCGCCGG
>CAMTWF010000039.1:0-14509 GCA_947085355.1 uncultured delta proteobacterium
CCGCCGGAAGCCGCAAACGACCTGGAACCGACCCTTCTTCTTCGGGTGCTTGCGAATGACGAGCGGCATCTGGATGCCGTAGTGCTTGATGGAGTCCACCAGCAGTTCGGGCTTGAGCGTCACGCGGCACTGGAACGTCGTGTCCTCGATGTCTATCTCGTCCAGCGATATCTCCGTGACCTGCGACTTCTCCAGCCCGAACGTCGGCCCGTCGTACGGCATCGGCGGCTTCGGCGGGCGGCCACGGCGCTTCGGCGTGTCGGTGCGGGACCCGGCGGACTCCTCCAGCTTGGCGACGGCGCTCATGGTGATTCCCTCCTGAAGTGAAGCGATGCTACGTGGTAGCAGCAACGAAATGCAATCCGCGTCCGCGCCGGTCTGGAATCGCCCTCGTCGCCGACAAGGGCGTCACGGGGCGCCGCCCTCGACGGCCCACGACGCCCGTACGCCGCGTCCACAACGTCGACGTGCTCGATTCTCCGGGCCGCGGCGGCCGCTTGCGCCTGCTGGACGTGGTGAACGACCCCTCGGAGGCGCAGGCGTTTTCGCCGCCGCGGGCCTCCAGGAGAGTACCCCATCCCGACCCCGTGCCCGCGACCCGACCGCCTGAACACCCGCCGGGACCCTGCGGAGCGTCCGGCCGGGAACGCGTAGCCGATTCGCGAAGCCCGTTGATGCCCCCCGGCGTCGCTCAGGGGTTGGTCCGCCAAAACCCTTGACTTCCCCCGCACCTACCATACCATCCAGCTCGGCGAGGGGTGCTCGCGCCAGCCGCTGCGCGGCCCGGGCGCACCCCGATGCGAGGACGGAAGTGCCTTGGACTACCTAGTGGCCGACCCGTCCGGTAGGACGGTGATGATGGTGCTGAGGTGGCGCGACGGCGCGCCCTGCCTACGCGGCGCTGCGGGCTTGACGGCGCGACCGCGCCGGATGAGGATCCAGCCTCGGAGCCGAACTCGTGATCTCGCCGGCCCGGCCATCCGGACTTGCCGGCCTGGCCAGCCGCGAGAACGGGGAAACTACCTACCGGGGGAAGGAGCGGTCTCATGCGAAAGGCACTGTTGTTTCTGCTCGTGCTGATGGTAGGCTGTCCTACTGTGTGCCAGCCTCCGCAGGACGTGGTCGTTCCAAGCACCCTCGAGGGGAGCCGTTGCAAGCGCGAGTGCATGCTAGTCCTCAACCAGTGCAGAGGTGCTGTGGCTTGGTATTCGGACGAGAGTCGCTGCAACAGCGAACACCGACAGTGCCTGCTGACATGCCCCGGTGCCAGGGTCCAGCCCCAATAGCTCACTTTGAAGGTGGGCCAGAAGATGCGAGCGGGCTTCGGACGCGGGCGCCTTCTCCGCCCGCCGCACCGTCGGCGGGAGGGGCGACGCCCGCCCCCGACTCGAAGGCGCACGGACCCGTCGACGTCGCGTGGGCCGACGTGATCCAGGACCTCGCGGCTGGAGGAGACGGAGATCGAGCATCAGGGGAAGCGCTTCATCGTACGGGGCTTCGGTCACGCGGCGTAGCCGCAGCCCGCACCACCCGATGGTCGTCGAGGTTGACGCCCCGGTGGTCCGGGCGCAAGCTGGCTCCAGAGCGTGGGGAAGCTCGCTGTTCTACTACTCCCGAGAATCGTCGCGCGGCGCGACGAATTCCCGGTCTGTCCGGACTCTCAACCCCCGACCCTTGACTCTCGACGCGCGGCGTCGCCGCTGCGCCACCCGGACAACTCCCTTTGGTTGCGGCGCCGCCGCGCTAAGGAGAGGAGGGAACGATGAACCTTCGGCATATGACGTTCCTGGCACTGCCGGTCGCGCTGTCGGCCGCGTGCAGCAACGAACCCGCGGAGCAGGACGCGGACGCCGCCCTCGATGGGGACGCCGACGCCGGTGGCGACGCGGACGCCGACGTCGACCCCGACGCGTGCACGCCCGACCGGATGTGCTACGCCGACTTCCCGTGCCGCGACGAGTCGTTCTGCCGGGACGACCGGACCGTCGTGGGTTGCGTCAACGTCCACTGCGCCTCGCCGCGCGTCTGCGGCACCTCGTGCTGCTCGGGGGGCACCTGCCTGCCGAGTCTCGACCCGCCCACGACCTGCGCCGACGGCGAGTGGTGCTTCGAGCACCCCGCGGGGGAACCGCCCGGCTTCATCGACAACCCGGGGCGCACCGCTCGGTGCCTCCCCGATCCGGCGGCCGACGTCGGAGACGCGGCGGCCGTCGACTACGAAGGCTACACGCGCCCCGAGGTGTTCGAGCCATACTGCCGGTAGCGGCTGGCGGGAGGACGGCGGCCAGCCGGCGCGACGTACCCGACCGCCACGGCACGAATCGCTTCGGTTCATCCGACCAAGCGCGTCCTGGCGGGTCGCGAGCCCACCGCTCCGCCGCCGGCCTGCCTGCCCTGCCTGCCGCCAGGCAGGGCAGGCAGGCGGCGCGGGACGATGCACCAATGCGTTCGCGACTGTCGGCAGGCTCCCGGCCGTCGCTACTCCGGGGGCTGCTCGCCGGACTGCTGGAAGAGCAGCCGCAGGAAGTGCAGGTCGGGCTTGTCCTTGTCCCGCAGCGACGAGCGCTTGGTGCGCCAGAGCAGGCGGGCCGAGGCGAAGGGGATGGCGACGCCGTCGATCTCGTGGACGGCGACGTCCCCTGCCGCCTCCCGGTACTCGACGCCGCCAGCCGCACCCATCAGGTCCACCACGATCTCGTCCGCCACGCGAACCAGGGCGTACAGCGCGACGTCGCCCGGCCGCAACTCGCGCACCGCCCGGTCCGGCAGCGACTCCAACGCCCGGAAGACCCGGGCCTCGTTCTCCGGCCCGGTGGCGATCAGCAGATCGATGTCCATCGTGCGCCGGATGTAGCCCACGGCACGCATGGCGAAGCCGCCGACGACGATGTACTGCGCCCCCTGCCCGTTGAGCTGACGACAAAGATCGACGAGATCCTCGAGCGCCGGCTCGCGCGACTCTAGCGCCGCCGTCGCGGCCGGCTGATCATCGCCCACATCCATGCGTCGGCCTCCTCGGCCGTGCGAAAGCGGTAGACCCCGCGCGGAATGAACGGCCGGTCGAACGCTCTCGACCACGCCTCGGCGTCCCGCCTCGTGTCGTGCGACGACCGCAGCGGATCGGAGGGCGCCCGCCTGAGTCCGACCACCTTCGCCGGGTGCTCCTCGATGTTGATCTCCCTGGTCATTGCGTTGCCGACGGCCTCCTGCCCGCAACCCCTGGTTTGTACGGCACGAGACGGTCTTGGTGCAAGAGCAACGAGCCGAGCCGCGCGGACGGATCGCCCGAGGGCGATTCGATCACGGAGCGTCTCCGCGACGGGACCTTCCACGTCCACACGCGGTAGGCGCGTCTACCCCCCACCTCCCGCGCGCATCTCGAACCTGTCGATCTCCGCTCCCCCGTCGCCGATCGCCGTCACCTCGATCGCGGCGGGCGAGACGCGGACGAGGACGAAGTGGTGTTCCGAGCGGCACACTTCCATGTCGGCGCCGCCGGAGGCCGGGTAGAGGCCGGCGCCGCCGCCGCCCGTCACGACGTTGACGATGCCGTCGACCGGCTTCGAGCGGCCGTAGAGGTGGTCGTGGCCGGAGAAGACGAGCCGCACGCCGCCGGCCGACAGGATCGGCGCGAGCAAGTCGCGCGTCCGCCGTGCGGTGCGCCGGCGGTCCGATCTGTCGCGGCAGGTGTGGAGCGGCTGGTGCAGCGCGACGATCTTCCACGTCGCCCGGCCGGCCGCCAGGGCCCCCTCGAGCCACCGCATCTGCTCGCTGCCGGCCGAGAACCCGGTGTAGGCGTTGAGCACGAAGAACTCCGCGTCCCCGGCCGTGAAGGAGTACCAAGACTCGTTGCCGGGCAGGCTGAACCAGCCGTAGTACTGGGCGTTGAGATACTCGTGGTTCCCGAGCGTCGGGAACAGCGGGAGCGTCGCGAGCATCGGCGCGGCTGGGTCGAAGAACTGGTCCTGCCAGTCGGCGTAGTCGTCGCCGTGGTCCGTGATGTCGCCCGTGTGCAGCGCGAAGCGCGCGCCGGCGGAGTCTGCCGCCTCGATCATCCCGGTTGCGACGCGTGCGTGGCGGCGCGGGTTGCCCCGGCTGTCGCCGTACGCGACGAAGGCGAACGGCGTGCCCGGCGCCGGCATCGTGCGGAACCTCTCCGGGACGCCGGCCCCCCGGCGCGGCGGGGCGGACGATGCTTCCGCGCCGCCGCAGTCGGACCACTCGACGCGGTAGGAGTGCTCCGCGTCGCCGTCCAGGCCGGCGAGCGGGACCTCGTGGAATGTCGAACAGGCATCCGACGCGGCGGAGCGGTCGAGCCGGGCGCCGGCGCCGAATCGCACCGCTCCCGTCGTCGGCGCGGCGGTCTCCCAGAGCACGGTGACGCCGTCCGCGCGGAGGTTCTGCAGGTACGGCCGTTTCGCGAACCCCTGCCGCCTGTGGACGCCGAGTCGCAGGTCGAACTGCATCGCGGTGTCGCCGCCTTCCCTCCGTCGGTGCACCTGGACCGCGAGCACGTTGCCGGTCGCGCGAAGCGCGGACGGGTCGAGGCCCGTGAAGGCGCGCTGCCAGGCGCCGGCGCGCGTCTGCCGGATCCATCGCGGCGTCTCGGCGACGTCGGCCGGCTGGAGGAACCCGCCCCGCCCGGGATCCACGTTGCCGCGGAACCACTCGCGGCCGTTCAGATACGCCACGATCCCCGCGGAGAAACGCGCCTCGACGACGGCCGCCACGACCGACGCCGGATCCTCCACGTCAAACGTGCGCGCGAACTGCCAGACGACAGGACCCCTCTCCGTCGGGCCGAGCGCGTCAGCCGCCGGAAACCGCTCGGGGATGTAGACGAACCGCGTGCCGTCCGGGAGCGCCTCCACCTCGACGTCCCGCGCCTGGGGCCGTTCGCGCCGTTCCTCGGGCGTCTGCGCCCGCCCCACGAACGGGGCGCGCCCTTCGGACCACCCGTCCGCCCGGCGTCTCCTCGTGGCCGCCGCGGCCCAGCCGGAACCCGGATCCGACCGCGGCATGCGGTAGTCCCACGTCCCGTCCATGTCGAAGATCGGCTCGGCCCGAACGACCGTCGTCGTCCCCGCCGGTTCGATCTCCTCGCCGTCCAACTCGACGCCGTCGGGCGTCTCGATGAGATCCGCGGGCGGATCGGATGGCGCCTGGCCGGGGTCAGGGGTCGGGGGTCGGGGGTCGGCGGTCGAGAAGGAACCCGGCGCGGCGGGCGTCACAATGCACGTGAACGACAGCGCGCCCAGGACGAGCCAGATGATCATTCGTTCGCCGGCCACCGACATGGAACGCCTCCGCCGGCCGCTCGCCGGCGAGAACGACGGCCCGAGACTACGGCATGGGCCGCGGCCGGGCAATTCGGTTACACTCGCCGCCGGCCTGTCATGAGAACCGCGCTCGCCATCGCATCGCTCCTGGGGCTGTTCGGATCCCAAGTCCGAAATCCGAAATCCGAAATCCGAAATCGGACCGGCCCGTCGCTGGTCGCCCCGGCGAACCAGCCGGAGGCAGCCCCGTCGGCGATCGAGCGGCTGATCGACATCGATGCGACGGAGGAGCTGCTGCGTTCGGCGCCGGTCGCGACGGCCGACGACGGCAGGCCGCTGATCGTGCCGGACGGCGAGACCGGGGTGCGGACGAAGATCCGCTTCCGCGTGACTCTCCGGACGCCCGCCGGCGGGACGATCGAGGGGCTTTTCAAGGGGCGGCAGCGCAACTACCGCGACTGGATCGGGGAGATCCTCTGCTACAGGCTGGGCCGGGCGCTGGGGATGCGGCTGACGCCCACCGTCCAGCGGCGCTTCCTGCGATCCGAACTGGAATCGGCCGTCGAGGAGGCCGGCGCGCGCTTCGGCGACCTGCTGCACTGGGAGACGGACGGCGGCCGGGAGTTCGTTCGGGGCTCGCTGACGTACTGGGTCCCCGTGTTCCGGTTCCGGATCGGCGAGTTCAACACGAACCCGGACGGGCTCGAGCGGATCACCTCCTGGATGGAGCGCCGCAACCGCGATCTCGTCGCCGGCAGCCAGGTGCTGCGCGATCTGACCGCGGTCTTCCTGCTCGACTTCCTCGTCTTCAACCAGGACCGTCACCACAACGTCGGCACCGTGCGGCATCCCGGCGGCGACTCGCTGCTGCTCGTTGCGATCGACTGGGGCGATACGCTGTACAACCCGGGCGGGCGGGACGATCTGTGCCGGAAGCGGCTGTGGCGCGTGGAACTGTTCCCGCGCACGCTCGTCGAGCGCCTGCGCGCGCTGGCTCCGGACGAGATCGTGGGGCTGCTGACGGCGGGGGCTGACGGCGGTCCCGCCGTCTCGCGCGACATCGCCGACGCCGTGCTCCAGCGGCGCGACCTGGCGTTGCGCCGCATCGACAGCCTCGTGGCCGAGCACGGCGAGGACGCCGTGCTCTACTGATCGGGTTCGTGCGTCCCCGCCGGGCGGTTCCCGCCGACCATTCCGCCCCGGTCGAACCGGCGGCCGGCGACGACGACGAGGCGGATCCAGAGCGCGACGATCGCAACGGCCGCCACGGCCCGCGGTCTCGGGTCCGATCCGAGGGCGACCATGGCCCAGATCAGGAGCGCCCCGGCCGCCTTGGCGAGCCTGATGCCGAACACGTCGATGAACGCCTTGGCGCGGTACTTCGCGTCGACCGGAGTCGGCGTGTAGAGCGCCTCCTTGGACGACTGGTGGATTCCGTAGTTGAGCGTCGCGTCGGCGCCGAACCACAGCGACGCCGTCCACAACGCCGGGAGGGCCAGGAACGCCGCGGCGCCGCTCGCCATGGCCGCCGGCAGCACCAGCAGCGCCGCGCCGACCCCGACGCGCCGCTGGATCGCGCTGGTGGCGAAGATCTGGATCGCGATGCCGAGCAGCCCGGTGAAGAAGGCGAATCGGCCGAGGTACTCGGTGCGGCTGTCGGTCATCGCGCGGCCCGGGAAGGCGTCCACGACGAACGCGGAGAACTGGAAGTCAGCCAGGACCGACGAGATCTCGTACAGCGTCACGATGCCGAGGATGCCGATCAGGTAGCGCGAGCGCAGCACCATGGCGGCGCCGTCCCAGGCGGCGCGCAGGCCCGGAACCGCCTCGCCGGCCGGGCTCGGCGGCACCTCCGGCGTCGCGGCGGCCGGGGCGTGCGGGGCGGCGCGGAAACGCCGATCGATGAACAACAGGACCGGGACCGACGCCGCAGTCGTGGCTGCCGTCAGGAAGACCAGGTTCGCCCCTCCCAGGGTCGTCGCCAGGAATCCGGAGAGCGAGCTGCCGGCGATGCCGCCCAGCATTCCACCGGCGCCGATCAGCCCGTAGAGACGCTTGGCGTCGCCGGGCGCCGTCCGCTCGTTGAGATGGCTCCAGAACAGCGCCACGCTGGACGTGACGTAGAT
This sequence comes from uncultured delta proteobacterium, assembly GCA_947085355.1. Lineage (GTDB taxonomy): Bacteria > Myxococcota_A > Polyangia > DRWM01 > JAAZOP01 > CAMTWF01. The sequence goes on from CAMTWF010000039.1 coordinate 7,406, forward strand.
ATCGACCCAGAAGTAGAACGGCACGTGCACCCATGCCGGTTCCAGCAGCCGATCGGCGACGCCGAACAGGAGGTGCCCCGCCCCGAAGAAGACCGTGATCCCGAGCAGCATGCGCCTGCGCGGAAGGCGGGCCGACAGGTACGCCATGACGGCGGCGACCGGCAGCACGAGCAGCGCCGTCGTCAGCCGGGCCCACGGGAGGTTCTTCGCGCCCAGGATGCCGAGGAACTGCGACGTGCGAAGCGGCTTGAGGATCCAGAACGCGGCGATGACGAGGAAGAACTGCGCGGCGAACGCGACGGCGAGCGGCCACTCGTCGCGCCGTATGTCGGCAACCAGCCTCCCCGCCCTGCGAAACACCCCGCCGGATCCGGACACGTCCGCCTCCAGACCGCGGCAACCTACTCGAAAAAGAGGACCTTGTCCGCGCCGAGCCTCTCGATGAGCCGGTCGATTCGTCGCAACGCCTCGTCGCGCCGTTCGCCGAGCGCCTCACGCTGGTCGGCCGTCAGGATGTCCCCCAGCAGGTCGTGCAGCGATTCGTCCGTGGCCCGACGCAGCGCCTCGACCGTGCCGCGCCGGAAGCGAAGCGTGATGCGGAACCGCGACCAGACGGTCACCGGGGAAACCCACGCGCTCGAACTGAACCCGGCGGCGTTGTCGATGAAGACCAGCGGCCCGCGCGTGCTCCCGGCCCGCCGGACGTTCCCTCCCGTCCAGCGGTCGGGATTCAGCGCGAGCCAGTCGAGCAGCAGGAGGTCGGAGAGCGCCGCGGCATCGTCCAACCGACCCGGCGGGATCCGCGCGCCCGCCTCCAGCCACTCCCGCCAGTCGCCTTCGAGGGCGATCTCGTCGTAGAGGAGGTGGGGCACCCAGTACATCATCATCCCGCGCACGGCGCCGTCTTCGGCGATCGGCACTTCGGTCTCCAGCCGCGTCCGGAACGCCGCGGTGACGCCCTCGGCCGAGGCAAGATCCTCGCGCCTCGCCTCGACCTCGCATGACGGCGGCACCCGGTGGATCCCGAGGAAGCGGCTCAGCCGGTACGTGGCCACCTCGGCCTGCCACTTCGAATGCGCCGCCGCCTGCTCGGGCTTGAACAGCGCCGACGACCCGCCCTCGAAGTGCGCCCGGAAGTGGATCGTCGTCCCCCCGCGGTTCATCTCCCAGCGGATCGGCCGGTTCCCGCAGATTGCTTCCAACACCGCATCATCATCCCCGCCAAGGAACCCTCCGAACCATCCCTCCTCCTCCGCCTCCTCCGTGCCCGTGCCCGTGCCCGTCGCCTCGTCCGGCTCCGGCTGCGGCTCCGGCTGCGGCTCCGGCTGCGGCTCGTCGCGCGGTTCCGGTTCCGGCCGCACGACGACGGTTCCCCCTCCCGCTTCGGTCGCTTTCGGACACCCCGTCGCCGGCAGGAGCAGCAGCAGCCACGCACGCGTCGCCCGCCGGTACCGCTGGGGCATCAGAGCTTCTCGATGACGCGGGTCATCACCGCGCGCACCAGCGGGTTGCCTCCCATTCGGCAGACGACCGGGAAGACCGGCCCGGCGGCGATCCTGCGGAACGCGCCGCCGGCCGCCAGGCCGAACCCCAGGCGTCTTCGCAACGTGCGAAGGTAGTGGTCGCCGACCAGGCCGACATCGGCGCGGGTCGAGGCGGCTCGGGCAATCGCCTCGGAGGCCGCCAAGCCGCTGGCGACCGCGTGGTAGATCCCTTCACAGGTTGCGGGGTTCACCAGCCTTGCGGCCTCTCCGACCCACAGCGCGCCCGGCTCGGCCACGCGGTCGATCCACGACGCGACCGAGACCGGATGGCCGCGCAGGGCCCCGACCTGGCGGGCGTTGCGGATCCGCGCCCCGAGCTGGTCGTCCAGGATGTCGGCGAAGAGGCCGCGGAGGTTCAGCGAGCCGGATCGGCCCGGGTGGCAGAGGCCGATGTTGACGAGCCGGTCGGACTCCGGGAACACCCAGGCGTAGTACGGCAGCAGCCGGCGGTCGTAGATCATTTCCATGCGGTCGGGCGGTGCGTCGAACCCCTCGTACCAGCCCATGATCGTCGTCACGATGTCGCGCGGGCGGGGATCCGACGAGAAGCGCGAGTGCGCGCCGTCGGCGAGGACGACGACATCGGCCGCGATCCGTTCGCCGGCGCCGGCAACGCCGACGACGCGGCCGGGACGCCCCTGCCCCGCAGGCTCGCGGATCAGCTCCCGGACCGCGAACGCCTCGCGGACCTCGGCCCCGAGCCGCCGGGCCTCGTCGAGCAGCGCGGCATCGAGCGCCGCGCGGTTCATGACGGCGGCGGGAGTGCCCTGCATGATCGTCTCGTCGCGATCCGGCCCCACGAACCGGAGCGACCGCACCGGGTGGGCGCGGTCGACCACGCGCTCGCCCAGGCCGATCTTCCGGAGCAGCGAGATCGCCACGGGCGACAGGCCGCCGCCGCACGCCTTGGGGCGAGGGAACCTGGCGCGTTCGAGCAGCAGGACGCCGTCGACGCCCCTGCGACGCAGACCCATGGCGGTGGCGCTGCCGGCCGGTCCGGCCCCGACGATTACGATGCGCCGGCCGGGCATCGGCGTGATCCGGACCGCCGCCCCGCTCAGGCCGGCAAGTCGGACCGGTTGTGGCGCTCGAGGACGAAGTACGCGAGGAACGGGCGCAGCGGTCCGAACGCGAGATACGCCTTCCCGAGGACGAGGTCCGGGTTGTCCGGGTAGACCTGCACGATGTAGTCGCGCAGCAGGCGCGTCGGATCCGCGACGAAGTTCTTGGAGCTGGCGCCGTAGTCGATCAGCGCGGCGTTCGGGTACTTGTTGTCCGCATCGGCGAGGCTGACGTACCGCACCTCGTACCACCCCATGCGGCTGGGCTGACCGTCCTTCATGCGGTCGATCCACGGGTCGCCGAGCATTCCCTGGACGATGTTGACGTTGTAGCCCTGGATGCCGTCGTCGTGGGGGCGCGACGGATCGGCGCGGTAGAAGCCCTTCTTGAACTTGCGGATCCCGGCGAGTTGGAGCACGTCCGGGGTGTTGAACCCGCGGAACTCCCAGCCCGACAGGGATGCCAGGGAGGGGCGCACGCCGGTGCGCATGACGTTCTCGAGATCCTCGTCGCGGGCGAGCGCCAGCGAGGCGTAGTCCCACCGCTCTCCGTTCGGTTGCCTCGGTTCCGTTGCCATCGTCGGTGCCTCCGTCGCGGCGTGGAGGGGCTACCCCTCCAGCCACCCGTTCTCGCGATACCACGCCACCGTGTCGCGCAGGCCGTCCCGCGCGTCGGGATAGATGAACTTGTAGCCGGTCGCCTTGAGGCGCTCGTTCGAGTAGGCCCAATCCTCGCCGAGGTAGTCGAGCGGGTCGGCCTCGATGGGGGAGGGGACGCCGAGCTGTGTGAAGACCCATTGCAGGGCGCCCGCGAGCGTCCGGATCGCCGGCTTGAGTTCGGCGATCGGGAGCGCGGGGAGTTCGACGTACCTGTGCCCTGTCAGGCCCGCCATGTAGCGGAAGTACTCGTTGGTCGCCATCTGGGTGTCGTCGTTGAGGTTGTAGATGTCGTTCTTGGCGCCCGGCGTGACGGCCAGGTGCAGGGCGGCCGAGCAGACGTCGCGGACGTGGACCCACGGGATGCGGCCGGTGAAGTTCTTCGGCATCGCGGCGACCTTCATCCTGGCCGCCTGCATCACGAGCTGCCCGGCGCCGTAGACGCAGCGGGGCCCGTACACCGTCGTCGGGCGCATGATCGCCCAGGGAAGACCGTGACGGCGGCCCTCCTCCATCACCATGAACTCGGCCATCCACTTGGACCGGAGGTACGGGTTGATCGGCAGCGGCGCCATCGACTCGTCCAGCACGGGCTCGCGGCGCCACGACGGCAGGCCGTAGACGCCGCCGGCGCCCCACAACACCAACCGCTTGAGGCGCTTGTGGCCGCGCAGCAGGTCGAGCAGCGAGCGCGTGCCGTCGGCGTTGACGAGGCGCAGCAGCTCCCACGAGGCCGAGTACGAGAAGACAGCCGCGATGTGGAAGACGTAGTCGACGTCCTGGACGAGCGGTTCGAGAGTTTCCGGGCGGGTCATGTCCGAGGGGACGAATTCGACGCCGAGGCGTTCGAGCACGGACGGGAACCGGCCCTTCTCGCGATCGTCCCGGGCCCCTGCCGCCGCCAGATCCGTGGCGCGGATGCGGTGCCCCGCGGCGTGGAGCACCTCCACCATGTGCGTGCCCATGAAACCGCAAGCGCCGGTCACGAGCGACAACGGACGTTCCATGTGTCCCTCCTCGACGGGGCCGCGCCGGCGCTGCGGCGCCCCGCAGCGCCCGGGACCGGCGCGGGCCGGCCCGGCGGCAAGCCCGGAGAATAGGCACGTCGCGCCCCCCGACGCAAGCAATTGATGCACCGCGTCGAAAGGCCCGCCGGGGGCCGTCGCTCAGGCCGTCGCCCGCGCCGACGTGACGGCGGCGAGAGCGCGCAGGGCGTGGGCGCGGGCCGCCTCCACTGCCGCCGGGCCGCGGTCGAGCGCGAACGGGCCGACGCGCGGGACGTCCGGCTCGACGACGATCAGCCGCCGCCCCGACCGCGCGGCAGCTTCGAGGATCGCCTCGTCCAGCCTGCCCCGCAACGCCGCGACGGCGGCGCGGAAGATGTCGATCGCCCCCGGATTGGGCGGCAGCGGCGGGCCGGAAGCGGACCGCAAGTGGTGCACTACGACCAGATCGACGTCCGGAAGCGCCAGCAGCGGCGTCACCGGCGTCTTCTCGACGAGCCCGCCGTCGAGGTACCAGCGGCCGCCCACGCGGGCCGGGCGGAACAGGCCGGGGAGCGACGCCGAGGCCCGCACGGCGGGAACCAGCGGGCCGGAGGAGAACGTCACCGCGCGGCGCGCCGCGATGTCGAACGCGTTGACGAAAGCCGGGAAACGGCACCGCTCGAAAGCGTCGCACGCCAGGTGCTCCCGCAACAGGCGCTCCATCGAATCCCCGCGAAGCAGGCCCGGCGGCCCGCGCAGCCACTCCAGCGGCCCGACGGGGTCCCAGAAATCGGCCCGGCGGATCGAGACGAGCCGGTCGCGCAGCTCGGCGCCCGCGCGCCCCGAGGCCCACATGGCGGCCACGATCGCCCCGGCGCTCGACCCGCTGACCGCGGCGGGCCGCAGCCCCAACTCCTCGACGGCCATCACGAACCCGGCGTGCGCGAAGAAGCCGAAGAAGCCCGACGACAGGCAGAACGCAACCCGCGGCTCCACGACCGGACCCGGCAGCGGTCCCATCACGCCCCCCCACGCGGACGCGGCCCGCCGGCCCGCGAGTAGCAGTAGGCGCAGCCCGTACCGCACGGATGGTCGGAATACGAACCGATGTCCACGGAAGGCCCGCACCGGCAGTGGCGACGCTGCGAACGGTCGCGCACGGCGGGGAACTCGATGCGGCTCGGGTGCAGATCCGCCGCGAGGACGGGGTCGAGGCAGGATGCCGCGCCGGCCGCGCCGCCGAGGCGCTTCACAACGTCGGGCTGGCAGCAGAGAAACAGATCCAGATCGCGCTCGCGGGCTGCCGCGACGAGCGCGGCGGCCCATTCCGTTTTCTCCGCGATCCCGGCGGTCCGGATGCCGTGGGCCCCGTACTGCGGCAGGAGGCACCCCTTGAGCGACATGGTCGCCGGGAAGGAGACGATGCAACGTCGAACGCCCAGGCCAGCCATGCGATCGGCGATTGCCGCGAAGGCGGCGCGGGAAGAGACGCGAGGGATGACGGGATCGAACCGCCAGATCACGCGGCGCGGATCCCCGCCGAGGACGATCGCGATGTCGGCGGCGTCGCGCACCGCATCGCGCCAGGGCGGCGCCGCGGGCTCCAGGTCGCGGGCTCCCAGCCCCGTGATCGTCACGTGGACGATGACGTTCGGCGCACGGCGCACGGCGTCGCGAAGCGCCCCCGGCCGGGCGATCGCGCCGGGGTGCTTTGTCCAGATCCAGAGGGCGTCCGGCGGACGACGCATCGCCGACAGGCGGGCCGCGAGCCACGCCGCGTGGAAGCCCGGCAGGTCGGTGCGTCGCGATGCCGACACGATTCGAGGCGCCGTCATGCCAGCCCGCGGCGCTCCAGGTCCTCCTCGGAAAGCCCGAAGAAGTGGCCGGTCTCGTGCAGCAGCGTGAGGTAGATCTCGTCCTCCAGCGCGCTCTCGTCCTCGGAAACGTCTTCCACGTTGCGCTGGAAAAGGAGGATGCGCGTCAAGTCGGGGGCGCCCCGGTCGGCAAACGAGGCGCCGTCGAACATCCCGAGCGCCCTGGGGTCGAAGCCGCTCGCCACGACCTCGCGATCGGGCCGGTCCTGCACGATGATCGGCACGTGTTCGATCCGCAGGCGAATCGGGTCCGGCAACTGCGTGATCGCCTCCTCGACCATCCGCCCGAAACGGGAGCGGGAGATGTGCAGAGTGCCGCGCCTGCGGCGACGCTTCCGGTCCATCTCCCAAACCTGGAGGTACAGTTCATGGGCCGTCTTGCCGTCGTCCAGGACCTCGTGCGCCCGTGCGCACCGGTAGGCCACGTCCGCGCGCTCCTCCGCCGTGAGGTCCGTCGCCATGAGCATCTCGGCGATCTCGACCACCAGAGCGGGGGCCTCCTCGTCACCGATCAGGTCGAGCGCCGTGAGGCCGGCGTCGACGAGCGTCTGGTCGCTGCGGAAGGCCCCGACCAGGAGATCCAGCGCGGCCTCCTCGTCCTCCTCCTCCAAGCGCAGCAGGCCGCGGACGTACGCCAGCTCCGGACACGCTCCGTGCTTGGCCGCCATGCGGTCTATTTCCCGCCGAGCGCCGTCGAGATCCGGCGCATCGATCAGCCGGATCACCCGCTCCATGGCGGATTCGATATCTTCCCGCGTACCCACCGTCGAACGCCTCCGACGCCGGACCAGGGTGACTCCCCGAGACCTGGTCGGCACCGTCATCATAGGATGCCGAAGAGGCAAAAGTCGAAAGTCGAGAGTCCGGGTCGGAACGCCACTCCGCAACGCCCGAAGGAACCTCGCGGCTTTGCCGCGAGGTTCCGCGGGGGTCCGGGGGGCGGTGAGGCGCCCGGCGCCGAACAGCCCCCCGGTGCGTGTGA
>CAMTWF010000040.1:0-11839 GCA_947085355.1 uncultured delta proteobacterium
ATCGAGGGCGCTCGGGATGGTCGATGAGTCGACGTTCGCTCGGGGCAAGACGCTGCTCCGCCGGATCGTGTCGATGCTGGTCAAGATGGCAATGTGACGACTTCCCGGTAGTCGAGTCTTCGGCGACGGCGACGGCGACGGCAACGGCGACGGCAACGGCAACGGCAACGGCGACGGCAACGGCAACGGCAACGGGGACGGGGGCCTGCCTGCCGCCCCCGTCCCCGTCCAAGTCGAGCACCCTCCGGAGATAACGTCATCGCATTTGCGGTGGGCGGTACTCAGCCGGCGAGCGCCCTGGTAATGGTCTCCGCGACCTCGGTGGGCTTCCTCGCGACCTCGTAGCGCCAGAAGCCGTAGCGGCCGTCCGCGTTGACGGCGGCGACCCAGCGTTGCGCCGCAGCCCGCTTGATCTCCTCCAGCGGGTCGTAGCCCTTCGTCTCGAGAATCAGGTGCAGGGGCGGGTCCGAGGCAAGTCGGAGGATGAAGTCGGGCTGGTAGTCGTGCATCCGGCCGTCGTGCAGGTACGGGACGGCGAACCCCAGGCCGGCGTTCTTGACGAAGGCCGCCACGCGCTCATCGCGGTCGATGTGGTACGCCGCCTGTTGCTCCCACCGCCCGGTGTCGGCGACCACGCGGTTGACATGGCTCTTGTGGACTTCCGGGGCGTCACGAACGGTCCAGAAGTCCACGTCCGCGGTGGATCCGGGCCCGCGGGTCGCCTCGAACCGCGGCGCCTCGGGAGGCTCGCCCGCGGTCTCGTCGGCGCGCATGGCGGCAGCCAGCCGCTCGATCGCCCACCCGTAGTAGGGCGACAGGAACAGGTCGATCTTCTCGGCCGGCGGTGTAGCCTGGACCTTCTCGTCGACGTACCGCCGGACGATCGCGGCGAGTTGCGGGAAGAGCACGTGCGGCGGGACCTGCCGGTTGACCTGCTCGCCGAGGATCTCCCGTGTCAGAGCGGCGGCAAGGTCGAAGACCATCTCCTGCACGCGGTGACCCGCACGGAACGCCTGGAGGGATGCGCGCTCCATCCTGCCGGGGCCGAGCATGGTCGGCCGGCCCCGGTTCGTCGGCAAGCTCGCCTTCATCTCGACCTCCGACGCAATCCGCCCCGGATCGATCACCAGGGGCGGCACGGCGCTCCAGTCCACGGCCATGCGGCCACGAACGACCTGCGTGTATCCCTCGACGCGCGGGAACCGGATCTCGTACGCCTCCTTCGCGTCCACGGCGTGCACGTGGTAGCGCTCCGCGACGGGCCGGGGCGCGGCTTCCCGGGATGCCTTGAACGGCACGACCTCGAAGGGAACGCCGAACACCCTCGCGACCTCCTCGGCAAGCATTCCGTCCGGGCCGGGGTCGTAGCTCACGCGGCGCAGCGCGCGCCCCACCACCTGCTCGCACAGGAGCTGCGAGGTGAACGGCCGCAGGCCGATGATGTGCGTGACGGTGTTGCAGTCCCAACCCTCGGTGAGCATCGCCACGCTGACGATGCACCGCACGTCCCGGCCGGGCGGATCCAGCGGACGCCCCAGCTTCGCGGCGAGCGCCTCGAAGCCCTCCGGGTAGATCGGCCGGCCCTGGCTGTCGCTCGGCCAGGTCGTCTTGCCCACGGTGTCGAGCGTGAAGCGCATCCATGCGCCCTCGTCGCTCTTGGCCTGACCGGTGTCGGTTTCGTGGACGACCTTGGTGTCGACCCGGATGGTGTTCATCCGGCCGTCCGTGTTGCGGAACCCCTCCAGCTTGGACGGTGCGACGCCGGCCGGCGGCCTGTTCTCGGCCAGCCATTCGTAGAGCACCTTGGCGATCCGCGTGTCCCGGCAGACGATGATGAACACGGGCGGGCGCGGGTCGGTCGCCGCCTTCTTCCATGCCGCCCGTTCCTGCTCCCACAGCCCGCCGAGCATGGCGATCGGGGTGTGCGCGTACTTCAGGATCGCCTCGGGCTTGGGACTCGCGCGTCGCCCGCCGCGCTCCGACGCCGAGAGCTGCTCCGCGATCCACCGCCAGATGTTGAAGTACCCGGGGACCGCGGCGCCCGTGCTGTCGCGCATGGCTAGCTGCGGGATCTTCACCAGCCCCGACTCGATCGCCTCGACCAGCCCGAAATCACTCACGACCCAGGGGAACGGCCGGTTGGTCTCCTGGCCGGCCCGGCCCACGTAGTACGGGGTCGCCGACAGATCCACGCAGAAGTTGATCCCGCGACGCCGGTGGATGCGGTCGAGGCCGTCGATCCAGACGGTGGCCTCCTGGTAGTACTCCTCCGCGATCTCGGATTCCCCGAGAATCCCGTCTTCGTCCTCGTCCGGCTCCTCGCGCCGGATCCTGTAGGCATGGTGGCCCTCGTCGTTCAGGACGAGGATGTTCCGCTTGCCGCTCACCGGCCGGCCGAGCACCCGGTTGACGAACGCGGCGTCGCTCTCCACGTACTCCCGGACTTCCACCTTCGCCTTGACCAGGTTCCCCTCGGGATCGGGGATGCGCTCCTTCTCGACCAGAAGGCCGACCGCCACCTGCCGTTCGTACTGCTCGCGCGTCAGGTATCGTCCTCCCCGGCCCGTTCCGGTCTTCTCGCCGATCGTGATCGTCTGCGTTGTCACCCGCTCGACGCCGGCGCGCAGGACGCGACCGCCGACGCCGCCGACGTCCGGAGTGGCGAGTTCGAGCACGTGCCAGTTGGTGATCAGGACGCGCCCGCGCGCCAGCAGCGGCATCAGGTGCGGGGGAACGAGGTCACGGCGCACGTAGATGCTCCCTTCGCCGCGCGCCGGGTCGAGTTCCTCCAGCCGGCGCCGGATGGTGACGTTGGGGCAGACCACGACGACGACGTCCGAGAAGCGGGCGTCCGTGCGGTTGTTCACCTTGTTGAGGATGCTCCAGGCGGCGAGCATCCCCATGACCATCGTCTTGCCGGCGCCGGTGGCCATCTTGCAGGCGAAGCGGCGGAACGGGCGATGGCCGTCCGCCTCCTTCTGCGGGCCGACTTCCTCGACCGGGATCTCGATCCCCTGCCGCAGGTCCTGCCGGGCCTCGTGGAGGAAGACGATCGTCTCCGCGGCCTCGATCTGGGCGAAGAAGAGCCGGAGTTCCCGCCCGTCGCGGCGCCAGTGGCGGAGCAGTTCGAGCGTGGTGCGGGTGACGCCCGGGTAGCCTTCGCTGCGCCATGCGCCGACCCGTTCCCGGATGCGGTTGACGAGCTTCAGTTCGATGGCGATGCCGACGCCGTCCGCCTCGTCCTCGCGTCCGGGGCGGATCTTCGGGTCGCGGTAGTAGTAGATGGCGGGACGCCTGCCGGCGATCTTCCGCGGCTCCTCGCCCTCGCGGATGAGCCAGTGCCGGCGCGGCTCGTCGTACGGCGAGTTGAGGATCGGCTGGGGGACCTCGTACTGCCTCATGGCGCCGACCCGAACGCCTTCCGGATCGCGTCCAGCTTCTCGATCACCTCGGGATGGATCTCTTCCGGCGCCATGACCGCGGCGATCTGGTACAGGTCGGACTTGTCGACCTCGGGCAGTCCCGCTGCGCGCAGTACGCGCAGGAGGATATCGTCGCTCGCCTTCATCGCCTGGAGGATCGGGTGGTCCCCGAGCGGGTCATCCAGCACGGCCGCCGGTAGGAGACGCTGCAACTCCTCGCGCGCGGCCTTGCGGTGTTCGGCGGACGGGGCCCCAGCGCCGACCTTCTGTTCGAGGAAGCGGTCGATGGCCGCGGGATGCACGAGGTAGCTCTCGATTTCGTACCGCGACCAGCGGAGCACCTGCATCCCGCTGGGCCGGACTTCCGCCGCCGGCGCCTCGGCACGCGCATCCCGATCCTGCAATTGGATGGCAGGCAGGTCGGGCCGCACCAGCTTCAGCGCCTCGTAGTGGTCCCTCGCGCGGATGCCCGCCGCTCCCTGGCGGGTCTCCCAGACCGCCTTCCTGCACAGCACCTTGTGGAGCAGGGCGGCGTACGCCGGATGGCCGAGGATCCTGGCCCACTCGCGCAGGATCCGCAGGTCCGAGAAATCATCGTCCAGGTAGAGCACCCCGGCGGCGGTCATGGCCTGTGCGATGTCGACCTGGGGGAGGGTCTTGACGGCGAGGACCACGTGGGCGCGTTCCTCCTTCGTCTCGATCCGCCGTGGCGGTCCGCCGGCCAGCACGCAGATCTCGCCGGGATCGGCCGAGTTGATGATCACCTCCGAGTGCGTGGCCAGGACGAGTTGCGAATGCTGCCGCATGGCGACGGCCCGCAGCTCGCTGAAGATGACGTCCTGGAGGATGACGTGCAGGTGGGCGTCCGGCTCGTCGACGAGCACCACCGCTCCCGGCCGCGTATGCAGGAAGGCGAGGAGCATGAGGACCTGCTGGAAGCCGCTCCCGGCGCCGGCGATGTCGAGACGTGGGCCGCGGGCGCGCTCCTGGTACTCGGCAATGATGTCGGCCCCCGAGGAGTCCGGCGGGACGAGCTCGTACGAGAACAGGCGGCGCAAGCCATCCTGCAACCCGCGCCACGCCGGCTCGGTCTGGTGCGCCTCCACAAGGATATTGCGGAGCACGTCGCCCGGCTTGCCCTGCCCGAGAAGCTGCTCGATCTTCGGTCGCTGATACACGGGCTCGTCAGTGCCGATGCCGCTCATGGCCGGCACGAAGACCGGCGTGAGACCGGCGCGACGCACGGTCGCCGGCTCCGCCTGCGGCTTCGGGCGCACGTAGAGCTGCTCCGTGGTGTCCGGGACGAACTCCATGGCGATCGTCCAGGCATCAGTCTGGATCTCGATCTCGATCGGCCCGTGGTCGTCTCGATCGTGCCACAGCAGGTCGAAACTGCGAAGAGGAACCGCGGCGAACGCCTGGCGGGTGATGGGCGCCTTGGTGTAGGCCCCGCGGTGCCGCTGGTAGTCGTTGAGTTGTTTCCAGCGCATCATCGCGAGGTTCCAGGCGGCGATCGCCTGGAGCACCGTCGTCTTCCCGCAGTTGTTGGGTCCGGCGAGCACGACGTGACCGGGGAACGTGAACGTCTCCTCGCGGAACCGCTTGAACCGCCGAATCGTCAGCTTGCGGATCACGACTTCACCTCGGGCAGCTTGCGGACGACCATCAGCTCGTTGCCGCGGTCGTCGATCACCTTGACCGCGACCTGCCGGTGCTCGCCGGCCTCGAACGGCGCGCTCGTGTCGCCCGCGAGGTGCTCCCAGACGCTGTCCTCCAGCTCGGCCCGGAGGCTGCGCTTCAGGTTGTCCCATGCGCCCGTGCGCGGGAAGAACGCCTGGCACACGTGGAAGCACAGGCCGTTGTAGTCGGTGTCGAGGAACCACGCCGGCACGTCGTCTCCGCTGCGGGGAATCTCGTTCGCCATCGTCACGGGGTCGAACACGTCCAGGCCCAGCAGGCGCACCTGGAAGCGTGCCGGGTCCCCCTTCTTCCCGGGCTTCAGGCGATCGATGTCGATTTCCGGCAGCCCGCAGACCGAGAAGATCTGGCTCGACCGCATGTTCTTGAGCAGGTCGCCCATGAGCAGGTCGGGCGTCGCCTGGACGTAGGTCGCGGGGATGCCCACGACCTCCGGGCAGCTCTCGATGAGCTGCCGGGCGTTCGGCTGGATGGCGAACCCGATGACGTACAGGTGGTCGTATCCCTTCGCGTGCGCCTCGCGCGCGGCCTCGTAGACCAGCTTCTCGCCCACCGCGCCGTTCTCCGGGCCGAAGACGAGCGCCACCGGGCGATCCTCGCCGTTCCCCAGCGTCGCCTCGGCGGACAGCGAGAGGGTCTTCGCGGGCGGCCGGACGCTCTTGAGCGTGATCGTCTTGCCGCCCCCGAGATGGATGACCGGGCTGTGCCGGAGCACCTCGATCATCCGATCCACCGCGGCCGCGTGGTCCTCGGCCGCGCCGGCGCCGGAATCCTCGACGCCATCCCCCTCCCAGTCGACCGGCGTCGGGATCGTGGCCTCGACCGCGAACGGACCCGTGACTCGCGTGACCTTCGCGTCCACCTCGGGGCGGTCGACCAGGACGACTTCTTCCGGCGCTTCGCCGTGAGCGATCGACCCCAACGTCACGTGCGGGACGATCCCGCCGACCTCCTCCCCCTTCTTGTTCTGGCGGCGCACGTAGACGAACCCGCCGCCGGGACCTCGCGGTTCGTCCTTCAACCGGTACCAGGGGAACGTGGCGGTCAGCAGCCGCTGCCGCGCCAGCGCCAGCGGCACCCGACTCGTGTCGATCGTGATCCACCGCCGGCCCCACTGTTCCGCGACGTACGCCGTCGTGCCGGAGCCGCAAGTCGGGTCGAGGACGAGGTCGCCGGGGTCGGTGGTCATGAGGAGGCAGCGCTGGATGACCTTCGTCGCGGTTTGAACGATGTATAGCTTCGGGTCAGCAAAGCCGGAAATGACCGTATCTTCCCACAGGTTCGAGAACGGAAAGTATGGAAAATCGTCGAGGAAGCGCACGTACCGCAGAGTGTCGCCTACGGCGATGAGACGCCGCGCCTTGGCGAGATTCTCAAGGCCAGTCATGTCGGTCTTGAACGTGCCTTTGCCCGGAGTGAAGGCGCGTCCTTCAAATCGAAAGCTCCGAACGTCGGTTCCTTGCGCGGGTCGTTGGCTCGTGATGTTGTCATGCACGAAGACTCGTGATCCTGGCGGTGCATCGCGCAACTTTTCGGGCGTTCCGAAATTGCTCCTCGAACCGTCTGGAAGCTGCGCCCACGTGTACTGCGTCGCCCCTGCCTCGCCGACCTCCTTGGTCGCGAACAACTGGCGATACTTCACCTGCTCCCGATCCTTCGCGTACCACAGCAGGTAGTCGCTCACCGACGCGAGAAGCCTGCCGGATGCACTCGTGGTCTTCTTGAACGTGATGACGTTGACACAGTTCTGCTCCCCGAACACCTCGTCCATCAGCTCGCGGACGTGGTGGATGTTCTCGTCGCTGATCTGGACGAAGACGCTCCCGGTGGGGGCGAGCAGGTCGCGGCACAGCAGCAGCCGGTCGCGCAGGTACGTGAGATACGAGTGCAGGCCGAGCTCCCAGGTGTCCCGGTAGGCGCGGACCATTTCCGCCTCGCGGGTCAGGTCATCGTCCTCGCCGTGCGTGACATCCCTCCGGCGCACGAACGGCTGGAAGTTGGACCCGAACTTCACGCCGTACGGCGGGTCCATGTAGATCATCTGGACCTGGCCGCCGAGGCCCTCGTACTGGAGCAGCGAGTTCATGACCACGAGCGAGTCGCCGAGGATCAGCCGGTTCACCCAGTCGTCCTGGTACTCGTACGCCCGGAGGACCTGGTCCGCGATCGGGTGCTGCGGGTCCGCGAAGAGATCGAACATGGAGATCTGCTTGTCGCGCCGATGGCCCCGCAGCGTCTCCAGGATCGCCTTCGTGGACAGCCGCTCGTGCACGAACAGCGGAAGCGTGGGCACCGTGAGCGACCCTCGCTCGGCCTTGCCCGCCCAGTTCAGGAACGGGCGGCCGAGGGCGCGGAGCTTGTCGGCCGCGGCCTTCGCCTCATCGAGGGTCCGAGCCTCCAGGATCGCACGGATCAACGCCTCGCCCTCTTCCCGCGCGGCGTTCCCCTCGTCCCACCGCAGCTCCGGCGCCAGCGACGAGTCGTACCGGTACGTGACCGGCGGCTTCTTCTTGCGGAACTGGGCCTGGGTGCCGACGTCGGGCCGCATCGGGCTGGTCGCGTCGGCGTGCCGATAGCTCCGCGCCGGCTCGGACAGCGGTGTTGTCGTCTTTCGGGACCGTGGCATGTGCACACCTACCTTCGGGGCGCCGGGGAATCGCCAACCAGTCCCCAAGCGGGAGTCATGGGAGCCAGACGCCGGAGCGATGCGGGGGTCATCACCATTTCGCTCCATCGAGCAGCTTGATGAAGTTCCGCTTGGGCTTGTGGGCCGCGCGGACGCTCGCCAGGCAGCGCGCGAACTCCGGTTCCCGGCCGAGGCGCACCATCAGCGCGCGGACCTTGCGCAGCAGGCCGACGGCCTCCCGGTACGCCTCGTTGTTCTTGCGGTTGAGCGTCGGCTCGATCTGGCGCCGGTACACCGGCAGGGCATCCGCGGGGTGGTCCTTCTCGCGCTTGCCGGCCAGCTCCATCCAGAGTTCATTGCTGCAGCCGCCTTCCTGGGCCTCGCGCCACGCGGCCTCGACGTCTTTCTCCCACAGGAAGACCCGTACGAGTTCCGAGTGGTCCGCCTTGCGCGACCACGCCCACCGATCCTTTGGAGCTTCGCGCTTCGCCTTGGCGATCGTCTCCCGCAGGAAGCCGAGCGCCTTCTCGCGCCACGCCTGCCACTGTCCGATCCGGTCCGCGTGGGCCTTCAGCTTCTCGTACCGGGCGAGGCCCGGCGAATCCGTGAACTCGGCCCAGATCAGGGCCATCGCCTCATCGTGCCGCTTCCTGCGGTGATACTCGTCGGCCAGGAACTCGCGCAGTCGCGAGTCCGTGCGGTCGGGAAATGCCTTCACGCCCCGTTCCGCCCACTCCAGCGCCGCATCGTGCTTTCGGGCTTGCTTGTAGGTCTCGGCGATCTGGAGGTAGGCGTAGGGACGGGAGAGGTCGCGCTTCTTGATCTCGACCAGCGCCTCCACGTCGCCGGTCTGCTCGGCCAGCGTCTCCATGATGTGCGTGATCCGGTACCGCCTCCCGTACTTGCCCGGGTCATCCTTGCCCGGCCCGAGGGCCGGCAGCTTGGCCCATTCCGCCTCCGCGAGCTTCCGGTAGACGGCCTGTCCCTTCTCGCCGAGAACGTCCGCGTAGGTCGCCGCCGCGCCGGAGAAGGCGTCGCAATCGGTGCGGATCTCCCGCTCGAAGAGCCGCCCGGCCAGCTCCTCGGGGTCCGGCTTCGCCTTCTTGCACGCCCGGAGGTGCAGATCCTGGAGCCGCTCGAGGATGCCGCCCATCTCACCGCTCGAGTCATCGACCGAGCCCATCGCATCCTCGACGGCATCGAGGGCATGCTCGGCGAGTTCCATGACCTCGGCGGCGTGACCCTCCTTGAGAAGCTCCTCGACGGCCTCGACGGCCTCTTCGATGCCCCGGACGTAGTCGTACATGTCGCCGTAGTCGATGAATTCGTCGATTCCGATCGCATCGTCGAGCGCCGCTCGATAGGTGGCGACGTCGAGGCCCTTCGGCGCCCTCTTTGCGGCCTGCATGAGCAGTCGCTGGCGCAGGCGGTCGTTCTCCATCGCCTGCTGCATGAGCATGTCGACGAGCGCGTTCTTGTCCTGGGCGGCGAGGTGTGCGCGGACGTCGTCCATCGTTGTCACCGCCGGCCCGGCGGGCTTCTTCCCCGTCGCCTTCGTCGACTCCCTCCGATCGAGCCATGCGAGTCCCACGGCGACGCAGTGCTTGCAGAACGCCCCCTCGGCGCCGACCGGGCAGGTGCACGAGTAGTCGATCTCGCCGCGCTTGACCCACAGCTTGACCCGATACGGCCGGGTCCCCTGCACCTTCGCCGCGATCGTCCCTTCGTGTTCGACGAGGGCGCCGACCTGCCCGCCGTCGAAGTAGTCCTCGCCCCGCTCGAACGAGCGCGCGCCCGCCATCCGGCGCAGGGCGTCCCGATCCAAAAGCGTGCCGATGGAGGAACTCATGGCGGCCTCCTGCACGCACTGCCCCCGTTCTCGGACGGCATCCGGATCAGGGCGGAATGCGGGATCAGCGGAGCCTCTACGTCGAGCACCTGTCGGCAGGCCCGCTCGCGCTCCTCGTGGCCTTTCCAGCGGCTGTCGCGAACCAAGACCAGGGCGTCGAAGCGACCGGACTCCGTCCCCTGCGAGGCGAGATAGAGGGCAGCCGACAACTGCTGCGCGGCGCCATCCGCCGGCGACCGGGGCCAGTCCTTCTTCGCGGACGGATGGACCTTCGGCAACTCGTCCAGCGTCTGCGGCCACCACCCGAAGCGACGCCCGCGACCGATCTCTTCCCGCGCGATCCCGGCAATGACCAGCGGCACGTCCCCGTCGTAGTCCTCGCCGGCGCATTCGCCCCCGACGTCCCACGGGCCCTCGCCGACCACGCAGACGTTCACGTCTCGATCTCCCGCATCGTTCCGCGAGGAGCACGAGGGCCCTCGATGAGGGCGTCCTCGCCCGAAAATCCCCACAACTCGCCGAGCGACATGCCCCACCACCTCTCGTTCGCATCCGCCGGAGGGACATCCACCTGCGTCCAGTCGCCCGGCGGCCGGCGGAAAACGCGCACCTCCTCCGGCTTGCAGCAGTCGAGGAGATACGGCGAATGCGTCGTGATGATCACCTGAGCGGCTGGTCGACCCTCGCGAGGCTCGGTCATCGCGCGCAGCAGCTTCACGATCTCCCGCAGACGGCTGACGTGCACGCTGTTCTCCGGCTCCTCCAGGAGCAGCAGCCACGCACGGCTGGGACCGTAGAGCAACGCCAGGACGGCGAGCATGTACAGCAGGCCGGTCGAGGCGTACTCCGCCCGAATCTCCGCCCCGTTCGCGAACACCAGCTTGAGCGACACCACGCCGTCCCCGCGCTCCGACGAAGCCAGAACGTCGATCACCGAACCGCCGGTCACTTCGTGCAGGTGCTTCAGGAGGGTGTTGAACGTCGCGGCGTAGCCCAGCTTCATCTGCGCAATCACGCCCGGGAGATTCCCGCCCTCCGAATCGAGTCGTTGCGACGGGGTTCCCAGGCCCGCGTCCCGGGTCACGGCCGTCGCCGAGAGACGATGGATCAGCCGGCCCTCGCCCCCCTGAAGCGGATCACCGAGCGCGCCGAGGGCCCCAACGAGATCGGGTCGATACTTGCGCCCCCACCTGGCGAGGCAGCCGCTCTCCGCGCCAGGGACCGTGCCGATTTGCCGGCCGTCGACGAACATGGCCAAGTCGCGCCCGTCCCCCATGCCGGAGACCTTGATGCCGGCGAGTACGTCCGGGGCGTCCGGGCGGAGCGGGCCTTGGCCTCTTCCCAACACCTCGTGCATCACCCAGGGGCCTTCCTCCTGCGACCCGGCGCCTACCCTCAACTCGTACCGGATCGCTTGCGCCCCGTCGTCCATGTTGACGGCGAACGCCATCTCGGATGCCGGCGACGGCGAACGAAGAGCGGCCGCGGCGGCCAACGAATCGGCGAGGGGCGGAAAGACCTGCGCCAACGGGCGACCGGCGGCGATCCGCGCGATGGACTCGATCGCCTTGAGGAACGCGGTCTTGCCGGAGTCGTTCGGTCCGATCAGAACGGTGAACGGGCCCAGGTCCACGCCGACCTTCCGGATGCACCGGAAGTTCTCGATCTCGACCCTGGTGAGCATCCGCCGAGCCGGCTCCGCCATGACTACCTCCCGCCGCTGGCATCATGCGCGTCCGCCCGATCGGAGGTCAACCGGCGCTCGCGCGCCTGGGCGGTGTCGGCGGCATCTTGCCCACGGCCTGCTGCTCCGGCGAGAGGACGGTGTGGGCGACCCCGGACCAGCGCGAGTACCACCGCTTGACCGAGCCGACGAGCGCGTCCTTCGCGGCGACCGTGGTGACCTTGCCGCCCTTGCGGGTCTCCTGCCGCGCGTCCGTGTCGGTTGCTTCGCCCGCCGTGCGCTCGGCGTTTGCGAGATCCTTCTCGTTGATTCCGGCGTCGCGCATCAGTTTGGCCATCGCCGACTTGTTCGGGTCCCGGCGGCCCGCCTTGACCAACGCCCGCACGCGCGCCGGCACCGCCGCCTGGCCGGCCAAGCCCTTGCCTCGGCGGCGCCTGCCGCGCGAAGATGCGCCGGCGTCCGCGCCGAGCGCGGTCCGAGGAGGTGGACGTGAAGTTCTCGCTGCTGTCGTGGAACATCGAGCGGTTCGCGGGCGGCGCGGCCCGGCACAAGAAGGTGGC
>CAMTWF010000041.1:0-7161 GCA_947085355.1 uncultured delta proteobacterium
CCCAGGCGGCGCTGGTGCTGGCCGAGGCGCAGGCGATGGACGAGCCGGCGGCGGCGGCGCGCCACGCCGCGCGGGCGCGCGAGGTCTTCACCGCGATCGGCGAGGCGGCCCGCGCGGCCGAGGCAAGGGTCGTGGAGGGGGAGATCGCGCTGGGCCGCGACGACCACGCGCTCGCCCGCACCGCGGTCGCGGACGCTCGCGGCGCGGCCGGACCGGATCTCCTTCCGCGGCTGGACCTCCTGGAGGGCGACATCCGGCGCGCGGACGGCGCGGCGGCCGCGGCGCTCGACATCTACGAGCGCGCGTTGGGCGCGGCGGAACGTGCCGGCGCCGCGGATCTGGCGGCGCGGGCGGAAGCGGCGATCGGCGATCTGCTCGAGGAGGTCGGCTCGCCGCTGGCCGCGGCACGGCTGGCGAAGGCGGCGGAACGGCTGACGACGATCGCGCTCCGGCTGCCCCCGGCGCTGCGCGAGGCGTTCTGGCGCGTGCCGCATCGGGCGCGGGCGCGCGCGGCGCTCGATGTTTCGGGTTCGGCGGGTGCGCGCGGCGCCACGGCGGCCGCGGCGGCGTTGCGGCTGCTCGACCTGGCGCCGCGGATCCTCGCCGAGCGCGACGCGCAGCGCGTGCTCGACCTGGCGCTGGACGCCGGGCTGGAGGTGTTGGGGGCCGAGCGCGGGTTCCTGCTGCTGCGCGACGGCGAGGAGTGGCGGGTGGCGGCGGCGCGGAACATCGATCGCGAGTCGATCCGCCGGCCGGCGTTCAAGTTCTCGCGGTCGGTGGCCGAGCGGGTGGCGGCGACGGGGGAGGCGGTGCTCACGGCGAGCGCGACGGAGGATGCGCGGTTCGCCGCCGCGCGCAGCGTTCACCATCTGGCCCTCCAGTCGGTGCTCTGCGTGCCGATCCGCTCGGCCGAGCGGGTTCTGGGCACGATCTACGTCGAGAACCGCTTTGCGCGCGGGCGATTCGGCGAGGAACACCTGCGGCTGGCGACGGCGCTGGCCGACCAGGTGGCCCTTGCGATCGAGGCCGGGCGGCTCGAACGGGAACTGCGGGCGCGCGCGGAGGATCTGGAGCGGGCGCGGACGGAGATGGCCCGGCGGGTGGAGCGGCAGGAGGATGATCTGTCGCGGCTGGAGCGGGAGATTCGGCAAACGCGGGCGGAGACTGCGCTGCGCCACGAGTACGCGGGGATCGTCGGGCGCGGACCGGCGATGCGCCGGCTGCTCGAGACGCTGGACCGGGTGATGCAGACCAGCCTTCCGGTGCTGGTCGAGGGGGAGACGGGCACGGGGAAGGAACTGGTGGCCCGCGCGTTGCACGGGCACGGGCCGCGGCGCGAGCGTACGTTCGTCTCGGTGAACTGCGCCGCGCTTCCCGACCTGCTCCTGGAAAGCGAGCTGTTCGGCCACGCACGCGGGGCGTTCACCGGCGCCGACCGCGCGCGCACGGGGCTCATGCGCGAGGCCTCCGGCGGGACGCTGTTCCTCGACGAGGTCGGCGAGATGAGCACGGCGATGCAGGTCAAGCTGCTGCGGGCGGTTCAGGAGGGCGAGGTCACGCCTCTGGGGACCGACCGCCCCGTGCCCGTCGACGTGCGCCTCGTCCTGGCGACCAACCGGCGGCTGGCCGATCTGGTCGCCGCCGGGCGCTTCCGCGAGGATCTCTACTACCGCCTGAACGTGGTCCACCTGGTCGTTCCGCCGCTGCGGGAGCGGCGCGAGGACCTCGCCGAACTTGCCGAGTACCTGCTGCGGCGGGCGGCTGAGCGTACGGGCGGGACGGCCAAGCGGCTCTCCCGCGCGGCACTCGCCGCGCTCCTGCGGCACGACTTCCCGGGGAACGTGCGCGAGCTCGAGAACCTGTTGGCCGCCGCCGCGGTCTTCGCGCCGGGCGACGAAATCCGACCCGAGGATCTGCCGTTCGGCCCGCCGCCCGGCGCTGCGCCGGCACAGTCCGGGACCCTGCGCGAGTGCCTGCGCGCCGCCGATCGACGGCTGGTCGAGCAGACGCTGGCTTCCTGCGGCGGCAACATCTCCACCGCCGCCCGCCGCCTCGGCGTCTCGCGCCCGACGTTGTATCGGCGGCTGGCGGAGCACGGGATCTCCGGGCGGGGCCGGTAGAGCGTCGCCCGCGAACCGGCTCACGTCGGCTCGACCCGCAGCTCCACGATCGATGGGCCGGAGCGCCGGCGATAACGGAGCCAGGTTCCGAGCGCGACAGTGGCCAGGGCGGCTCCGGTTGCGGGGCCCAGGACGGCGTCGGCCCATTCTGCGGAGAGTGATTCCGCCGCGGCTACCGATGCCGCGGCCAGGGGGAGCGCCGCCATCCACGCAACGCCGGCCGCGCGGGCGTCCCTTCCGGCGGCGGATCGGCGGCGGCCGTACCAGACCAGAGCGGCGGCGATTGCCGCGCATTTCGCCAGGAGCACCGCCGCTTCCACGGGCATCCATGCGAACAGATGGTCGGCGAACGGCCCGGCGTTCCAGCCGCCGAAGCAGAAGCTTGCCAGGAAGATGGAGCCGGCGGCCGTCACGACCACGTCCAGGACGGTACGCAGCGGGTGGCTGCCGGATCGGAAATCGCCGCCGAGCCTGGCGGCCGCCAGGGCGACGACGGCGAGCGCGAACGGGTCGCGCATCGCCGACCACTGCCACGGCGCGGCGCCCTGCGCCGATACGGCGCCCGCAACCGTCGAGGCGGCCGAGCTCCAGAGGGCCAGGGCGGCGACGGCGGTGAGCGGCACGAGCGCCGCGAGCGCGGCGACGAACGCACGCACGGAACCGGCGATGCAGGCGGCCGCGCGTGCGCCGGATCGATCGGTGTCGGCCGCGGCGCCGACGATTCGGTGCAGGAGGATGGCCGCCGCGACGGCTCCCCACAGCGACGTCGCCGGGACGTGCCGGCCTGCTGCGAAAATCGCGAGCGGCGCGACGGCGGCCGTGGCGACGGCGACGCCGATCGCGGCCTTTCCCCATGCCCGGGGCGCGCGGGACATCGATGCCGCGGCGGTTTCCAACGGCGCACCGGCCCGCCGGCGCGCCAGCGGCAGCGCCAGCGCGCGTGCGATCCGGTCCGAGATGCCGGCGAAATGGACGATCAGGACCACGCCCAGTGCGGCAAGGGCCGCGATCAAGACGGGCATGTCGGCATCGGTCGGCGATCCGCCGGGCGTCCGGAGTCGCGGGTGCACGTCGAACCCGCGGCCCGTACCGGCCTCGCGCATGGACAGCGATACGAACCGTGCGTCCGGGTCCGGCGCCAGGTCGTCCAGGCCGAGCACCGGAATGCCGTCGATCGCCTCGATGACATCCCCGGGAAGGACCTCGTCCATCGGCCAGGTCGCGGCCCGGCGCACGGAGCGCACGACGACCTTCCGGCCCGTTCCGGGGCGGGACGGCTCTTCGGCGGCGTCAAGGCCCACTCGCTCCAGGAAGGCGTGCGCTGCGGCGAGGAGCGCCACCAGCGTCTCCTGCGGCGGCGGCGCCTCCGCCACCAGGTGCACTTCCACCGCCTCGCGGCGGCCCACCATCGCCGGCATCCGGGAGCCGGCCCCCGGAAACCGCACCGTCAGCGAGCCGCGCACGATCCCTCGCGAGGCCCGCAGCACCGCGACCGCCGCGGGCCGGACCTCCCCGACGATCTCCGACGCCGAAACGGCGGACGCCGGCAGGGACAGTTCGACCGGGCGGCGTCTCGACCCCGGCTGCGACAGATCGCCGCGCAACACGACGTCGACCGGACCCGGAACGAACCCATGGCCGGAGATCCTGAAGACGACGCCGGGCTGCACGCGCGGCAGGTCCACCGTCTGGATCACGACGATTTCGGCTTCGCGGTCGCGAGGCTCGCAGCCCCCTGCCGGCGCGAGGACGAGAACGGCCAGCAACCCGGTCCAAGGAACCGAGCGGCTCTGCCGCGAGGTTCCGCGGGGGTCCGGGGGGCGGTGAGGCGCGAAGCGCCGAACAGCCCCCCGGTGCAATGGAAAACCCGCTCGGCGCCGGCGCTGCATTCCGCCATTCTCCGCCGCCGCCGCCGCGGGGCAAAATTACCTGCGCGTTCCGGGTTTCTCCCCCCAGCCGGCGGGGAGCCGCCTCGCGGGCTCGCGGTTCCGGTTTGACCCGGCGCCGTGGCCCGGATACGCTCGACCCCGTGGATCGCGGCACGGTCGAAGCAGCGCTGCGGGAGTTCGTCGAGCGCGCCACGTCGCGCGTGGCGGAGCGCATCCGCTCCATCACGCTGTTCGGGTCCTGGGCCCGGGGGTCGGCGGGGCCGGGCTCCGATATCGACGTGTTTGTCGTCGTCGATCGGAGGGATCCCGCGCTCACCGGCGCCATCCACGACGCGGCGCTCGATGTCGACCTGGAGCGCCTCACGTACCTGTCGGTCAAGATCTGCCCTGAGGCGAAGGTCGAGGAGATGCGTCGTCTCGGCGACCCGTTCCTCGCGGCAATCGAGTTGGAAGGGAGGACGCTGTGGACCCCCACATCGAGGGACGCGTCCGCAACCGGATAGCGCGGTCCCGGGCCAAGTTGGCGGCGGCGGAGCGGTTGCTGGCGGCGGGCGACCTGGACGACGCCTTGTCGCGAGCGTACTACGCCGCCTACCATGCCGCCCAGGCACTCCTCCTGACCGTCGGCCTTTCGCCACGCTCGCACGACGGCACCTTGTCGTTGTTCGGGCTGCATTTCGTGAAGTCGGGACGGCTCCCCGCCGTGCACGCTCGTGCGTTGCGCGAGGCGAGGGAGGACCGCGAGAACGGCGACTATGCCGAGGTCGTCTTCTTCGACGCGGACGAGGCGCGGGCGCGCGTCGACTGCGCGGGCCGCTTCGTCGCCGCGGCGGTCGACCTGCTGACCCGCGACCACGGGCTCGACGGGTTGTGAAGCGGCGTCAGGACCCGTATCCGGGGGATCCCGGGGACGGCGGATGGCGGCTCCAGAGCGACCGGAGCAGGCCGCGGAATCGCTCCATGAGTCGTGCGCGGACGTCCTCCGGAAGGCCGGCCAGCCCGAGCCGGCGCGCCCTGGCCTCCAGCGCGGCTTCCGGAGGTCCATCCGTCCGCTGAAGAATGCGGATCGTCTCCGGCGTCGCGCCGCGGCCGTCCCCGGGCGGCTCGACCTCCAGCCATACCTCTCGCGTGTCGCCGGCTGCTGCGCCGCGCGGCGTGGCGCGGGGCGCCGTATGGGTCAGCGGCTCGAACTTGCCGGATGCCGCTCGCAGGCCGACGGCGAGACGGTGTCCGGCGCCGGGCCGGAGCCCGAGGAAGAAGTACTCGCCGACGTAGTCCGAGACCTCGACGTCGCGGATGTCGCCGCCGGCCGGAGCGTCGGCGTGATGGGAGGCGAGGCGGAGGGTCAGTCGCGCGCCGGGGTCGCCCAGCCGCTCGCGCATGGCCTCGACCGCCTCGTGTGTCACCTCCCAGTATCCGTAGACCGTGGTCGTGTCGACCGGCAGCAGGCCGGCGTAGACGCGGCGGTACCCCAGCGGGGTCTCCTCGTAGTCCAGCAGCCCGATCGGCTCCTTCGGACCTTCGGAGTACGGCCGGAAGACCGGCTCCTCCACCCGCTGCCGGTGGGCCTCCGGCGGCGGCTGTCCCGCGGCCGCCGGAGGCTCGACCACGCGCGTCACGGGCCTGGACCGCTGGTCGGGGGCCTCCAGCGAATCGAGCTTCTCCCGCGCCGCGCCGTCGTCCGGTCGGCTCGCGACGATGCGCCGCAGCATCGCCCGCGCCTTGTCCACGTGTCCCTGCCGTATCAGCAGATCGGCCATGCTCACGGTCTCGAACGCGACGTTGTCCGTCTCGTCCCCCGGCCCGCGCCCGGCATCCGCCTCGCCCTCCTTCGGCGCGCCGCCCTCGGGCTCGGTGATCGGCGCCGGCGGCGTCCATCCCGGCACGGCTCGAAGAACCGTGCCGGGAAGGCGAGCGACCAGGCGCCTGAGCGAACGGCCCGCCGCCGAGGCCCTCCGCGACGGCTCCGCCGACAGCGCCGCGATCAGGCCCTCGCGGTCCATCGCGTCGGCTCCGTCCACGCCGAGCCGCCGGGCCATCGCCCGCAGCACCGGCACGGACAGCCTGGCAAGCAGCCGATCGTTGTGCGCCATCCGTCCGTCCTCCTGCTCAGCCCGCCCTCGCCGATTCGGCGGCGCCGCGGTGTCCCGGACACGGGTACATCCACCCGGGGGGCGCGCCGTCGAGGATTCCGGCCGCCGCCCTCACGTCCCTCGCGATCTGTACCGCCAGCGCCTCCGGCCCGTCGAACATCTCGTTGTTCCGCAGGCGCTCCACGAACGCGATCTCCAGGTTGCGCCCGTACAGATCCGGATTCACCCCGAGCACGTGCGCCTCGACGGCGAACCGGTCGTCGAACGTCAGCCTGCGGCCGACGTGCACCGCCGCCGGGTGGTGCGATGCGCCCCAGCGCGCCCATGCGGCGTAGATCCCCTCCGCCGGCGCCATCTCCGCCACCTCTCCGAGATTGGCCGTGGGGAATCCCAGCGTCCGCCCGCGGCCGTCGCCTCGCTCGACGACGCCGCAGATCGAGTGCGGCCGCCCCAGCAGCCGGGCCGCGGCGGCGACGTCGCCCGACGCCAGCAGCCCGCGGATCCTCGTGGACGAGACCGCGCCGCCGGACTCCTCGACCGTCGGCGCCTCGATCGCATCGAGGCCGAGATCGAGGCCCACGCGCTTGATCGTCGTCAGGTCGCCGCGGCGCCCCGCGCCGAAGCGGAACTCCCGCGAGGCGACGACGAGCCGCGCTCGGAACTCCCCGGCGAGCACCTCGCGCACGAACGTCTCGGGCTCCATGGCGGCGGCATCGAGGTCGAACTCGAAGACGGCGACCGCGGCGGCGCCGCATCGCTTCAGCAGATCGATGCGCGCCCGGATCGACGTGAGCCGCCGGGGAGTCTTGTCGGGGGCGATGACGGCGAGCGGATGGGGATCGAACAGCAGCACGGTCGGCTCCAGGGAGCGCGCCCGCGAGGCCGCGACGAGCCGTTCGATCGCGTTTCGGTGTCCCAGGTGGACGCCGTCGAAGTTGCCGATCGTCAATCCACGATCGGTCGCCTCGTTCTCCCCCGCCGCCCAGCGTATCCTCATCCGAAGTCGCGCTCCGTCCGGAAAGCGCGGCGAGCATAACCGCCGCGCCGCGGCCGGTCAAA
>CAMTWF010000042.1:0-16018 GCA_947085355.1 uncultured delta proteobacterium
CTGCCTGCCGCCTGCCTGCCGGCAGGCAGGGCAGGCAGGCGCCGCAACCAAACGATGAATCACCGCAGAGACCGCAGAGGGCGCAGAGAATGGTCTCTGTGTTCTCTGCGTGCTCCGCGGTGACCAATATCGTCGCGCCGTGCGACGAAGTTCGGGGGTAGTAGATCAGGCGCTCCACCCGTCGAACAGCACGGCCAGCCTCCGGCGGAGTTCGTCGCGGGCGGCGCGGAACGCCCTCAGGCTCGCCTCCTCGCCGCCGGGGACGAACGTCGGATCCTCGAGCGGCCAGTGGACGCGCGGGACGCTCCGGGGGAAGACCGGGCAGACCTGTTCGGCGCACAGCGTGACGACCGCTTCCACGTCCCGGGTGTCGATCTCGTCGACGGCCTTCGATCGCTGTCCCGATGCGTCGATGCCGATCTCCTCCAGGACGCGCACGGCCAGCGGGTTCACGCGGTGCGAGATCGCGCCGGCCGACGAGATCAGCACGCCCGGCGGCGCCAGCGACCGCGCGATCCCCTCGGCAAGCTGACTGCGGGCCGCGTTGGCCACGCACATGAACAGGATGTGCCGGGGCCGAAGCGACCGCAGGGCCTCCGCCTCGACCGTCCATTCGGGCGTGACTATCTCCGGGTCCATGTCGTTCCCCTCCCGGCCGCCGCGGCGCGTCGCGGCGGACGCCTACCTGCCCACGACGGCGAGGCGCCTGCGGAGTCGCAGCGCCACGCCGACGGCCATCGCCAGGAAGGTCCAGAGCGTCAGGCAACGGTCCAGGAAGGACAGCCGGCCGTCCGCCGTCCCGTGTTCGGGGTTCATGCCTCCTCCTCCTCCCGCCCCGCGCGGCCCCTGCTAGCAGACGGTGCACCTTCGGGCAACGCCGGTCGCCGGTCCGGGACGCCGCCGCGGCGGGGCGCGCCGGTGGCGCACGCCGTCCATTCGCGTCAGCCCGCTAGGTACACGCGCTTGCCGGATCCCCCTCCCCGTGCTAGCGATCGTCCCGTGCGAACGACAGCGACAGCCGGTCCGGCGGACGTCGAATCGCCGTCGGACTGCGTGTGCTTCGCGGGCTGCCCAGGGAAAGCACCGCTCGCACACCCAAGGGGGTTTTGTAACCGTTCACCCCCTGACTTCGGGGGGCCTGGAGGTCCGGTGTGGCGCGTGGCCCGCCTTTTCGACCCCTTCCGCAACCTGGTGTGGCCCGTCGGTCGACCGATCAAGCAAGAACGGATGCTGGCGCGTTCCGTGGCTCGACCGATCGAGCAAGAACGGATGCTGGCGCGTTCCGCGGCTCGACCGATCGAGCAAGAACGGATGCTGGCGCGCGCTACCAGTCGACCGACGGAGGGAGAAGGAATGCGAGCGCGCGGTACCAGTCGACCGACGGAGGAAAAAGGTGCGAGCGCGTCGATGAACGGTCAACCGAGGAGAGTTCGATCGGGCTGTACCGGGAGCCGGTGCGCGCCGACGGTCGCGCCACGGAAGCTAGGGACCAGCGTCCTCCGGCTCCGGCACATCGCCGACCTGCGGGCGCTCCCGCTTGTGCGGGCCGGAGACGTCGAGGAAGAAGCCGGCGACGTAATCGCGCTGCCGGGGGAACCGCTCGTCGAGCTTGGCCTTGGTAACCGTTCACGGGTTGGCGCCACAGGGGGTGAACGGTTACGGGGTTTTTACCTCGCCCTCGACGGCGGCCGCCGCGGCCGCCGGAAAAGCGGCATACAACGGGTGGTCGGCCTGGCGCTTCGAGCGGGCTCCCGGCGAGTGGGTCTTGCTCGACACGCTGCGCAAGTCCTGACGCGGCGCCCGGTCCTTCGGGAGGGGGTCGAAAGACGATGAGACCTCGCCGATGCGGAAGCCGGATCTCCCCGAGGCCGGCCAACCCGGTCCGGGCCCGCTCGTTCAGCGCCGAGGGCGTGGACCTGACGCTGATCCGGTGGATGCTGCGGATGTCGCCGGGAGACCGGCTTCGGGCGCTGCAAGGGGCAGTCCGGTCGCTTTCGAGACTTCGCCATGCCGGAATCGGAAACTGACTTCCTCGCGATCCTTCGGGCTCTCTCCGGGCACCACGTGGAGTACATCGTGGCTCGCCGAAGGCCGCGCTAGCCTTTCCACGAGATGGTGCGCGTGCCGGCGCAGCTAGTCCGGCAGGTAGCGACAGCCGCTGGTGAAGTCGTTGCGGGGCCGGATATCGACGCAGTGGGCCTTCGCGGCGTCGCCCGCCCCGCGGTTGCCCGAGCGGTACAGGAAGGCGGTGTAGTAGAACCACATTTCGCCATGGTTCGGGTACGCATCCGCCGCGGGACGCAGGAACTCCGCGGCCTCGGCGCACCGCTCGCGGCTGCCGTACAGCGCGGCGTTGTCGATCACCCAGCGGCCCCACTGGAGCATCGGGTCGATCCATGTCGGATCGAGACGGGCGGCTTCCCGCAGACCGGCGAACGCGCCGTCGCGGTTGCGGGCCTTCCACGCGCGCCGCGCCTCCGCCAGTGCGGCGGTCGCCGCGTCGCGGTCGCCCGCGGCTGGAGCGCTTGGAGGCGCGGCGACGTCGCCGGCCGGCGCCGACTCGATCGCCTCCTCGACGGCTTCCGTATCGGCATCCGATTCCGGCTCCGCCGCCGGTCCGACGTCCGCCGCCGGGACGTCCGGCTCGACCGGGTCGTCCCAACCCGATGCAGCCGCGGCGACGTCGGCCGCGGCGACCGAGACGTCCGCGCGCCGATCGGTGCCGCTCTCCCGGGCGCGCACCAACAGGTACAGCCCGCCGGCGATCACGGCCAGCGACACGATGACCCACGCGGCGACGGCTGCCGCGCCGCGCCGGCGTGGATATGCGTCCATCGTCGGCGGGGTCGTCTCGCCGCGTCCCGCTGCGCCGGCCGCGGACGGCCGCTGGTCGTCAAGGTCCACGATCACTTTCGGCTCGGCCCCCACGAACAGTATCCCGGGTTCCTCGGCCCTCTCCTTGCCCTCTTCGGCGGCGGCGGCCGCCATGTCGTCCCTGCGGAGGGTTCCCGGAGCGGGGGTTTCGCTCGTGGCAAGCCGGAAGGACGGGGGCGCCGGCGGCATCGAGGCGCCGAAGCCGGTGTCGGCGGGGCGCACGAAAGGCGACGCGGCCTCGATCTTCGCCGCCACGGCGTCGAGATGCTCGGGCGTAAGGCGACGCTCGATTCGCCGCGGTCCGGCGGGCTGTTCCGCCGGCGCAGGCGACTTCAGCCTCAGAGTGGCCGGAGGCCGATCCGCCGGGATCTCCGCGGGCGGCTTGGCGGGCGGCGGCGCGGGCGGCAACGGCGGCGCGATCGCCCTCAGCGTCGTCGGCCGGTGCTCTTCCGCCGGCGGCGCCTCGGCCGGGCCGCCCGCTTCGACCGACGGCTCGTCCGCCGATTCGACGACGGCGGGGGGCGTGACGGTCCTCGGCGGCGGCGGCAACGGCGGCAGCCTGAATTCCAGCGGCCCGCCGGGAGGTCTTGGTGGCGGCGGAGGCGGCGCGGCGCGAACCGGTGGCGGAGGCGGTGCCGGAGGCGGAGGCGGAGGCGGAGGCGGCACGGCGCGAACCGGTGGCGGAGGCGGTGGCGGAGGCGGTGCCGGAGGCGGAGGCGGAGGCGGAGGCGGAGGCGGCACGGCGCGAACCGGTGCCGGAGGCGGTACGGGCGGCTCGGGTGCCGGCTCGGGCCCGGGCGGCTCGATGGCCGGCGGCTTCGGTTCCGGCGGCTCCGGGTCGGTCGCCGCGGAGGTGACCGGGCGCGCGGCGCCGCCGACAGCTTCCTCGGGCGCATCCTTCGGTTCGTCCTGCGGCCGGCCCGGATCCGACGGCTGTCCGGCCGCGATCTGATCCGGCACGAGTTCGGCGATGCGGGCCGTGATCTGCGAGTCGGCGGCGGCCGGGAAAGACGACGGCCGGATCGCGGGCTCCGGCAGCACCGCGACCTCGCGGGCGTACGAGAAGTCGGCGCGCGCCGCCGGCGCGGCGCGACGCCCGGTGTCGACGAGGACGCCGTAGAAGACGAGTTTCGTGACGATCTTGAGCGAATCGAGGTCGTCGAACGGCGCGGCATCGACGATCTCCGTCAGGGTGGCGCTGCCGTCGGTCAGCCGGATGATGGCGTTCGCCTCGTCCGGGATCTCGTCGAGACGCTCCATGAGTTCGCCCGCATCGACGATGAAGACGGTGTCCAGCGACGGGAGCTGCTCGACGAGGCGGCCCCACTCGTCCAGGCGCCGCATGCCCTCCATCAGAAGTTCCTGGCACGACAGGTGGACCATGCGCTCGCGACGGACGGGCCGGAAGTCGACGTCGAAGAACCCCTGGGACCACGTCAGCAGCCGGTACACGGCGGCGGCGCCGCGGTGACGCCCGACCTCCGCATCGACGACCTCGCCGTCCTGGAAGTAGATGATGCCCGTGTCCGGGCCGCGCCCCAGGCGCAGCACGCCGGTCTTCTTGGAGAGGTCGATCGTCTGGATGAGATCGACCAGGCCGATGTCGTCGAGCGATCCGGCGAAGCGGGTCTTGGCCGAACGTCCCTCCAGCCGCTCCCGCTCCCGTCGCTGCAGGATGATGCGGAGCCTGGCGACCAGCTCCCTCACGAAGACCGGCTTCGTGAGGTAGTCCGCGACACCCAGCTCCAGGCCGCGGACCTTGTGCTCCACGGAGCGCTCCTCGGACAGGAACAGGAACGGGATGCCGGCCCAGTCGGCGTTCTGCCCGAGTGCGCGCACGAGTGCGAAGCCGTCCAGTTCCGGCAGCTTCGTCTCGGAGATGATCAGATCGGGCGGGGAGATCTCGACCTTGCGGAGCGCGTCGCGGCCGTTGGACGCCGTCGTGACCGCGAATCCGGCGTTCTTGAGGCTGACCTCCAGAAGCCGCAGATCCTCGGGGTGGTCGTCCACCACCAGGATGCAAGGTCGCCCCACGACGCTTCGCCTCCGGCCGCTGCCGCGGAGTCCCTCCGACGCACGGTGGGAAGGGCAGCGAAAGCGCGTGCATTCTCACGAGCCGTACCTCGGGTGTCAAGGTCGGCCGGCGCGGCGGTGCGGGGCACCCTTGACGCGCGGCGTCGGGGATGAATAGTTACGAGGTCGGCAGGGGAGCGGCGGCCGGGGCCGGCCGGTGGAGCCGGATCAACCGGGGGCGGCGAAGGGCGACATGTGAGTGCAGAGAAGCGCCAGCACGACCGCAAGGACTACGCCATTCCCTTGAGGGTCGAGATCGACGGCGAGTTGCTGGACGGGTCCACGACGAACGTGTCGCTGGGAGGTTTCCGCGCCGAATTCTCGCGCGAGGTGCCGTTCGGAGCCAAGGTGAAGGTCCACGTGCGATTCCCCGCGCTGTCGGAGGAATCGGTCATCGACGCCGAGGTCCGGTGGACCCAGAGGGAGAACGAACGCTGCCTCGTCGGCTTGCAGTTCCTGCGGGTCCGCGCGCGGGAGACGTGGGCGCTCAACCAGCTCGTGAGGGGGTAGTCCCGAAGTCGGCGGACGGCGGTCGGCGGTCGGGGGAGACGATGACCGACGAGAAGAAGACGCAACGACGTCCGACGCCGGCGGAGCCGGCGGGAACCACGCGCAGGAGCGGCACGCTGGTGGGAATCCCGGCGGTGGCGCCGCCCGAGCCGCCGCGGGTTCCCGCACGTCCCGCACCGGCCTCGCAGCCGGGGGCCGGCAGGCCGTCCGCCGTCCCGGCGGCGCCGCCCGTTCATCCGCCCTCGACGACGCCGCGGAAGGCGCCGTCCATGCCGCCGCCGAGGATCGCGCCGCCGACGGCGCCGGGGCCCGCCGGCGTTCCCCGACCGGCGCAGGCGCCTGCGCCGTCGCCGGACGGATCGCCCGCGGGGATCGCCCAGCACCTCGGCGAGGAAATCGCGTACGTCGACGAGGAGATCGCCGGCGTCGATCCTTCGGAGCGGCGCCGCGTGGCTCTTCTGCACATCGAGGCGGCCAGGCTGCTCGAAGCGTCGGGCGCGCCGGCGCCGAAGGTCGAGGCCCGCGTGCGCGCCGCGGTCGATGCCTGTCCCGACCTGGCCACGGCGCACCGGGCGATCCGCCGGTTCGCCCGGCGGCGCCGGCAGTGGGAGGAGGTCGTCGCCTCGATCGATGCCGAGTTGAAGGTGACGCCGGAACCGGCCGCGCGGGCCGCGCTGCACGTCGAGCGCGGGCGGGTGCTTCGCGACGGGCTTCGCCGCCCGGAGGCCGCGTCGGACTTCGAGGCCGCTCTGCGGCTGGCGCCCGGCGATCCGTCGGCCACGGAAGGTCTGCGGACGCTCCTTGCCGCCGCCGGGTCGTGGGCCGATCTGGCCGGGGTGCTCGAAAGCGCCGCGGCGGCCTCTCCCGACGCCCGCGCGGCGGAGATGCGCCGCGAGGCCGCCGTGCTGCGCGACCACGCGCTGGACCAGCCCGAGCAGGCGCTTGGGCTCTACGAGATGGCGCTTCGGGCCGAGCCCGGCGACGCGCTTGCAGCGGCCGGGGCGGAGCGCGCGTATGCGCGAGCGGGTCGATGGTCCGAC
Organism: uncultured delta proteobacterium; assembly: GCA_947085355.1. Lineage (GTDB taxonomy): Bacteria > Myxococcota_A > Polyangia > DRWM01 > JAAZOP01 > CAMTWF01. Next base: position 6,498 of record CAMTWF010000042.1, read on the forward strand.
CTGTTCTCCATGCTGGTGCGGCGCGCCGAGGCTTCGGCCGACCCGTCGATCCGCTTCGTCGTCTGGTTGCAGGCCGGGACACTCGCCGCCGAGCGCCTCGGGGACGCCGCACGGGCGGCGGGATGTCTGGAGGAGGCGGCGCGAGTGCGGCCCGACGATCCGGCGCCGCTCGACGCGATGGCCGAGGCGTACCGGCGGGCCGGGGAGTGGGAGGCGTGCGAAGCGGCCCTGGCGAGGCGCGCGGCGCTCGGCGGGTCGCTTGCCGAGCGGACCGCGGTGGCGCTGCGCCGCGCCGATCTGCTCGCGGATCGGCTGTCGCGCAGGGCCGATGCCGTCACGGTGCTCCAGCGCGCGATCGAGGAGGATCCGGCCGATCCGGTGCTGGGGCAGGCGCTCGCGGCCCTGCTGGCGCGCGAGGGGCGGGTGGCGGAGCGCGTGGCCGTGGAGATGCTGGCGGCGGAGAGGCTGACGGATCGCAACGAGCGCGCCGCGGCGCTGTGCCGCCTCGGGGCTGCCTGCGAGGGCGTTCCGGGGGCCGTCGAGCAGGCTGCGGCGGCGTACTCGCGCGCGCTCGAGGCGGCGCCGGCGCACCGCGGCGCGTTCGAGGCGCTCGGACGGCTGCACGAGCGTTCCGGCGCCTGGAAGCCCCTGGCCGCCCTGCTGGAGGCGAGGATCCGGGTGACGTCGGACGACGCCGAGCGGCGGGCGCTGCTGCGGCGCCTGGCCGCCGTGCGCGAGGATCGACTCGGCGACGCCGACGGCGCCGTCGCCGCGCTCGAACATCTCCGTGTCGCGGACCCGTCGGACATCTCCGCGTTGCGGGATCTCCAGAGGCTGCACGCCGCCGCCGGGCGATGGAGGGAGCACGCGGCGGCGCTGCGCGCCGAGGCCGATCCGTGCGGCGACGCCGCGTTGCGGGCGGATCTGCTCTGGCGAGCCGGAGTCGTGGCCGAGGAGCGCCTGGCCGACGAGCCCGGCGCGCGGGGCATGTACGAGGCGGCCGTGCAGGCCGTTCCGTCGCACCGGCCGTCGCTCGATGCGCTCGCGCGCCTCGCCGAGAAGCGCGGTCGGTGGGGCGACTGGCTCGATCTGTCCGCCAGGGCGATCGATGGCCTGCCGGCCGGCGAGCAGGCGGCGCGGCTGGTGCGGATGGCGTCGGTGGCCGCGGAGAAGCTGGGCGACGAGGCCGGCGCGATCGCGCGCTGCCGGCTGGCGCTCGATAAGGCGCCGGGCCATCCCGCGGCGCTCGATGCGCTGGTGCGGCTGCACGAGAGGCGGCGCGAGTGGCGGGAGCTGGCCGAGGCGGTGGAGGCGTCCGCGGCGGTCCGGAAGGAGCCGGCGCGCAGGGCCGCGGCGCGCGCGACGCTCGACGACGTGCTCGCCGAACGCCTCGACGCGCCGGTCGAGGCGGCCGCGGCGTACCGCCGCGCGCTGGCCGACGCGCCGTGGATGCCGCAGGCGCTGGCGGGACTCGAGCGCGTGCTGCTGCGCACCGGCGACTGGCCGGCGCTGCACGACCTGTGGAAGGCCGCCGCGGACGCCGCGGAGGGGCCGGCCGGGCGTGTCCCGTGGCTCGAGAAGCTCGGAGCGGTGCTGGCCTGGCGCCTGGGCAGGTCGAAGGACGCGATCGCGGCGCTGGAGCAGGCCGAGGCGCTCGGTGCAGCGAATCGATCCGCGATCCGGAGCGCGTTCCTCCTGCACGTTCGCGAGAAGCAATGGCCCCGCGCCGCCGACGCGCTCGCCCGTCTGGCCGCCGGGGCCGCTGGGGCCGCGACCGCCGCCTACCTCAAGGAGGAGGCGTCGATTCGCGAGACCCACATGCACCAGGACGCTTCCTCCCGCCTCGCCGCCGCACTGGAGGCGATGCCGGCGGACCGCGAGGCGATCGGGCTCTGCGAGCAGGCCGTTGGCGACGGGGGCGGTCCCGCGGGCCTCCTGGCGTACCGGCTCTCGGTGACGGCCGATCCGGTGGAGCGCGCCATGCTGCGCCTGCGGATCTCCGCCGACGTCGAGGACGCGAGCGACCTCACGTCGCTGTTCGACATGCTCGACCTCGGGGCGCGCGAGTGCCCGACGTTCCTCCCGGTCGTGCGGGCGGCCCGGAAGGCGGCGGAGGCTCGCGGGGATTGGGGCCGCGCGGTCGATCTCCTGGAGGCGGAGGGAACGCCCGAGGTGACGGCGTCCGCGAGGCACAGGATCGAGGCGCTGCGGTGCGCCGCCGCGATCGCGGCGGAACGGCTCGGCGACGCGCAGCGGGCCCGCGCGGCCCTGGCCCGCGCTTTCGATCTCGCCCCCGCGGACCCGTCGTTGGCCTCCGATCTGGCCGTGGCCGTGCGCCGGGCCGCCGATTGGCCCGCCCTCGCCAGGGTGCTCGAACGCCACGCCGCCGCCCTGCAGCCGGAGCGCCGGGCGGAGGCGCTCCTGGAAATGGCCGACGTGCAGCGCGACAAGCTGGAGTCGCCGATCGACGCCGCGCGCACGCTGGAGGTCCTGCTGGCCGGGTCGCCGCGCCACGCCGCCGCGTGGTCGGCGCTCGGGGAGATCCGTGCCGCCTCGGGCTCGTGGCAGCAGGCGCTCGATGCGTTCCGATGCGCCGAGGAGGCGATCGGGAGGGCAAACGCCCCTGCCTGGCGTGCCGCCCGGTTGCGTCGCGTGGACATCCTGGCCGACAGGTTGGGCATGGCCGACCAGGCCGAAGCCCTCGTCCGCGAGGCGCTCGGGCCCGATGGCGTCGACGTCGAGCTTCTCGATCGGCTTGCCCGCGTGCTCAAGCGCGCGCAGGACCGGCCCGGGCTGGAGGCGGTCCTCGAACGCCTCGTCCGGATCGAGCCGCCGTCCGCGTCGGCGGAGCGGTGGATCGACTTGGCCCGGCTCGCCCGGTGGCGCGGCGACGTGGCCGCGGCGATCGAGCGTTTCGCCCGTGCCGCCGCCGCTTCGCTCGACGCGCCTTCGGTCGTCCCGCTGCTGCGCGAGTACGCGTTGCGCGAGGTCCCCGCGGGCGAGGCGATCCAGGTCCTCAAGGACGTCGCCTTCAGGGCGCCTCCGTCGGCGTCCGTAGCCGCCGCGATGTTGCGGCTCCTGGTCGCCCGGCTGATGGCGAGCCAGGGAAGGATGGTCGAGGCGGAGGGCGAGGTGCGGGCGGCGGTGGAGGCGCTCCCCGACGATGTGGAGGCCAGATTGCTGCTGGCGCAGGTGTCGGGCGACTCCGACGAGGTCAGGGACAGCCTGCTCGCCGCGCTGCGGCTCGATCCGTTCCGTCCGGAGATCCTGGCGGGTCTGGTCAAGGGGCTCGGCCGCGACGCGCGCACCGCCGAGATGCGGTCGTGCGCCGCGCAGGTGCTCGTCGCTTTCGGGCAGGCCGACGGCGAGACGCTGGCCCTGGCGGGCCAGTTGCGGGCCCCGTCCGGCGAGAAGAGACTCTCGCGCGAGCAGATTCTCCGGTGGATCGTCCATCCCGCCGAGCCCCGCCTCGCGCTCGAACTGCTGGCGGCGGCGGGTCCGAAGCTGGGCGGCATGTACCCGCAGCCGGAGTTCGGCGCGGTCGAGCCGATCCCGCGCGGCACGCTTGCGGGTCAGGAGGTCGCATCCGTGGCCTCGCTGTTCGGCGTGGAGCGATTCGAGGCGTGCTTCGCGCAACACCCGCAGGTGTCGGTGGCGCTGGTGCTCGACGAGCGGCCGCGGGTGATCGTCGGGCCGCGCGCGTCGTCGGCCGGTGCCGCGGCGCTGCGGTTCCACCTCGGGCGCGCGTTCGTCCTGCTGGCGACGGGCGGTGCGATCGTCTCCCTGCTGCCGCCGGCCGAGATCCGGCGGCTCGTCGAAGGACTGGTGGGGCAGCAGGTGCCCGACTACGGCGACCCGGCGATGGTGCAGCGGATCGGAAGGGCGCTCGGCTGGGGCGCCCGCCGCGGTCTGGTCGCGCAGGCGCGCGAGTACGCCTCCGCCGGGCCGTTCGATCTCTCGGGCTGGCAGGCCGCCGCGGCGCTGACGGCGAACCGCGGCGGGCTGCTGGCGTGCGCGGACTTCGCGGCGGCGCGCATCGAGGTGCACGCCCTGTCCGGCATTCCGGCGCCGCACCCCTCCTCGTCCGATTCGTGGGAGGCGTCCCGCCTGGTCCCGGCTATGGCCGATCTGCTCCGCTACGCCGTCGGCGCCGACTACGTCGCCGCACGGGCCCAGTAGCCGTGGGGGAGTCGCGGGGTTCGCTGGGTGCGTGCGTCCGCATCGCGGACGCGCTCCGGCGCGGCGCCGCTTGCCTTCCGCGGCCCTCGACTGTAGGAACCGCCTCCGAGGAGGCGTGCCGGCTGCGGGGGCGCCCGGCCGGCGCGCCCGCGCGGAGGTCGCCGTTGAGAAGGGACGAGGTGTCCGTGGCGATGAACCGGGTGCGCCGGTACGGCGAGGCGGAGATCCCCACCGAATGGGGTGATTTCCGCATCACGGTGTACCGCTCGGACGCGGACGGCCTCGAACACCTGCTCGTGTCGCGGGGCGACATCGACGGCGTCGATGGGCTGCTGGTGCGGATACATTCCGAGTGCTTCACGGGCGAGGTTCTCGGGTCGCTGCGCTGCGACTGCCACGGACAGCTCCAGGAGGCCCTTCGGATGATCGCCGCGGAGCCCGCCGGGGCGCTCGTCTACCTGCGCCAGGAAGGCAGGGGGATCGGCCTGGGCGACAAGATCCGCGCGTACGCCCTGCAGGACGGCGGCGCCGACACCGTCGATGCGAACAACCGCCTCGGCTTTCCGGCCGACATGAGGAGCTACGACGCGGCCGCGGCCATGCTCGCCGACCGCGGCGTCGGATCCGTGGTGCTGTTGACGAACAACCCGGCCAAGGTCGAGGGACTCGAACGCGCCGGGATCCGCGTCGTCCGCCGGGTTCCGCTGATCGTGCCCGGGAACCCGCACAACGCGCGGTACCTCGAGGCCAAGCGGCTCCGGATGGGCCACGTCCTCGATCCGGACGGACGACGGCGGACGACGTCGGATCCGGAATAGCGCCCCGGCTCCCGGTGTTCAGCCGGCGCGGCGCGGCGCAGCCGGCGGGCGGCAGAGCGGCCGTCATGTTGACAAGGCCGTCGCGCTCCGTAACGTATGCGCCTGCTCCGGCGCCCGGTGCGCGGCGCGATTGCTTGGAGGTGAGGTTCGATGCCTGGCAACGAGACGATGGTCAAGGTGCGGAACCTGACGAAGTACTACGGCCTGCTCCGCGCGGTGGACGACATATCGTTCGATCTGCGGCGCGGGGAGGTGCTCGGGTTTCTCGGCCCCAACGGCGCGGGCAAGACGACGACGATGAAGATCCTGACCTGCTACCTGGCCCCGTCGGCCGGCGGCGTCGAGGTCAAGGGCCACGACGTCTCCGTCGAGCCGCTCCAGGCGAGGTCGCTCATCGGGTATCTCCCGGAGAACGCGCCGCTGTACCCGGACATGACGGTGCTCGGGTTCCTGCGGTTCTGCGCCGACGTGCGCGGGATGCGGGGGAGCGAGCGGGACCGGCGGGTGGCGGAGACGGCCGAGCAGTGCGGCATCGCCGACCGGATGCGGGACCGGATCGGCGTGCTGTCCAAGGGGCTGCGACAGCGCGTGGGGCTGGCGCAGGCGATCCTGCCGGACCCGGAGATCCTGATCCTGGACGAACCGACCAGCGGACTGGACCCGAACCAGATCATAGAGATCAGGCACATCGTCAAGCGGCTCGGCGAGACCAAGACGGTCATCCTGTCGACGCACATCCTGTCGGAGGTCGAGCTGAGCTGCGGGCGGGCGATCATCGTCAACCGGGGCCGCATCGTCGCCGACTCGGAAATGGCAGCCCTCCGACAGGGCGTGGGCGCCGGGCGCCGGTACCTGTTCGCGGTGGCGGCCGACGCGCCGGGGTCGAGCCTCGAGCGTGCGGCGGCGATCCGCGACGTTGCCGGGGTGGAGTCGGTCGAGACGCTGCCGAGGTCGGAGGGCGAGCCGTGGTCGTTCGCCGTCGCCGCTTCGGGCGACTCGGATCTCCGACCATCGCTGTTCCGCCTCGCCCGCGAGCGGGGCTGGCCGTTGATCGAGCTGCACCGCGAGGTTCCGACGCTGGAGCAGGTGTTCATCCGCCTGACGCAGGGGACCGCGCCGGCGGCGCAGGCATGAGGAGGGACCAATGAGCCGTACCGTGGCGATCTTCAAGCGCGAGTTCGCGGCCTACTTCGGCTCGCCGCTCGCCTACGTCGTGACGACCGTCTTCCTCGCGGCGCTCGGCGTCTTCTTCTTCTGGGGCGTCTTCTACCAGGACGTAGGATGGCCGTTCTACCTCCGCAAGGTGGCCAACGTGGACAACCTGTTCAACGGCAGCCACCTGCTGTTCCTGCTGCTGATCCCCGCGCTGACGATGCGCCTGTTCGCCGAGGAGCGCCGCAGCGGGACGCTGGAGCTGCTCACGACGCTGCCGGTGCGCGACATCGAGATCGTGCTGGGCAAGTACCTCGCAGCCGCCGCGTACCTGGTCTTCGTCCTCGCCCTGACGCTCGGCTACCCGATCTACGTCTCCACGCTCGGCAATCTCGACTGGGGCGCCGTCTTCGCGGGCTACCTGGGCCTCGCGCTGCTGGGGCTGGGCTACCTGGCGATCGGCGTGTTCGCCTCGTCGCTCACGCAGCACCAGGTCGTGGCGTTCGTGATCGCCCTGTTCGTCGCGCTGCCGTTCTTCTTCCTGCACAAGGTCAGCTTCCTGTTCGGCATGGGCCTCGGCAACGTGCTCGACTACCTCTCGTTCAGGCAGCACTTCGACGGCATCGCCCGCGGGGTGCTCGATTCGGGCGACGTCATCTACTTCGTCGGCGTGTCCGCCGTTTTCCTGTTCCTGGCGCACCGGCTGATCGAAGGCCGGAAGTGGAGGTAGGATCATGACCCGCGCCGTCAACATGCTGTTCCGCGAATCCCCGTACTGGGGCTGGATCGTCGCCGGGGCCGTCTTCCTGGTGCTGATCGGCGTCTGGCTGCTGGCCGAGCGATTCGGGCCGAAGTGGGCGCAGGGGACCCGCACGGTGGTCCGCGTCCGCTCCACGGTGTTCACCGCGTTCGTCGTGCTCGACCTGATCCTGCTGATCCTCCTGTCGAACCTGCACGTCGGCCGCGTCGATCTCACGCGCGACAACCTCTACTCGCTGTCGGGCGCGAGCCGCGATCTGGTCGCCAAGCTGGACGATGTCGTGACGGTCGAGGTCTTCTTTCCGGAGGACGTCCCGCCGGAGATGGCCCCCTTCCGCGAGGCGCTGGTCGACCTGCTCGACGAGTTCCGCGCGGCCGCCGGCGGGCAGCTCGCCGTCAAGTATCTCGATCCGCGGGACGCCGGGGTCGTCGAGCGCGCCAAGAACCTCGGGATCGAACCCCAGCCGTTCCAGACCATCGAGGCCGACAGGCAGGTCACCAAGCACGTCATGCGCGGCCTCGCCGTGACCTACGCGGGCCGGACCGAGCGCATCCCCGTCATCGACAGGGACGTCGGGCTCGAATACCAGATCGCCACGCTCGTCAGGACGCTCACCGGCAAGCCGGCCAAGATCGGCCTTCTGGGCGGCCACAAGGAACTCGACGGCGCCCTGGAGCGGCCCCAGTTCCTCGACACGCTCAAGAGCGTCCTGTCGTATCACGAGATCATCTCGGTCAACCTGGACGGCGGCGCCAGGGCCGTCCCCGCGGACGTCAGGGCGCTGCTCATGACGACGCCGATCGATCCGATTCCCGAGGCCGAGCTGTACCAGATCGACCAGTTCCTGATGCGGGGCGGGGCGCTGGCCTTCATGGGCAACGGCTTCACGGTGGTGCAACCGCCGGAGCACATGCGGATGCTCCGGCAGCAGCAGCCGCAGTTCCCCGAGATCAAGCCGCTCGACGACGGCCTCGACCGGTTCCTCGCGCACTTCGGGCTGTCGGTGGGCGACGACGTGATCCTCAACGACGACAGCGCCGACGGCGTCCGCCAGCGCGTCGTCGGCCTTCGCATGACCCGCGGCGGGGCGGTCGAGCGCGAGTTCTCGATGATGACCAACTTCTTCTGGACGAAGGACATCGACGCGGACCACCCGCTCGTCGCCGGCCTGTCGAACCTGCTCGTGTACCAGTCGTCCACGGTGGACCTGTCCGACGACGTCCGCAAGCGCGCCGACGTCAAGCTCGCCACGCTGGTCCGTTCGTCCCCTCGGTCCTGGCTCGGCTCGTCCAGCGAGGTCTTCATCCCGATGCACTTCGGCGGCGCGCCTCCACAGAAGCCGGAGACCCTCGGCGAGGGGGCCGCGGACGACGCGCGCGCGCGCGCGGAGCGCGGCCCCAGGCCGATCCTGGTGGCGGTCGAGGGGCCGATGACGAGCTTCTTCGAGGGCAAGGACGTGCCGTCCCCCGCCGTCGCGGGCGAGCGGAAGGACAAGAGCGACGGCAACGTCCGGATCCTCGGCTTCGGCTCGCCCGTGCCGCTGATCCCCGAGGCGCTCAAGGGCGGTCTCGCCGGCGATCCCGGCCTCAAGGACATGCCGATGCTGCTCCTCAATGCGGTCGACTGGCTGCTGGCCGAGAAGGGACTGCTCGAAGTGCGCGGCAAGACCGCTGACCCGCCGCAGTTCGCGTCCGAACCGGATCGCGACGAACAGTTCAAGTACAAGATGATCTTCACCCTGGGCTTGCCGTTCCTCTTCGTGGCCGTCAGTCTGGCGGTCATCGCGCTGGCGAGGCCCGCCCGCGGCCGGTCCGCTCCGGCCGCGCGCAAGCCCTCGTCCGAGGGCGGCGTGGGGCCCAAGACCGGGAGCGGACCGGAGGTGCAGGCATGAAGCGCACACCGATCGTAGTGGTCGCGGCGATCTTCGTCCTCGGGATGGCGCTGCTCGTCTTCGGGACGCCGCGGCCGGCGCCGAGCGACGTGCGTTCGGCGACCCTCACCGTCGGCGGCGAGAACGCGGGCCTGGTGCTCGTGATCGACCGCCCGGCCGCGGCGAAGGACGAGGAGGACGAGGAGAAGGAGACGCCCCAGGCCGAGGAGCAGGACATCCTCAAGGCGGCGCCCGCGCAGCCCGAGGAGAAGCCGGGGCGGGAAGTGATCGAGATCGAGAACCAGGCCGGCAAGTGGCGCATCCGCAAGCCGATCGACTTCCCGGCCTCCACGAGCGACATCGACAGGATCGTCGAGGAACTGAAGTCGCTGGAGCTGACCGAGGTGCCGTCGCGCAGCGCACGGACGCGCGAGAGCCTGATGGTGGACGACAGGCAGGGGATCCGCGTCACCGTGAACCAGGACGGCCGCCCGGCGATCGACATCGTCGTCGGGAAGACCGAGGACGATCGCACGTTCATCCGCAAGCACGGCGAGGACGCCATCTGGACCGTCTCGGGCCTCCGGCGCGACGACCTCGTCAGGCCGCTCGACGAGCTGCGCGACAAGCAGATCTTCGACGTGGAGCCGTCCGAGGTCGTGGCGATGACGGTGCAGCGCGGCCGGAGCGAACGTTCGTTCGCCAGGGAGGGCGAGCAGTGGAAGACGGCCCAGCCCGACGA
>CAMTWF010000043.1:0-6171 GCA_947085355.1 uncultured delta proteobacterium
ATCAGCGTGTCGGCGATCTGTGCCGCAAGCGGCAAGAACCGGACGGCGAACTGGTACACCTCGAGCTTCCGTAAGTTCACGGCGGACAGAATGGTCCAGGTCCAGGTCCAGGTCCAGGTCCAGGTCCAGGTCCAGGTTCACCCCCCCCGTGAACGGTTACGCCGCTCGGTTTCGCAATCGGGCGGCCGGGAGGCGCCGCGCCGGTCGCGAGCGCGGCGGCCAGTTCCCTCAGGTCGTTCGACTGGAGAGTGCCGGCCAAGTCACCTAGTTCCGGCATCGGGGACCGCTCGACCGACACGCCGGGCCCGGCAGACGCCTGGCGCATGTCGCCGGCCGTGCCGACCCTGATGTCCAGGGACAGCACGGCGGCCCCGATCTCGGCGCGTAGCCGCTCCACGATCTCGGCGGCGCGCAGGCGGATCTCGGCCCGCCAGACCGGGCTGGCGGCGCGCACCAGCAACACGCCGCCGGAAAGCCTCACCGGCCTGACGGCCGCGGCCGCGCGGTCCCCCACGGCCCGGGTCCAGGCATCGCACAAGAGGCGGCCGATGCCGGCCTCGCGACTCCGGAAAAGCCTGTCCAGCAGCCTGGCCGCCTCGTCGCCCGCCCGAACCGGCGGACCGCCTCGATCGCGGTCCCTCAACCGACCGCTCCCGATCCGCCCGTCGGCTCGGACCGCGCGATCAGGCCGGCCAGTTCCTCGCCCAGCGTCTCGATGTCGAACGGCTTGGCGATGAACGCCGCCGCCCCGGACGCCGCCCCCGCGCCCAGTAGATCGGCAATCCGAGGGTCTCCGGCGTCGCCGCTCATCAGCAACACCGGGGCCGCCACGCCGGCGCCGCGGAGCCGCTCGATGATCTGCCGCGGCCCCATGTCCGGCACCCGGAGGTCCAGCAGAACGACGTCGACCGGCGCCCCGGCCGGCGAGGCCGCGGCGTCAAGCGCGTCCTTCGCGCTCGCGGCCGGCAGCGGCTCGTACCCGAGGCGGCGCAGCATCCTCGCCAGCGAGAAGCGAACGAACGGCTCGTCCTCGACGACCAGGGCCCTGGCCGGCCGTCCCAACAGATCCGGCGCAAGGCTGGGACGCCAGGCACCCGGCCGAACGGCCCCCGCCGCGTTCGAATCATGATTCGGCGCCGCCCTGGGGATCAGGAGGCGGAACGTGGACCCCTTCCCTACCTGGGTCTCGAACTCGATCCGGCCGTCGTGGGCCTGTGCGATGCCGTACACGGTCGACAGCCCCAGCCCGGTGCCGCCCTCCCCCTTCGTCGTGAAGAACGGTTCGAAGATGCGGCCGTGCAACTCCGGCGGGATGCCGGCGCCCGTGTCGGCCACATCGACCGCCGCGTACGACGCCCCGCGGTCCGTTCCACCGGCCGCCGGCGGGCCCGCGGGCGCCGCGGCCGCGCGCGTGGTCACGATCAACGCGCCGCCCGACGGCATGGCGTCGCGGGCGTTCAGGCACAGGTTGAGCACGGCGTTGTGCAGGGCGGAGGCGTCACCGACGACAACCGGATCCTCCTGGTCGAGTTCGACGCGCACGTGCACCGCTGGATCCACGGTTCGCTGCACCAGTTCGGCGACCTCCGTCGCCACGCAGTTCAACGCGACCCGCCCGCGGGGTCCGGATCCGCCGCCGGCAAACGACAGCAGCCGGCGCGTCAGATCGGCCGCCCGGTTGGCTGCGGCCAGGATCCCCTTGAGCGCCGCGCGACGCTCGACGCCCGCCTCGTCGGCCAGGAGCAGCGAAGCGTAGCCCTTCATCGCGGCGAGCAGGTTGTTGAAGTCGTGCGCGACACCGCCGGCGAGCTGCCCCAGGCTCCGCAGCTTCTCCGACCGGGCGGCCTCCGCGCGCAGCCGGCGCTCGGCCGCGATGTCGCGCGCGTACTCGACGACGCCGGTCACCGCACCGCGACCATCGAGGATCGGGTAGGCGTGAACCTCGAATACGCCCGCCGGCGACGTAGCCTCCCCATGCGTCTCGCGACCATCGCGCAACGCCCCCAGCACCGGACACCCGGCGCACGGTTCGGCCAGACCGTGGAACACGACGTGGCACGACCGGCCGACGGCTTGGTCCTCGGAGATGCCGAGCCGATCGAGCGCATACCTGTTGATGCGGACGATCCGCATCGCCGGGTCGTGAAGGATCAGCAGATCCCGGATTCCGTTGAAGACCGTCTCGAGCTGCCCGTGCGAATCGCGCAAGGCCGCCTCCAGCCGCTTGCGCTCGGTGATGTCCACGAACACGGCCTTGGTGTATGCGAGCTTCCCCTCCGAATCGTGCTCGATCGCGACGTCGACCAGCACGTCGATCGGCGTCCCGTCACGCCGCAGCAGCCGCCGCTCCAGCGACCGCAAGGAACCGCGCTCGATCAGCTCCGCGAAATCCGCGGGCCACCGCGCCGCATCCTCGGGAGCCAGGATCTCCGTGATGTGCTTCCCGACAAGCTCGGACCACTTGTACCCCAGCGCCCGGCATTCGGTGGAGTTGCACTCGATGACGCGCCCGGATGCGTCCAGCGAGTGGTACATCACCGGCGCCGTGTCGAAGAGAATGCGGTACCGCTTCGGGTCCGACCGCGGCGGCGCCCAGGCTCCCGACTCCTCGGATTCCGGCCCCGTCATCGAATTGCAGCCTAGCACCTCCCGCAGCGCGCGGAAACCCGTCGCCGCGGACTGTGATTCCCGAATACCCGTAGCGCCGGAAATCGCGAGGGTTCCGCGGTCGGGCATTTCGGGCGTCGGTGACGTTGCGGCCCCCGTGTTCGGCCAGTACGGTCGCCGGCCATGCGGTTCCTCCTCGCGCTCCTCCTCCGGCTCCTCACGTCCCGGCTCGGGTCGAACGCCGGAGACCTCGAGGTCGAGCTTCTCGTCGCCCGGCAGCAGCCGGCCATCTACCAACGCTCGGCCCGCCGGCCCCCTCGCGCGGTCCGGGACCGCGTGTTCGCGGTCCTGCGCCGGGACTACGAGGGCGTGGGCGTCGAGTTCCGCGAGGACGAGCCCGGCGACTACGCGTTCTACTCGCGGGTCGACATCGACGGCCCCGACCGCAACGGCCTGGGGGCGTTCGGCAACGAGGCGACGCCGGGCAAGGACGTCGGCAACGCGCGGCTGGAACGCATGGATCTCGTGTGCGACTACGAACGTGCCGCCGTAACCGTTCACCCGTGTGGGGGTTGTCCCTCGTGGACGTGGCCGTGGACGTGGACGACTCCCGGGCTATACCTTGCCGTCGATCACGTCCACGTCCACGTCCACGTCCACGTCCACGTCCACGTCCACGTCCACGTCCACGGAGACGACGGAGGGGGGGTAGCAACCGCGCCCGTCCGTGGTATCCTCCGCGGCGCCCTGAAGGAGGGGCAAACCGATGATTCGCAGAATCGCAGGAGGAAGTTCCGTCATGATAGGCATGGTGCTGGCGGCGTCGGCGGCGCAAGGCTGCGGCAGGAGCGGCTCCGGAACCCCGTCGGGGCGCCCCGAAGGCGGCGCGGCGCCGCTCGTGGCGCCCGCGGGCACGACACCGACGGCCCGTACGGCCGGAGGGGGCCCCGGCGGCGGCGCTCCAACCGAGGACGAGGCGAGGGCCTTCATCGAGAAGGAGTACCTGCCGGCCGTCCAGCGCATGGAGCGCATCGTCGCCTTGACCGGATGGAACGCCTACACGCTCGGCGCCAAGGACCTCTACAAGGCCCGCGAGGACGCCGAGGTGCTCTACCGGAGATTCCACTCGGACCGGCACGCCTTCGAGCGCGTCAAGGCGATGAAGGACTCGTCGCGGATCATCGACCCGATCCTGCGCCGGCAGATCGAGGTGATCTTCCTCGAGTACCTCGACAACCAGATCGACCCCGAGCTGAACGCCCGGATCGTGGAGATGGCCACGAAGCTCGAGGAGCGGTTCAACACGTTCCGCGCGGAGTTCCGCGGCGAGAAGAAGACCGACAACGAGCTGAAGGAGATCCTGCGGACCACGAAGAGCCCCGACGAGGCTCGCGAGGCGTGGGAGGCGCTCAAGCAGGTCGGCGCGCTGGTGGCCGACGACCTCATGCAGCTCGTCGACATGCGCAACGAGGCGGCCAGGCAGGTCGGCTACCCCGACTACTACACGATGAGGCTGGCCGTCGCCGAACAGACGCCGGAGCAGATCCGGGACCTGTTCGACCGCATCGTCGCCATGACCGACCGGCCCTTCCGCACGATGCGGGCCGAGCTGGACGCGGAGATGGCCGCGCGGTTCAACATCCGCGCCGCGGACCTGCGACCGTGGCACTTCGCCGATCCGTTCTTCCAGCAGGCGCCGCCCACAGGCGGGTTCGACATGGACTCGCTGTGGAAGGGCCGCGACATCATGAAGATCTCCACCGACTTTTTCGCCGGCGTCGGTCTGGACGTCGCGCCGATCCTGGAACGATCGGACATCTACGAGCGCGAGGGGAAGGTACAGCACGCCTTCTGCTTCCACATCGACCGCTCCGGCGACGTGCGGATACTGCTCAACCTCAAGGACGACGCCCGCTGGGCCGACACGACCCTGCACGAGTTCGGCCACGGCGTCTACGACCTCGGGGTCGACGGCGCCCTGCCCTGGCCGCTGCGCGGCCCCGCCCACATCCTGACGACCGAGGGGATCGCCATGCTGTTCGGCGGCCTCACGAACAGCCCGCGATGGCTGGCCGGGGCGCTCGGCCTGTCGCCCGCCGTGGAAGCCGATCTGGTCGCGAAAGTGCGCCGCCGGCAGGTGCACGAGTGGTTGATCTTCGCAAGATGGGCGATGGTGATGACCGACTTCGAGCGCGAGCTGTACGCCAACCCGCGCCGCGACCTGGTGGACATGTGGTGGGACACGGTCGAGCGCCTGCAGATCCTGACGCGCCCCGAAGGGCGTGCGGCGCCCGACTGGGCGACGAAGATCCACATCGTTTCGGCGCCCGTCTACTATCACAACTACCTGCTCGGCGAACTGTTCTCCGCCCAGCTCAAGCGCGCCATCGCGAAGGAGATTCTCGGAACCGACGACGTCGCCCAGGTCGTGATGTCGGGGCGTCCCGAGGTGGGCGCGTGGCTGCGGAGCAGGGTCTTCGCCCCCGGCAAGTCGCTCCGGTGGGACGCCTTCGTGCAGCAGGTCACCGGGACGCCGCTCGGCCCCGAGGCGTTCGTGGCGCAGATGGAGTAGGGGCGGACCTGCGTGTCCGCCCCGCCGCTAGCCGGTCGGCTCGGGGGGGATCGGGACGCCGGCCGCCGTCAGCGCAGCGTCGATCGAGCCGGCCACTTGGGCGTAGTCGGTGGGGTTCCGCACGCGATCGCCGTTGACGAACATGGACGGCGTGCCGTTGACGCACAGCTCCTCGGCCAGCATCTTGTCGGCGTCGACGGCGGCCGCGTGGGTTCCCCCGTCAAGCGCCGCGCGGAACCGCGCCATGTCCAGCCCGGCCTGCTCGGCGAACCGCTCCAGACCCGCCCGGTCGAGCGACTTCTGGTTGGCGAACAGCAGGTCGTGGTACTGCCAGAACTTGCCCTGCGCGTGGGCCGCCAGCGACGCCTGGGCCGCGGGCCCCGCGTTCTGGTGGAACGGCAGCGGGAGATGGCGGAAGACGAACCGCACGACCGTCCCGTACCTCGCCTTGACCTTGCGCGCCACGTCGGCCGCCGTTGCGCAGTGCGGGCACTCGAAATCGGAGAACTCGACCACCGTCACCTTCGCATCGGCCGGCCCGAAGGAGAGGGCTGTCCCCGCCCCGAGCTTCGCCAGCGCCTCCGGGGCGAGCGGCTTGGCCTGCATCTCCCTGCACTGCAGTTCCTTGTAGACGGCCGGGTAGTTGTCGAGCATCTGCCGGCACTGCTCGGGGCTGAACCTCGGGGTCTGCTCGCGCACCATGGCGCACGTCGGCGTCTCCTCGCCCAGCTCCGCGCACAGGCGGCTCATGAGGTCGTTGCACGCCTTGGCCGCCTCGGCGATACCGGTCCGCATTCGCGTCGTGTCCCCCAGCGCCGCGCGGCAGGCCGCGCCGGGCATCAACTCGGCGACCCGGCGGACCGCCGAGCATGTGTCGGATCGCTCGCCGGCCTCGCCGCAGACCGTCGAGGCGTACTCGGCGCACGGGCCCTCCGTCGTCGCGGGCTCCACCGCCGCCGCGCCGGTCGGAGCACCGGCGCCGCCCGCGGCGG
>CAMTWF010000044.1:0-5467 GCA_947085355.1 uncultured delta proteobacterium
ATCCCCGTTTCCGTTGCCGTTGCCGTTGCCGTTGCCGTCGCCGTTGCCGTTGCCGTCGCCGTCGCCGTCGCCGCGTGATATGGAGGTCACCATGAACCCCAGCCATTTCAAGGTGCTGTCCGGCACCGGTGTAGCTTCTTAGCGCGGCGGCGCCGCTGCGCCACCCGGACAACCCTCTTTGGTTGCGGCGCCTGCCTGCCGGCAGGCAGGCCGCCGCGCTATGAAGCTACCCATCGCCCCCGGATCACGGCGTGCGCGTTGTCGATCCGGGCGTGCCCGCGGCCCGCGCCGGATCGCGGGCCATCCTCTCGATGCGCGCCCGCGAGTCGGCGGCGCGCGAGCCGTGGGGAAACTCCGCGACGTAGGCCCGTAGGCACGCCTTCTCGCCGTCGAGATCCCGCCGGGCGTGGAGGATCTCGCACGTTGCGATGCGGGCATCCTCCCGGAGCGGCCCCGTGGGGAAGCGGCGCAGGTACTCGGCGTACACGTCGTAGGCGCGCCCGACGTCGTGGAGACGGCGCCGGCACAGACGACCCAACTCCATGAGCGCCAGGCCCGCTTCGGAATCGTCTTCGGACGACCGCGCGATGGTCGCCAGTTCCTCCGCCGCCGCTTGCGCGTTCCCGGCACGCATCATCTGCTCCACCGCGCGGTACCGCTCGGCCGCCGGCCGTGCCGGAAGGTGTTGCGGCGGCGCCGCCGTGCCCGAAGGCCTGGAAGGTCCGTTCGGTGGAGGCGCAGCCGCGGCGGCGTTCGTCCCGCCGCCGGGTTCCGCCGCCGCGACCGGGGATCCCGCGTGCGACCCGGAACCAGGCACGATCGGCTCGCCCGGCGCCGCCGCTTCGAGTCGCCGCGTCTCGGCGCCCACCCGTTCGGGGAACAGGGCGGCCAACCGGTCCCGCCACGCCGGATCCAGCGGAGCCGTCGTCCGCGCGAACGGCGCCAGTTCGGCGCCCGCTTCAACGAACACGGATTCGCCTCCTCCCCCTCGCACCTCGACCCGTCCCGTCAGCACGCCGATGCGGGAACCGCCCCGCGCGCCGTCCCGGACCGACACGGCGAACACCGTCCCGTGGACGACGATTTCGCGGTCCGGCGTCCGGACGCGCACCTCCCCGCCGCCGGGCTCGACCGCGAACCAGACCGTTCCGATCTCCACGACGAAGATGCGTTCGGACATCTCGCGAACCACGGCGCCCGGCTCCGCCACGTACGAAACGCCCGCGCCAACGTCCCCGCCGGGGTCGGGTCCCCGCCGGTCGGGTTCCGCGGCCCCCGGCGTCGGCGCCGTCGCGACAGGCGTCGACCGTGCGGTCCCATCGCCGTCGCCGGAGACGCCGGCCGGGACGACGGCCCATGCGATGACGGCAAGACATGCGGCCGCGAGCAGCC
Organism: uncultured delta proteobacterium; assembly: GCA_947085355.1. GTDB lineage: Bacteria > Myxococcota_A > Polyangia > DRWM01 > JAAZOP01 > CAMTWF01. The sequence continues at coordinate 1,393 of CAMTWF010000044.1, forward strand.
CCGCGGTCGCGCGCACCGTCGCGGCCCTGCGGCGTCGCCGTCGGCGCGCCTCCACGTCGGCGAATCCGCCCCACGGCGGCGCCGGGATGCTCGCCGCGTCGGACCGGATGCGCTCGATCGCCCGATCCAGCCTCTCGATTTCACGGTCCGTCCACATCACGCTGTCTCCTCGCCGAGCGCTCCGCGCAGGTTCGCGAGCACGATCTGCTTCGCCCGTGTAGCGCGGACCCGCAGCACATCGATCCGCTCGCCTGCCAGTCGCGCCGCCTCCGGGCCCGAGAGGCGCTCCACGCACAGCAGCACGAATGCCTCCCGCAGCTTGGGCCGCAGTCCCTCGACGGCGGTCCACAGCGCGTGCACCTCGCGATCCGCGTCGATGCGTTCAACCATGCGCGCATCCCGGTCCGCCGCGGCCAACGCGATCAGCCGGTGGGTCGCCATCGCGGTCCGCGTCCGCGTCGCCGTCCGCCACCGCCGCCGCGCCAGGTTCAGCATGATGCCGCGGAGGTACGCCAGGAAGCTTGCGTCGCCCCGGAAACGCCCCAGCGAGCCGAACGCCGCCGCGAAGGCGTCCTGCACCAGGTCCTCCGCCTCCGCGGGATCGCGCAGCAGAACCCGCGCGTGGCGCAGCAACACCCGAACGGTCGACACGTACAGCCGTTCCCGCGCCGCCGCGTCCCCGCGCCTCGCCAGCGCCAGGCACTCGGCCTCCGCCAATACCGCCACCCCGGCCGCCTCATCCGCCATCACGGCAATACTATCGTGCCCGGCATGGAAGATTCATTACAGGCGCGTCCTGCCGCTTGGGCCGCGATGACGGTCAGGGCGCGGTCCATGCCCGGCGCCACGAGCCATACGGGAGGGCTCGCCGGCGCCTGCGGCGCCGGCTCGGCCTCCCCTACGGGACAGGAACGGCGCTTGCGGTGCGGTGTTGGGTACTCCGAATGGACGCCCGGCCGCCGGTTGACGCCGCCCGCCGGAATCCGCCACGGTGCTCTCTCGTGGATGGTACGAGGTTTCGGTGGAGCGCGAGGATCCGTCCTCGATGCGTCCGTGGGCGGTGCGGACTCCGGCGGCCGCGAACGCTCGCCGCGTGGGCCGGCCTCGCGGTGTTCCTCGGAGCCGCCGGCGCCGGCGCCGAGGGGCCCGTTCCGCTGCTGGTGTCAAGCACCGTGGCCGAGTTCGACGACGCGGCGCTGGCGGAGGCGCTGGCGCCGCGTGTCGAGGGCTTCGACGTCCGCGTGGCGGGTCCCCAGGACGTCGACGCGACGGCCTATCGACTCGTCGTGTCGTCCGGGGTCGCCGAGGGGGCGATCCTCGTCGCCTTCACAGCTCCGGGCGGCGCCCCGATAGAACGATCGCTCGACGTCGATCCCTCGATGCCGAACGATCTGCGTCTGCGGGTGATCGCGGTCACCGCCAGTCACCTGGTCGGGGAGCCCGCGCCGCCGTCTCCAGCGCCTCCTCCGGTTCCTCCGCCCGGGGCTCTCGCGCCGACGTGGCCCGAGGAGCCCCCCGCTCCGCCTCTGCAGGAGCCGTCGGGCTTCCTCGAATTCGCCTTGTCGGGCGGCGCGTCGGGCAACGTCACGGATGTGGGCGGTGGCGAAGGGTTCGGGCCCGCAGCCTTCGTTCACCTGCGATGGGGGCGCGTCCGGTGGGCGGCGGCGGTGGACCTCGGGTGGCACGGCGTGTTCAACGAGCCCGCCGGCTTGTCGGAGCCGATGACCGTCGTGCCTCTCCGGATCGGAGCGGACTTCAGGCAGGCGCTCGGCGCGTTCGAGATCGCGCCGGGGGCCCGGATCGCGACCGATCTGTGGACCGCGCGGTACCAGCAGCGCGAGATCGGACTGCAGATCGGCTTCTCGCTCGGCCTGACGCTCTCGTGGTTTCCGTTCGAGCGATTCGGGTTCGTGGCGAAAGGCGGGCTGGACGCCTACCCGGAGGCGGTGATCCTGCGCATCGGCGGGGAAGGCGTGTTCCAGATCGCCCACCTCCGCTGGCTCGGATCGTTCGGCTTCGCGGTCCGGCCGTGAAATGTGCGGGCCGCTCGGGGCACGGTATCGGACGAGAAGGAGGTGCTTCATGACGTACCAGACAACGGTTCTTCGGATCCTGCCGGTCATCGCGGCGATCGCCGTCGCCACGGCGTGCATCGACGACCGCAACATCGACGTGGACGCCGGGCATGACGGCGAGCGTGATGCGGCGCCGGACGCCGTGCTTCCCGTGCCGCTGCCCATCGTCGACGTGATGTTCGTGGTGGACAACTCGGGCAGCATGGCCGAGGAACAGGCGACGCTGATGGACGGGATCTCCGAGTTCATGGTGCAGATCTTCACGTCGGCGGCGGCGCGCGGCCTCCCGATCGACGTGCACCTCGGCGTGACCTCGACGGACGCCGGGACGATGGGCTACCGCGGAATCATGTCGTGCGAGAGGCCCGACTACGGGGACGACGGGTGCCTGCTGAGCGTTCCCAACCCGACGGTAGCGGGGTGCGCGCCGAGCTATCCCACGTTCCTCGCCCGCACCGACGAGGACGGCGACTACGCGATCGATGAGTTCGCCCACGACTTCCGGTGCATCGCGACGCTCGGAATCCACGGGTGCGGCTTCGAGCAGCAATTCGAGGCGGCCCGCAGGGGACTCGTCGCGAACACCGCTCCGGGCGCGTGCAACGAGGGGTTCCTGCGCGATCGTTCGGTGGTGGCCGTGGTCTTCCTGACGGACGAGGACGATTGCTCCGTTTCTCCCGAGCACCCGGAGATGTTCGATCCAGCGCGAACCGATCTCGGGCCCCTCAACATCCGCTGCTTCCAGAACCCCGACTTCCTGCTGTCAGTGGAACACTACAAGGACGCCCTCGACGGGTTGACGGCCTCCGGCCACCTCGTCGTCGTGGGGGCGCTGGCCGGCGTGCCGCCCGACGCAGCCGAGTGCCACGGCTTCGGGGACACGCTGGACGGCTGCCTGGCGGTGCCCGAGATGATCGAGAGGCCCAACGAGACGGGGGATCAGTTGGTCCCCTCCTGCGATGTCCCCGGGATCGGCGTCGCGGCCCCTCCCGTCCGTTTCGTGCAGCTCGTCCGGCAGTTCGGGAACCGCGGGCACATGTCCTCCATATGCCGGCGGGACTACAAGGGCGGCCTCCGCGAGATCGCGACTCGCATCGTGAGCCTGATCCCCGATCCTTGATCGTGCGGCCGGCGCCGGAGAGTCGCCCTACACCAGCGCCCCGTCCATCCGCCCGAGCCTGACGACGTCGATCCGCGACGGATCCGCCACACCGATTCCGTGGCGCGTGTCGGCGAGGTCGACGTGGCGCGTCGACGTGATCGCACGGTCCTCGCCGAAGTGGGCGATCCGCCTCGCCCGCACGAGCCGCGCACCCAGCGAGTCCGCCGCGACGGGGTCGAACGAGACGAAGATGCCGCCGTACGGCCACACGTAGCGTGGATCGAAATGATGCGGCCCGCGGCCCCAGAACAGCGGCGTGAGCGCCAGGAGGATGTTCAGCCGCGTCTTGCCCCGCGCGATCGGCAGCTTCCAGATGGCGCCGAGGTCCGCACAGGCGTCGGGGTGGTACGCTTCGGGACGCTCGACGAACACGATGTAGTTCTTGATGCAGCCGCCGATGCCGGACCAGTGGTGCGTCCGCAGCGGCCGGACGTTCACGAGCGCCGTGCAGTCGGCCAGCGTCCGGCGCGCCCCACGGTCGTCGACCCGGACGGAACCGGGCGGCACTCCCGCCTCCGCCAGTCGCCGCAGGATCGCGTTCTCCACGGCCGGCGGGGTGGGGAGGTAGTCCCAGACGTTGCTCTTGATCCCGACCACCGCATCGGCCGGCACGAGGGTTCTCCACGCCTCGACCGGATAGCCGGCGCCGGTCAACGCCAACACCGCGTCGTCCAGCATCCGCTCGACGACGCCGGCGTTGACGTTCCCGCCGGCGTCCACGGCGTTCGCGTCGCGCACCAGGACGACGGTCGAGCGGGGGCCGGGGCGTTCCTCCGTCCGATCTTCGCCCCGGGCGGGCACGGCCGGCGTCGCGGGCGCCGGCTCGGGCGGCGCGGCG
>CAMTWF010000045.1:0-6706 GCA_947085355.1 uncultured delta proteobacterium
ACGGCTTCTTCCTCATCCCGGCGGGAGCCCAACGCGATAAACGCCCGCGCCGGTGCCCGAAGGGCCTCCGGCACGGACAGAAGAGACCGCCGCAGACGTCGTGATGCGCAACTTCCCGCGGTTTGTGATGATCGGCAACAGGAGGGGGAACGGTTACAGCAGAAAGAAGTCGGCCAGCGCGCGAAGAGCCATGCCACGGTGGCTGACGGCGTCTTTCTCCGAAGGCGACATCTCCGCGAAGGTCCGCGTCTCGCCCAGCGGGACGAAGACCGGGTCGTACCCGAAACCGACGGAGCCGGCCTGGACCCGTGCGATGCGCCCCTCGCACTCGCCCCGGAAGAAACGCGGCGCACCGCCGGCCGGATCGGCCAGCGCCACGACGCACACGAAACGCGCCGACCGGGTCCCCTCGGGCGCCCCTTCCATCTCGGCCAGCACGAGCCGCCGGTTCCGCTCGTCGTCGCGGGGCAGGCCGGCGTACGTGGCCGAGTGGACCCCGGGGCGTCCGCCGAGCGCGTCCACGACCAGGCCCGAATCGTCGGCCACGGCCGGCAGCCCCGAGGCGCGCGCGAACGCCGACGCCTTGATCGCCGCGTTCTCCTCGAACGTGGAGCCGGTCTCGTCAACATCGAGCGCCGTGCCGACCTCGGCCGGGGTCGCGATCTCGATCGGCAGTTCCGCCAGCAGGCGGCGCATCTCGCGCACCTTCCCGGGGTTCATCGTCGCGATCAGCAGCCGGCGGATCACGGCAGGCCCGGCAAGTCGTACAGGACGTCCAGCGAGTTCAGTACGCCCTGCGGCGTGATCGTCGAGGCGTCCAGTCCCCCAATGCCTTCCGTGACCATCCCGAGTATCCGCCGGAAGTCGGCGCGTCCGAGGTCCGCGTCGCCGTGCGTCTCGTGGAGCCACCGGCGGTGCAGCCGATCGATCTCGTCGCGTCGTCCGGACACCTCGCCGGCGATCCTCGCGAACGATTCCGGCGCGGCCTGCTTGTAGAGGTAGTCGCGGTAGTACCGCCGCATCGTCTCGGCGAACCGCTCGTCGCCGATCGCGCGACGCACCGCCTCGTAGTAGTAGGGCGCCTTGCCGTACACGAGCGCCGCGTATTCGAGCATTCCCGAGAACTCCGACGTGGGCCTGTCGGCGGCCGCGTCGGGGTTCCCGAGCAGCCTGAAGACGAGGTAGTTCAGCTTGACGTTGCGCTCCCCGGTCTTCGCCGCGCGCTCGGCGCCGTAGCGGTCCTCGAAGTAGAGGATCGTCGAGTACTGCGCCAGGGCCTCGTCGATGAACGGGTGGCGGACGGAGTCCGAGCCGATCAGGCTGTGCCACCACTGGTGCGCGACCTCGTGCACCACGACGAACTCGAACATCTCGTCCAGCATCGGCATGCGCTGCATGCCCGGCGGGGCGAGGAAGGCGAGCGGCCCGAGCGATTCGGACATGTCCTGCATGAGCATCGTGGCGACCGTGACGAGGCCGGGGAACTCGACGCCGCCGGCGCCTCCGATGAGCGGCGCGGCGGCGACGTCGAGTTCGGTCAGCGTGTACGGGCCGAACCGGCGCTCGAAGACGTCCAACGCCGCGGCCGCGTAGTCGAGGATCCTCGGGGCGAACTCCCGCCTCGACGCCGGCACGTAGGCGGTGATCGCCACGTCGCCCATCGATCGAACGTCCGTCAAGTAGTCGCGCGAGACCAGCACCGTGAAGTCGCGCAGCGCGGCGCCGCCGTAGGTCCGCACCACCTCCGCGCCCGCCGGCCGCTCCGCCAGCAGCACGCCGCTGGAAGCGACGACCACGCCGGCGGGGACGCGCACCTCCACGCGGTAGTTGGCCAGATCGGTCGCGCCGACGTCCCCGATGCCGCTCGGCTCCTCCGCGTCGAACCCGCGCCTGTCCGCCAGGTACTGCGCCACCACCGGGTACCACGCGGCCAGGCTGACAATGCCGTCCCCCATCGAGAGTATCCCGTACCCCTCGATGCCGCCGCCTCCCATGCCGAGCAGCGTCTTGAGCATCTCCATGCCCTGGCCGAACATCGTCGTCTCGCCCGGCTCCTGGCGCGGCGCCTGCCCCTCGAACGCAACATCGATCCCCACGCGCTCCCCCGGCCGCAGTTCCATCCCCAGCGGCGCCTCGAAGGTCGTGGGGCCGATCTCGCGGATCGCGGCGGATCGACCGGCCACCTGGGCCGACGACAGGCGGACCGGCGGCGCACGTCCCTGGCGCCCGAGCAGGTTGCCGAAGACGCGCAGAACGACGGCCGAGAGCGTCTCGCCTGTCGTGTTGGCGTAGTCGATCCTCGCGAGGCCGCGGAACGCCCCGCCGTCGGGGTCGACGGCGACATCGATGCGGTACAGCGTCAGGTCGGAGACGCGCCGCACCCCGATCAACGAGGCGATCCTGGGCCTGACGTCGGCCCGCAGCGACCCGAGCAGGTCATCGACCGGATACGCCTCGCCGGCCACGCCGGCCGCGGTTCCGCCTCCCGACGCCTGCAGCGCCGCGGCCGCGACGCCCCGATCGCCGGCCTCGGCGGGCTTCTTCCTGCACGCGAACGGCGCCGCCGGGAGCAGTAATAGGACATAGGACATAGGACATAGGACATAGGACATAGGACCTCGCGGGCTTCGCGAAGCCACAGCGCAAGTTCCCGATAATGCAATCCCATCGTTGTTCCCAAGTCCCATGTCCTATCTCCCAAGTCCTAGGTCCTGGGTCCTAGGTCCTAAGTCCTAGGTCCTAAGTCCTAGTGTGCTTCACCCCACGTCTCTCCTTCGCCGACGTCGACGACGACCGGCACGTCGAGCGGCGCGGCGCCTTCCATGGCCTCCCGGACGAGGGCCTTGAGGGCATTCGTCTCGCCGGCGGGGCACTCGAAGACGAGTTCGTCGTGGACCGTGAGCAGCATGCGCGAGCGCATCTTCTCGCGGTCGAGTGCGTGCGCGACCTTGATCATCGCGATCTTGATGATGTCGGCCGCCGTCCCCTGGATCGGGGTGTTCATCGCCATGCGTTCGGCCTGCCCGCGCACGGCCGGGTTGCGGCTGTCGATCCGGGGCAGGAAGCGGCGGCGCCCGAGCATGGTGCGGACCATGCCCGCGGCGCGGGCCTCCGAGACCGTGCGGTCCATGTACTCGCGAACGCCGCCGTACCTGGCGAAGTAGTCGTCTATGAAGCGGCGGGCCTGGGCCTTCGGAATGCCGAGTTCCCTGGCCAGGCCGAAGTCTGTCTTGCCGTAGATCACGCCGAAGTTGATCGCCTTGGCCCGCCTGCGGAGTTCCTGGTCCGCCGATCCGCCGCCGATCGCGCCGAACACCTCGCGCGCCGTCCTGGCGTGGACATCCTCGCCCTTCCTGAACGAATCGACCAGCAGCGGGTCCCGCGACATGTGGGCGAGCACGCGCAGTTCGATCTGCGAGTAGTCCGCCGACACGATGCGCCATCCGGGGAGCGTGACGAACGCGTCCCGGATCCTCCTGCCCAGATCGGTCCGCACGGGGATGTTCTGCAGGTTCGGGTCGGAACTCGAGAGCCGGCCGGTGGCGGCGACCGCCTGGTTGTACGACGTGTGGATCCGGCCGGTCTCGGGGTGGATCAACGCGGGCAGCGCATCGATGTAGCCCGACACCAGGCGCGTGAGCGACCTGTGCTGGAGCACCTTGCCGGGCAGCGGGTGGTGCGCGGACAGTTCCTCGAGCACGTCGGCGTCGGTCGAGTAGCCCGTCTTCGTCTTGCGGATCCTGGGCAGGGCCAGCCTGTCGAACAGGATCGCGGCCAGTTGCTTCGGCGAAGCGAGGTTGAAGGGCCCGCCGGCCGCGGCGTGCGCCTCGCGCTCGAGTTCATCCGTCTGCACCCGCAGCTCGATGCCCAACATCCGGAGCCGCTGGAGATCGATCGCGACGCCGGTCATCTCCATGCGTTCGAGCACCCCGGCAAGCGGCAGATCGATATCGACGAGCAGCCCGGTGAGGCCCGCCTCATCGAGCGCCTTCCGCATCGGCCCCACGAGGCACATCACCACCTCGGCGTCGTCGGCGGCGTACCGCACCGCCCGCTCGACGGGCACCTCCGCGAACGAGAGTTGGCTTCCGCGCCGCTTCTCGGTCACGTCGTCGTAGGTGGTCATTCCCCGCGACAGCCGTTCGGCCGCGATCTGCTCCAGCCTGTGCTGGTGCTTCTCGGGATCCAGCAGGAAGCTGGCCAGCATCGTGTCGAAGGCGACTCCGGCGAGCGGCGCGCCGGCGCGGCGGAGCAGGATCGAGTCGTACTTCAGGTTCTGCCCGACCTTGGCGATGGCCGGATCCGCCAGGATCGGCGCCAACCTTCGGAAGACCTCGTCCCGCGGGAGCTGCATCTCGCTCCCCGGCCCCACGTGGCCGACCGGCACGTACCGCGCAGTTCCCTCGTCGGTGCACAGCGCCACGCCGACGATCTCGGCACGCATCGGATCGAGGCCGGTGGTCTCGGTGTCCACCGAGAGAACGCCACGCTCGCGCGCCCTCGCAAGGATCGAATCCAGTTCGTCGAGCGTCGCTGCCGCGGCGTAGTCCCGGTCCGGGCCGACGTCGCCGGGCAGCGACTGGACCAGCGAGTGGAACTCGAAGCGCGAGAAGACGCGGCGGAGACTCCCGGCAGGGGCAGGAACGTAGCGCAGCGCCTCCATGTCGAGCTCCAGCGGGACGTCGTCGCGCAGCGTCACCAGCGTCCTGGCGAGGCGGGCGGCGTCGGCGCCGGCCAGCAGGGCTTCCCGCGTCTTCGGGCGCCGGACCTCCGCGGCCCGTGCGAGCAGCGCATCGAGCGATCCGAACTCGCAGATGAGTTGCGCCGCGGTCTTCGGGCCGATGCCGGGCACGCCTGGGACGTTGTCGGAAGCGTCCCCGACGAGCGCCTGGAGGTCGACCATCCGCTCGGGCGGAACGCCCCACTTCGCCTCGACTTCGGCCGGGCCGATCAGCTCGTCCTTGTCGGGCGCCAGGATCAGCACGCGATCGGAGACGAGTTGGCAGAGATCCTTGTCGGAGCCGATGATGACGACCGGACGCTCCGGCGCGACGCGGCGGACCGCGGTGGCGATGACGTCGTCCGCCTCGAAGCTGTCGCGCTGCAGCACCGGGATCGAGAACGCATCGAGGATCTCCCGCACGAACCCGAACTGGGGCGCCAGGTCTTCCGGCGGCGGCGGCCGGTTGGCCTTGTAGGCCGGATATGCCTCCCGGCGGAACGTCGGCGTCCGCGAGTCCATCGCGATCGCCAGGAGCCTCGGCGAATGATCGGCAACGAGCTTGTGCAGCATCTTCGCGACGCCGAAGACGGCGCCGGTCGCTTCGCCCTTCGACGTCGCGAGGCCGCGGATCGAGTAGTAGAAGCGGAACACGAACGCCGAAACGTCGACCAGGTAGAGCGCCTCGTCGAAGGGAGGGCGACGCAGGACGTCCGCGGCTGCCATGGCGGTATCAGACACCAGCCGCCGCCGGCAGGCAACCCGCCAGCGCAGGAACTCACTACGACACGATCAACTCGTAGTCGCCGCACTGGGAGAAGGCGATGCCGGAGCCGTCCACGATGATGAAGAAGAGATCTGGCCCCGTGACGGACCTGGTGATGTCGGAACGCCAGTTGACGAGAAGTTCATAATCGCAGTTGGTGCCGATGCAACCCACCTCGACACTGCCACACGACCCGCCGCCGCCGCGTCGGATCTGGATCGAACTCCTCCAGTTACCAGCCTGGCCGTCGCCGCAGGTCCTGGCGCGGAGCGAGTAGGTCACGGGGCAAAGGCCCAGGAAGTACGGCAGGTCGGGGTCGATGGCGCCCCCGCACGATGTCGAATGGTTGTTGGCGGCCCCGCACGTGTTGTCGCTGAATGTCCCGGGCGCGGTGATCTGCCGCGCCGCCGTCGCCTCGGGGCATGGCGACCGCACGAAGCGGAGCCTGAAGGATCCCGAGGCCGACCCGCACCCGTCCACGACGACGTAGTAGGCGCCGGCGCCGAGGATGCCGGTCCATTGCGATCTCCGGTTGCCGGCGCCGCAGGAGTCGTCGTTGCAGGCCGCCTCCGCTCCCGTGCACGAACCGCTGCGCACGTGCAGGACGCTGTCCCATGTCTGGCCGTCACCCTGAAGCGTGAGGAAGACCACCTCGGGCTGCGTGAGCGTGAACCGGTACCACACGTCGCGATCGCCGGTTCCGCAGCCGCCGCCGGCGCAACTGGTGTTGTCGTTGCCGGCGAGGGCCGTCGTGCCGGTGAAGTCCCCGCCGGCTCCGATGTCGATGGCGCCGGCGCACAGGTCGTTCGGCGGCGCACAGCCCTCGTTGATTGCGCCGTCGCAGTTGTCGTCGCAGGTGTTGCCGCACACCTCCGAGGGCGCGCAGCAGGGCCCCCAGGCGCACGCGGCCGAGCAGGTCTGGTTGCCGGCGACGCCGCACGCGTTGTTGCACGCCTGCGTCGAGGCGGGCGCGCAGGCGCCGCCGCCGGCGCACGCGCTCCAGGGGCCCCAGAAGCACGAGCTGGAACACGTGCGAGACTGGCTCCCCGTGTTGCAGTTGCCGCAGCTCTGCGTCTCCGTCGCCCCGGGCGTGCATTCGCCCGCCGCACAACCGCTCCACGCCCCCCACGTGCAGGAGGCCGAACAGGTCCGCGTCTCCGTGCCGCCGCAGGGGCACGACCGGGTCTCGCTCGTCCCCGCCGCGCAGACACCGCCCCCGG
>CAMTWF010000046.1:0-55365 GCA_947085355.1 uncultured delta proteobacterium
GCCCGGTGCGTCGATGAGCCGTCCGTGTGCGTCGATGAGCCCGCCCCGTGCGTCGATAAGCCCGCCCCGTGCGTCGATGAGCCCGCCCCGTGCGTCGATGAGCCCGCCCGGTGCGTCGATGAGCCGTCCGTGTGCGTCGATGAGCCGGCCCCGTGCGTCGATAAGCCGGCCCGGTGTATCGATGAGCCCGCCGTGTCGGTCGAAGTGCTTGCCGTGCGCGTCGATCATGCATGCGAATCCGACGTCGCCTACCCCTTCATCACGGCCATCGGTTCGAGGCGCGCGACCTTGGCGGAGAGGCCGGCGCCGTGGACCACTTCGACGACTTCCGAGACGTCCTTGTACGCCTCGGGCATCTCCTCGACCAGCGTCCTTCGGGACGCCGCGCGCAGGATGATGCCGCGGGTGCGGAGTTCCTCGGCCACGTTCCGGGCCTTGGCCCGCTTCGCGGCCTGCCCGCGCGACAGCAGCCGCCCCGCGCCGTGGCAGGTCGATCCGAACGACTCCTCCATCGCTCCGCGCAGGCCGACCAGCACGTAGCTCGCCCGGCCCATGTCGCCCGGAATCAGCACCGGCTGGCCGACCGCCCTGTACGCGGCCGGCACGTCGGGATGCCCAGCCGGGAACGCGCGTGTTGCGCCCTTGCGGTGCACGCAGAGGCGGCGCGAGACGCCGCCGACCATGTGCTCCTCCCACTTGGCGATGTTGTGGGCCACGTCGTAGATCGTCCGGGGCACGCCCGCCTCGCCCTCGGCGGCGAAGAAGCCGCGGAACACGTCGCGCACGCGGTGGGCAATGATCTGCCGGTTGGCGAACGCGAAGTTGGCCGCGCAGGCCATCGCGGCGAGGTAGCCATCGGCTTCGGGCGTCCCGAGCGGCGCGCAGGCGAGCTGCCTGTCCGGGAGACTGATGCCGTGCTTCGGGGCCGCCTTGGCCATCATCTTGAGGGCGTCGTCGCAGACCTGGTGTCCCAGGCCGCGCGACCCCGTATGGATCGTCACGACCAGCCGCCCTTCGGCCAACCCGAACGCCTCGGCCGCCTCGTGGTTGAAGATCCCGGTCACGCGCCCGATCTCGACGAAGTGGTTGCCCGAGCCGAGCGTGCCGAGTTGGGGCGAGCCGCGCGAGCGGGCCTTCTCCGACACGGCGGCGGGATCCGCGCCGGGCAGGCGCCCGCCGCTCTCGATGCGTTCGATGTCCTCCGCCGTCCCCAGGCCCCGCTCGACCGCCCACCTCGCGCCGTCGCGCAGGCACCGCGCCAGGTCGTCGCCGCCCACGCGGAGATCGTCGCTGCTCGAGCCGACCCCGGAGGGGATCGCCTGGAACACGGCGTCGAGAAGCCTCCCGAGCACCGGACGCGCGCGTTCCGCCTCCAGACCGGTGACGAGCAGCCGGACGCCGCAGTTGATGTCGTAGCCGACGCCGCCCGGCGACACGACGCCGCCGCGGTCCGGATCGAACGCCGCGACGCCGCCGATCGCGAATCCGTAGCCGAAGTGGATGTCCGGCATCGCCAACGACCGGCCGACCAGGCCCGGCAGGTGCGCGACGTTGGCGACCTGCTCGATCGCGCTCCCCTGCCCTCCCTCGCTCCCTTCCAGCAGCGCCTTCGTGGCGTAGATGAGCCCCTCGGCCCGCATCCCGCCCTGCTTCGGGATCAGCCACCTGAACTCGTCCAGTTTCTCCACCTTCGGTCCGGTCTTCGACATCGCACTCCTGGCGAGCCTCGTGCCCCTGTCCGTGCCCGTGCCCGTGCCCGTGGACATTCTACATATCGATCACAAGCCGAATCCGCCAGCCCCCCCTCGCCCTCCCGTCCGCCGCCCGGCGGATCCGGCTCACCCGCAGGCCGTGACGGGTCACCATCTTCGGGCAGCGTTCGACCGGCAGGTCCCTGCCGCGAATCGTCTCGCCGAACGCCGCCACCCGCAACTCGCCGGCCGCCTCGACGGCCGCGACGCGCGCCGGCAGCAGGCCGTCGGCGTCCAGCCAAAGCACGATCTCGTTGAGCAGATCGGCGACGGCGTCCCCCACGTCGCGCGGACCGGACACCACAGCGGCCCACTCGCGCCGCTCGCGCTCGCGCAGCACGTCGCGGGGAACGATCGCCCCCACGAACAGGTGCGCCGCCTGCACCGCCAGATCCGCCGGGTCGTCTCCCTCGGCCAGCAGACCCAGATCGCCGCCGTGGTCGACGAGTCGCCCGCGCACGCCCCGCGGCAGCGTCCACGGCCCGTCAAGCAGCGGCGCGTCGGCGCACGCCGCGAGCAGATCGGCGATCGAACGGCCGTCGACCGGATGGCGCAGGCCGGGATCCAGATCCGCCAGCGGCCCCAGCACGAAACGGCGTTCGGACATCCGAGGGTGAGGAACCCCCAGGCCGGGTTCGTGGACCGCCGAGTCGCCGTACAGCAGGATGTCGATGTCGATCTCCCTCGGGCCCCAGCGGGCGGCGCATGCGGAGCGCCCGATCCCGCGTTCCACGCCGGACGTCGCTTCGAGGAGCGCCCGCGGCGGGAGGCCCGTCTCGATCTCGACGGCCGAGTTCACGTACGGCGGCTGATCGGGCGGGCCGTGGGGCGCCGAGAGATATCCCGGGGCGAGGCGCATGACGCGGATGCCCGGAACGCGGTCGAGGGCCGCGGCGGCACGGGCGATCGCCACGTCCGGTTCGCCCAGATTGGCGCCGATGCCGAGGTACGCCTTCACCATTGGTCCAGGTCCAGGTCCAGCCAGGGGCGCCCCTCAGCCTTTCAGCACTCCCAGTTCCCTGCCGATCTTGGTGAACGCCGCGATGGCGCGGTCGACGTGGTGCGTCTCGTGGGCGGCGGAGAGCTGGACGCGGATTCGGGCCTGGCCCTTCGGGACGACCGGGTGGGAGAAGCCGACGGCGTAGATCCCCTCGTCGAGGAGCCTGTCGGCGAACCTGTGGGCCAGCGGCTCGTCGTAGAGCATGATCGGCACGATCGGATGGATGCCGGGCTTGATGTCGAAGCCTGCCGCCTTCATCCCGTCGCGGAACCGCTTCGTGTTCGATTCCAGCCTGTCGCGCAGCTCCGTCGTTTCCGACAGGAGGTCGAAGACGGCGATCGTGGCGTAGACGACGGACGACGACACCGTGTTGGAGAAGAGGTAGGGCCGCGAACGCTGCCGGAGCAGCTCGACGATCTCGGCGCGGCCGGAGGTGAAGCCGCCGGATGCGCCGCCGAGCGCCTTGCCGAACGTGCCGGTGATGATGTCGATCTTGCCCATGACGCCGCAGTGCTCGTGGCTCCCGCGGCCGGTCTTGCCGAGGAAGCCGGTGGCGTGGGCGTCATCGACCTGCACCAGGGCGTCGTACTTCTCGGCGAGCGCGACGATCTCGTCAAGCTTCGCGACGTCGCCGTCCATGGAGAAGGCGCCGTCGCTGGAGATCAGCCGGTACTTCGCCCCCTTCGCCTCGACGAGCTTGGCTTCGAGATCGGCCATGTCGGAATGGTTGTAGATGAAGCGGGTGGCCTTGCAGAGGCGGATGCCGTCGATGATGGAAGCGTGGTTGAGCTGGTCGGTCAGGACGGCGCAGTCCTTGCCGAGCAACGGTTCGAAGACGCCGCCGTTGGCGTCGAAGCAGGCGGCGTACAGGATCGTGTCCTCGGTGCCGAGGAACGCGGAGACCTTGCGTTCGAGCGTCTTGTGTATCTCCTGGGTGCCGCAGATGAACCGCACCGAACTCATGCCGTAACCCCACTTGTCGAGGCCCTCGTGGGCGGCGGCGATCACCTTGGGGTGGCTCGACAGGCCGAGGTAGTTGTTGGCGCAGAAGTTGAGGACCTTCCTGCCGCCCTGGACGCCGATCTCCACCCCTTGCGGCCCGGTGATGATCCGCTCGGACTTGTACAGCCCGGCCTCGCGAATGCCGGCCAGCTCGACCTTCAGATCGTCCTTCAATCGACCGTACACGACGGCCTCCTTTCCCTCGCCGCCCGCAGCTCGTCGTCCGACGGGAACAGCACGATCTTCGCCGACGATCGCGGGCGCTTCATGACCGCATCGAACCCGCGCGCCCAATGCTCCAGCGGCAGCAGGCCGGTGATGACCGGCGAGACGTCCAGCCGGCCGGAGGCGAGCAGGTTGCGTATGCGGTACCACGTGTCGAACATGCGCCTGCCGCTGATGCCGTGGATCTCGGCGCCCTTGAGCACCACGCCGTCGACGTAGTCGATCGGCAGGTCGCCGGCCGACGCCAGCCCGAAGGCCGAGAAGCGGCCGCCCTTGCGGAGCATCCGCAGACCGTCCGCGATCGCCTCGGGCGAGCCGACCATGTCGAGCGAGATGTCCGCGCCGACGCCGTCGGTGCGCTCGCGCACGTACCCCGCCCGGTCGGCGTCCCGATGGATGTGCAGCACGTGATCGGCGCCCATTCGCCGGGCGATGGCGAGGTTGAAGTCGTTCTCGCCGACCACGAAGATCGACGTGACGCCGCAGGCGCGGGCCACGCCGACGGCGAACAGGGCGACCGGCCCGTCGCCGACGATCGCCATCGTCCTGCCGGCCACGTCGCCGTCGTTGCCGAGCACGGCGTAGGCGGCGTTGCCGAGCGGCTCCTGGATCGTGGCGATTTCGGGCGGTATCGTCCGGTCGTTCACCCAGCAGACCGACTCGGGGATCGCGATGTACTCGGCGAACGACCCGTCGCGGTCGACGCCCAGGATCGACAGGTCCGCGCAGAGGTGCCGGTCGCCCGTGCGGCACGGCAGGCACCGGCCGCACGGTATGTGCGTCTCGGCCGAGACGTAGTCGCCGGGCTTCACCGCGCGGACGCCCGCGGCGGCCTCGACGACCTCGCCGGCGACCTCGTGCCCGAGCACCTGCGGGAGGCGCGCGGCTCCGATCCTGGTTTGCGACCACCGGTCCCAGGCGTAGATGTGGACGTCGGTGCCGCAGATCGACGCGGCCCGGACCTTGACGAGCACCTCGCCGGGACCGGGCCGCGGGATCGGCACGTCCCGCAGCGACGCCCCCACCCCGGGCTCGACCTTCACTACCGCCTTCATCGTACCGGACACGGGGTCGCTCTCCTCGTCCCCCCGCCGGGACTTCGCGCCGGGCGGCGAGCCGCGGCCGTGCCGGCTTCAGAACATCGCCGTCAGGCCGGCGAACACGTCGAAGATCGTCGTCTCCTGCACGCGGAAGCGGTTGCCCGGGGCGTCGATCACCTCGCGCGTCATCGGGTTGTACGCATCGCCGCCGATCTGGCAGTCCTGCGGCCCGTTCATCTCGCCCGCGTTGCACTCGTCCGTGAACGTGACCGAGTGCTCCGTGTCGTGCCCGAAGCCGAGGCCGGCGTAGAACTTGATGTACTTGGCGGCCTGGATCAGCAGCGTCAGCCGACCCATGACCGAGGCGTAGTTCTCGACGTCGGTCATGCCGCTGAAACGGTACAACGGGTCTCCGCCGTAGCGTTCGCTCCAGCACACGCTTCCGGGATCGGATGTGCACGGCCCGAAGCGGCCGTCGGGCCGCGGCGCGCGCTCGTAGTGCAGCCTGGGATCCTCCGACGTCCCCAGCGCGTCGAACAGTTCGCTGAACACGCGGCCTTCGCTGTGGTAGGTCCCGGCGATCTCGAGGCCGATCGAGAACTTCTGCATCCGCTCGATGTTCTCCCACGGGACGATCTCCATCCCGAACAGGAACGACCCCTGGAGCGGCGGCATCGTGTTGATCTGGCCGGAGACCGGCGCGTCGAAATGGTACGGCGCGCTGTAGTCAGGAATGCCGGCCATGAAGGTGATGCCGCTGTAGGGCTCGATCCACCGGTAGCGCTTCGACAGGAACATGCCGAACCGGATCTCGTTGAGGCGCCTGCTGATGCCCCCCTCCCCACCGGATTTGGCCGCCTTGAGCACGTCGCCGACGGCGAAACGCCCCTCGAAGTTGAGCACCCAGTTCGGGTCCGTCGGATCGCGCTGCTGGTTGAACGGCGCCCACGAGATGCCGACGGCGAAATAGTCGAGCCCGCTCCGCTCCGGCGACTCGAACGGGATGGTGAAGAGATTATCGACCATCTCGCCGACGGCGGCGCGGTACGCGTCGCTCGGGCTGTCCTCGAGGTAGCCGAGCGACCTGGTGTCCGAGAGGATCAGGGGCCAGCGCGTGTAGAAGTGGAGGTCGCGGAAAAGGCCGACCGCCAGGAGCAGATCCAGGATGTAGGTCTCCTGGGTGTAGCGCCCGATGTCCACGGTGTCGATGAACTCGGAGAACGCGCCGTCGTCGCGCGCCCCAGCCCGGTCGCACCGGTCCGGCTCGCGGCACTCGCGCACGATCTTGGAGCGCCGCAGCGTCCTCTGGAAACCGACGGACAGGTTGATGTCGAACGGATCGTCGCCGTCGAACGAGTCGATGACGTCCACGATCTCCGCCCCGGTCGTGAAGTGCACGAAATCCCAGACGGCCCGCTGGGCGGCGCCGGCGGGCGCCGCCCCGACGACCCCCCCCCGCTCGTCGGCTTCCCGCCGGGACGAGCGGTCCTGACCCTGCGCCCGCGCGGGTGAAGCGGCGACGGCCAAGCCGCACGCGAACGCAAGCCCTGCGGTCTTTCTCATCCCCTTTCTCCTCCCTCGGCGCTGTCGGCGAACATCGGCGGCGACCGTATCAACGCGCCGCCCGGAGTGTCAAGGAAGCCCGCGACCCGGAGGGCCGGTGCGGCGCGGCGGCGGGCTGGGAACGGTCGGGCTCGACCCGCCGAACACCTCCACCGCGTCGATCGGGACCTCCTCCACCATCGAGTCCCTGGCCTGTTCCAGTTCGCTGCTCGTCGAACGCAGACGGGCGGACAGGACCTGCAGGATGTTCCACAGCACCTTCCTGGCGAGGTCGCTCTCCTTGCGTATGAGCGTGAAGAACGTATTCCTGTCCAGGCGCAGGAGCGCCGTATCCTGGACGGCGGTGACCGAGGCCGATCGCGGAGCCTGGTCGATGAGCGCCATCTCTCCGAAGTGGTCGCCCGGGCCGAGCGTCGCGAGGTCGATGTCGCCGCGGTGGATGCGGACCGCGCCCGCCAGGATCAGGTAGAGGTCGCTCCCCGCGCTGCCCTGCTCGAACACCGTCGTCCCGGCCGCGACGCGCTCGTGCCGCATGTTCACGAAGACCCGGAGCAGGTCGGAGTACGAGAGATACTTGAAGAAGGGCATGTTCTTGAGCGCATCGATCCTGAAGTTGAGATCGCGGAACCGCTCGTGCGCGACGCCCTGGAAGTCGACGAGCCGGACGACGACCGACGTGATGTTGTCGTGGCCGCCGCGCTCGTTGGCGATTTCGATCAGCTTGGGCGGGATCTCCTTGACGTCCTCGCTCTGCATGAAAGGCGGGATCTCGGCGGCGTCGAGGTACCCGGTGAGGCCGTCGGATGCGAGGAGGAACTGGTCTCCGGGCAGCACCGGCACGACCAGCGTATCGACCTCCACCGACTCGTAGACGCCCACGGCGCGGGTGACGGCGTTCTTGAACGGCGCGTCCCGGGCCTCCTCGCGCGACAGCCGGCCGTCGCGGATGAGCGCGTTGACCAGCGTATGGTCGTCGGTGATCTGCTGCACCTCGCCCATCCGGAGCAGGTAGATGCGCGAGTCGCCGACGTGGGCGACGTAGGCGAACGCTTCGCCGAGCAGCAGGACCGAGAGCGTGGTGCCCATCCCGCGCTTGTCGTCCTCGGCTTGCGCCTTGGTCCAGATCGCGGCCGACGCCTCCTGGAAGGCGCTCTCCAGCAGCGAGCAGATCTCGCGCTGGACATCCTCCACATTCCGCGACTCCTGCCGCACCACCCTCGCCTTCTCGACGACGTCCCTGTACCGCCCAAGGTGCTCGCGCACCGTGCGAACGGCGATCGACGAGGCGACCTCGCCCGCCGCGTGGCCGCCCATGCCGTCGGCCACGGCGAACAGGCCGACGTTCCTGTCGGCGAGGAAGTTGTCCTCGTTGTGGTCCCGCACCCTGCCGACGTCCGTCGCCGCCCAGAACTGGATCTGCTCGACACCCGTTGCCATGTTCCTCTCCGTTCCCGCGGGTCGCGCCGTTCGTAGCGCGTCTCTCCGCGGAAGTCGAGGGGGGGGGACGGATTCGGGCTCCAGGTTGTCGGTCGTGATGAGGTCGAGTACGTTGTTCTTCGGTTGCCGGGCGCCGGGTGCGGCCGTATGGCCCGGCGTCGGCGACCGCAGCGAGGAGGCGCGAGGTCATGAGTCGCGTGTTCACGGCCTACGTCGAGTTCGATCCGGAGACCAAGCTGTACGTCGGCGCCGTGCCCGGCCTGCCGGGCGCGCACAGCCAGGGTTCGTCGTTGGACGATCTCCAGAAGAACCTGACGGAGGTCGTCGAACTCATCATCGAGGACAAGCAGGCGCGAGGGGAGCCAGTCGAGGTCGAGCCGTTCGTCTGCATCCAGCAGATCGCGGTGAACGCTTGAGCCGACTGCCGATCGTCGATGCCCGGCCGCGAAGATCCTTTCGTCGGGCAGCCCTTTTGGCGGTCGTCTGCGCCGCGCCTTGGTCGCCCGTCGCTCGGGCGGGCGTGTTGCGCGCCCCGGAGGAACCCCTGGTTCTGGGCCTCGGGACCGCCGCCGGGTACGCGACGCCGGCGACCGCCGACGGCAGCGCCGAAACCGTCCACTGGACGCTCGGGGCCAGGGCGATCGCCTGGCGGTGGCTGGAGGCGGCCCTCGACGTTCGGGCCGATTTCGACATCGCGCCGCGGCCCGGATCCGGTACCGTGCGATCCTGGGGCGCCCACCTTTGGGCGATCGGCCACCTCGACCTGATGCCTCTCGTGCCCTTCGTCGGCCTCGGCGCCGGCGCGACGCTCTCGGCAGCGTGGGACGCCGCGACGCCTACGGCGGGCGTGTGCGGCGGCCTGGCCCTGTGGATCGCCTCCCGTTGGCGCATGACGCTGCGGGCGGCGCAACGGTGGGAGTTCGACGCCGCCGGGACGCTCGTGACCGAGGTAGCGTTCGCTGGCGAGTGGTTCTTCCCGGTGTGGGGCGGGCCGTCAGCCGCAGCAGACGGTGATCCAGGGTGACCGCGAGCAGGAGAAGTCGGCGCAGTCGGTGTACCCGTCGCCGTCGTTGTCGACGCCGTCGCGGCACAGCGCGTCGGTCAGCTCGGATCGGCAGACGCCGATCCGGCCGCTCTGCGAGCAGTCCCAGTCGTCGCAGTCCGTCCGGGTGTCCCCGTCGTCGTCCACCCTGTTGGAGCAGCTTCCGTCGGAGCATTCCCTGCCGGTCGGGCACTCGCAGGCGACATCCGGGTGGCGGTTGCAGTCCCAGTCGAAGCAGTCGGTGCGGCCGTCGCCGTCGTCGTCGATCGAATTGAAACACTGCCCGGGCGCTTCCCGCGGGCAGACGGTCACGCACGGGTTGCGCTCGCAGTCGGAATCGGCGCAATCGACCCGGGTGTCGCCGTCGTTGTCGGCGCCGTCCCGGCAGGCGGCGTTGGTATCCTCGGCCCCGCTCGCTTCACCAATATCCGCGTCGGCGTCCCCGTCGACGCCGGCGTCGGCGTCCCCCGTCACGCCGCCGTCGTCCGGCCTTGCGTCCACGCCGTCGTCGATCCGCCCGCCGTCGTCGCGGCGGTCGTCGGGATCGGTCCCCGCGTCCCTGCACGCCGTGACCGCGAGAGCGAGCACCGACCAGAGCACCATCAACCGCGCCATGCGTCACCTCCGTGACCGGATCGGTAGCAGGCTGGAGGAGGCGGTGCAAACCGGATCAACGGCATTCCGAAGGCGTCGGAGCGCCTATCGCCACGTGCGGCCGGATCGCGGCGAGGCGGACCGGGCCGATGCCGGGGATCTCGCCGAGGTCGTCCACGGTCCGCAGATGGCTCCTGCGGGCCAGGATCCGCTCGGCCGTCCGCGGGCCGACGCCGGGCAGCGCGTCGAGGTCCTCCGCGGAGGCTTCCAGCAGGTCGATCGGCAACCCGAGGGCCAGGCGGGCGGCGCCGCCCAGCGGCCGCAGGCGGGGAACGCACGGACCGCCGCGGATCCGCGGCGCCAGGACCAGGAGCCCGCCGTGCATCGGACACCGATCCAGCAATCTCATCAGCGCGTCCAGCGCCTGTGCTTCGTCGCACGGCGCCAGCGGCGCGATCGATGCGACCGAAGGCCGCGAGACGCACCTGAGCCCCGGCGACCGAACCGCGCCGGACAACCCGAAGCAGATCGCGTCGGTCCGCTTCGGCGGCCCGGAGGCGCCCCCGATCGCCGATCCCGCGTCGAGGAGCCGCCAGGCCGCGAGGACGCCCAGCAGGATCGCCGTCGCCGCCGCCGCTCTCCGCATGTGTCGCGAGACCGCCACGGCGCGCCCGATCGCGCCGGCCGCCGGGGCCGTTGCGGTTGTTGACACGTTCCGAACGCGCCTCCTATATTGCCGCGCGGTTCTCGCGAAGGCGCGGGACGCGGAGTCGGCGAGAGTGGCACGCAAGATTCAACGCAAGGAACTGCGCAAGCCCGACGAGCTCATCGGACTCGGGGCGAGGTTGCTGGACTGGATTGCGGACCAGAGGGCGCCGCTGGCCATCGGGCTCGGCTCGGTCCTGCTGATCATCTTCGGCGTCACGCTGGTGATCCACCTCCGTCGCAGCGCGGCGGTCGAGGAGGCGCGGCCCCTGCTGGATGCCGTGAAGATCCGGGCGTTCCGCGAGGCGCCCGAGGGCGAGGCTCCGGCTCCGCCGGGCACGGGCGGCCTCCCGCCGATCGACCCGGCGGCGCTCGCGGCCGCGGCCGACAAGGCGGACGAACCGACAATTCGCGCCCTGGCCCGCCTGCCGCTAGCCCGCCTCGCCCTCGACGAGGGCCGCCTCGACGAGGCCGCGGAGTTGTACCGCGGCTACCTCGCGGCCGACGGCGGCAAGTCGTCGCCGGGGCGCTCGATCGCCCAGGAGGGCCTCGGGTACGCGCTGGAACGTGCGGGCAAGACCGAGGAGGCCGACAAGGCATTCGCGGCATTGGGCGAGATCGCGGACGGCGCATGGAGCGCGCTGGCCCTGTACCACCGCGGCAGGCTGGCCGCTGCCGCCGGTCGCATCGAGGATGCCAGGAAGCTGTTCGGCGAAGCCGGGGCCTTGGGCAATCCGCGGCCCGCGGGCATCACCGAGAAGATCGACATCGAGATTCGACTCCTGGACAGACGCTTGCCCGCCGGCGCCGGACATGCGCCGGCCGCGATCCCGGCCGGGGCAGCCGGGAATTGACGTCGGCGGACGGCTTGCGACCGGCGAGGGCCAGGGCATCGATCGCGACCGGCGCCCGGCCGGTTGCGCTGCTCCTGACGCTGGCGGCGGCGTGCTTCGGCATGCCCCCGCCGACGGCGCTCGACATGCGCCTCGACTTCCCCGGCGTCGAGATGCTCAGGCCGAAGTGGCGGCGGCTCGTGGTCGATCCGGAGCTGCGCCCGTACGATCCGGTCGAGCGGTCCGGCGCGGCGTTCGATCCGGGCCGCGGCCTGGTCTTCGTCGGCACGTCGCAGGGCCGCTTCCTGGCGCTCGATTCCGGCCTCGGCGGCGAGATCTGGAGCCATTCGGAAACCGATCCGTTCAACTCGGCGGCGGTCCATCTGCCCGAGGTCGACCTGGTCGTCGTCGGGAACGACGGCGGCCATCTGCTGGCCTTCGACCCGGACGACGGACGCCTCGCTTGGCGCGCGGCGCTCGGGGCGCCGATCCGTCGGCCCGTCGCCTACGCCGACCGCGTGGCGTACGCCAGGACCACGGGCGGCGGCGTCTTCGCCGTCGAGGCGGAGACCGGGCGGGAGTTGTGGACTTTCTCCGGGCCGGCGCCCGAGGGGTACAAGGCCGGCATGGATGCCGGGCTGCTGTCGGCGGACGGTCGAATCGTGACGGGGTTCTCCGACGGCACGGTCGTGGCGCTGTCCGCCGTGTCGGGAGAGAAGCTGTGGGACATCAACGTCGCGGGCGAGGGGGACGCGGAGATAGTCCTGGACGACATCACGGCGACCCCCGTGCGGATCGAGGGCGCGATAGTCGTGGCGTCGTACGACAACGGCGTGTTCGCCGTCGACGCCGAGCGCGGCACGCAGATCTGGGCCCGGACCGACCTCACGAGGGTCTCGGGGCTGGCCGCCGTGGGCGGCGATCCGCTGGTGGCGCTTTCCGGGCGGGGGCTCGCCCGGCTCGACCCGGCCGACGGCTCGACCGTCTGGATCCGCCGCTTCCCCGCCGGGACGCTCGCCGACCCCATCGTGCGCGACGGCATCATCGTCCTCTCGGACGACATCAACGGGCTCCTCTTCTTCGAGGCGCTGACCGGCATGGTGCTCCAGGCATGGGGCGCCGGGCACGGCACGGCCGGGCCGCCCGCCGTGGCTGGCGGGCGCCTCGCCTTCCTCGACAACGCCGGGGAGTTCCGGACGTTCTACTTCCTACGGCGCTGGTTCGCGGCGCCGAGGTGATCCGATTGCGCGTGGGACGAGCCCCCTCGCCCCCACCGCCGCCCTCGCCCTCGCCCTCGTGGCCGTGGGCGAATCCGCGGAGGCACGGCCTCTCATGCCGCACCGTGACGGCCATGCTGCTCGGCGTGGCCGCGGCATGCGGCGCCGACGCCGCGCCGGCGGCGCCGGCCGATTCGGCAGAGCGCCACGAGGAGGCGGACGACACCGGCACGGACGCCGTCGAGGAGGCCGCCCCGGACGTGGGTGATAGCGACCACACCTGGGATGGTGCAGATGGAGACGCGGGCACGGGCACGGAGGAGGATGGGGGGGACGCCGGGGATGTCGAAGCGGCCGAGCCGTTCGTGGAGCACGAGGTCGCCGAGGGGGAAACGCTGTGGGAGATCGCTCTGGCGTACGGCGTAGGCGTCGAGCGGATCATGCGGGCCAACGGTCTGAGGACGCGGCACATCACGAAGCTGTCCAAGGGGAGGATCCTGCGGATCCCCGGCGCCACCGCTGTGGCCACGGTCCTGACGCAGGCGGAGCGGGCCGCGGCGGCCGAGCGTGCGCGGGCGAGCCTGCCGCCGATCGACGACGGCGCGTACCACTTCGTCGGGCGCGGCGAGACGTTGTGGTCGATCGCGAGGTCGTACGGGAAGACGGTGGGAGAGATCGCCGAACGGAACGGCTTCACCGACGACGACTTGCGGAGCCTGCCGGTCGGCCGTCCGGTCATCGTGCCGGGGATCGCGGCGGATCAGGTGCGGCAGGCCGAGTCGCGCCGCCCGACCGGCACGACCCACGCGCTGGCCCGCGGCGAGACGGTGTGGGACCTGGCGCGCACGTACGGCGTGTCGGTCGGTGAGATCATGTCGGCCAACGGGATGACGCCGGAGGCGGTGCGGGGCCTGCGCGAGGGGGACAGGCTGTTTCTCCCCGGCGTCGGCGAGGGGGGCGGAAGCCGCGGCATCCGCCGCCCGCAGCGGGGGCCCCAGGCGGCCTCGACGCTGGCGCGCCGCCTGGGACTCGGGACGCGCGAGGCGGCCCACGATCTGCTCCGGGGCCGCGTCCGCAAGGCGTGGCTCCAGGCGGCCGGAGGAGCCGCGGCGCTGCCGGGCACGCTGCGCTGGCCCGTCGGGAACGGCTGGTACACGCGAGGCTACGGATCGGGAGAGGACGGCTACCACCTCGCCGTCGACATCATGGGCGAGATCGGCTGGAACGTCCGCGCCGCGGCGGCCGGCCTGGTCGGCTACTCGGGCGACGGGCTGACCGGCTACGGGAACACCGTGCTCATCATCCACCCCGGCGGCTGGGTGACGATGTACGCCCACAACTCGGTGAACTTCGTCGCGGCGGGCCAGCGGGTCTCGGCCGGCGCGATCGTCGCGGAACTCGGCAGCACCGGCATCAGCCGGGGACCGCACGTGCACTTCGAGCTGATCTTCAAGGGGCGCAACTGCGATCCGCAGCACCTGTTCCGGCCCGGCGTCCGGCACCGCAACGGGAGGTTCATCCCGGTCGGCGCCGCCGTCTGGACCGACCCCGACGAGCAGCCCTCGTCGGTCCGCTGCGCGCCGCGCCGCCGCCACCCGCGGTCGCGCTGGGTCGTCGGCGAGAACCCCGAGGCCGATGCCGCGGGAACCTCACGCGGGGACGCGGAGGCGCAGAGAGCGGACGTACCCTGATCGTAACCGTTCACGGAATCCGGCCCCCCCCCGGTGAACGGTTACCTTCACGTGATCTTCATGTTTCCCAGGCTGATCCGAGCCTGCGGGCCGAGATGCTGAGGAGCAGGCCGATGCCGATCAAGGTGGCCAGGACGGAGGAGCCTCCGTAGGAGAAGAGCGGAAGCGTCACGCCGACGACCGGGAGCAGGCCGAGCACCATGCCGATGTTGATCACGGCGTGCCAGAAGATCATCGCGCCGACCCCGACGGCGACCAGGACGCCGAAGCGATCCCGGGCTCGCGAGGCTATCCGCACCGCCCAGAGGACGACGAACATGTAGAGCGCCACGAGCAGCACCGAGCCGGCGAAGCCGTGCTCCTCGGCCCACACGGCGAACGGGAAGTCGGTGTGCTGGTACGGCACGAACCCCATGCGGTTCTGCGTCCCCTGCATGAACCCCTTGCCGAACAGGTGGCCGGACCCGACGGCGATCTTGGACTGGACCGTGTGCCACCCCTTGTCCTGGACGTCGAGCTTCTCCTCGGAGACCAGCGAGGCGAAGAAGGTGACGACGCGCTCCTTCTGGTAGTCGTGCAGGTACGACCAGCCGGCCGGCAACAGCAGAAGCACCGCGATCAGCGCCACGGCCACGCTCCGGCCGCGGACGCGCAGCACGAGCGCCATCGACAGGAGGATCAGCGGGTAGATGAGCGCCGTGCCGAGGTCCGGCTGCTTGATGACGAGGAAAGTCGGGATCGCCGCAAGCGCCGCCGGCAGCAGGAAGTCCTTCAGCGTCCTCGGATCGGGCTTCACGTCCGAATGGAACACCCGCGCGACGGCCAGGACCAACGCGATCTTCATCACCTCGGACGGCTGGAACGACACCGGCCCCAGGAACAGCCAGCGCCTCGCCTGGTTCAGCTCCGTGCCGACGCCGAGCACCAGTATCAGGAGCACCAGGACGCCGCCGTAGAGCAGGTACGCATGGCGCAGGAAGATCCGGTAGTCGGCCAGCCACGTCACCATGGCGACGAAGCCGCCGAACGCGAACCAGTACATCTGCGTCTCGTAGAACTCGATGTTGACGACGGAGACGGCGGAGCGGAGGTTGAGGAGCCCGAGGACGCCGAGGGACGCGACGGCGGTCAGCAGCGGCACGTCCGCCGGGATGCGGCCCGCTCGCTCGAATGTCCGCGACGCGGCCACGATGCTACCTCGGCGCTATGCGGCGGAAGTAGGCGCGGATCACGTCCATCGCGATCGGCGCGGCGGTGCGGCCGCCCGCGCCGCCGTGCTCCACGAGCACGACCACGACGATCTCCGGGTCGCGGGCGGGCGCGAAGCCGACGAACCATGCGTGGTCGCGATCCGCGTACCGCTCGCCCTGCTCCTGCCGCCGCCGCCGCTCGCCCGGCTGCCTTCGCCGCGCGACCTGTGCCGTCCCCGTCTTGCCGGCCACCTCCAGCCCGGCGATTCGCTGGTCGTGGGCCGTTCCGGTCGGGTCGTCCAGCACGCCGATCAGGGCGTCCACGATCCGCCGTCGATCGGCATCCGCCATGTCGATCCTGCGCACCAGTTCCGGAGCGAAGCTCATCTTCGTTCGCCCGTCGGGATACTGGACCTCCCTGACGATCTGCGGGCGGTACATGTAGCCGCCGTTGCCGAGCGCGCCGTAGGCGGCGGCGAGTTGAAGGACGGTCGCCTTGGAGTTCCCCTGGCCGATCGCCGCCAGCAGGGCATAGCCCAACCTGTACTGAAAGCCGTACTCGGGTCGGCTCCGGTACCACTCCTTGTCCGGGACCAGCCCGGGGACCTCCTTCGTGAGCCCGATGCCGGTCTTGGCGCCGAAGCCGAACTCCCTGGCGACCTCGGCGATCCGGTCGATGCCGAGCCTGCGGGCCAGGGAGAAGTAGTAGACGTTGCACGACTCGACCAGCGACTTGTGGAACTCCGTGACGCCGTGCACCTTCGTGCAGCGGAAGCGTTGCCGGGCCACCTCGTACGCCCCCTGGCACTCGATGCCGGCCGCCGGATCGAAGACGTCCCCGGACTCCAGCAGCGCCGGCCGCTGCAGCGCGGCGAACGCCACGAACGGCTTGAACAGCGAGCCGGGGAAGTAGTGGTCCACCACGGTCTTGTCGTGCTGCGGCATGAACGGGTTCTCGTTGAGGACCCGCACGTCGTCGGACGTGAGGCCGCGAATGAAGGCGTTGGGGTCGAACGAGGGCTTGGAGTACATCGCGAGGACGAAGCCCGTTCGCGCGTCGAGCACGACCGCGGCGCCCGCCGGCCGGCCGCGGAACGCCTCGTCCACGACGCGCATCAGGCGGGCGTTGAGCGACAGCATCAGGTCGTTGCCCGGCACCGGCTCGATCTCGTACCGCCGGCCGGCGGCCGACGACAGCGGGTCCCTCCCCTTCTCCACCCCCTTGGCGTTGACGATCACGGTCAGCCGTCCGCGCCGGCCGCGCATCTCGCGCTCCCAGACCGCCTCCAGGCCGGTGCGCCCGATCCTGTCTCCCAGGAGATACCGGTACCCCTCGGCCCGGTAGCGGTCGATCTCCGCCTGCGACACCTCGTTGAGGTACCCGACCACGTGGGCGGTCAGGTGGCGCAGCGGGTACACCCTCATCGGCGCCTCGTCCACCGTGAGCCCGTCCAACTCGTTCTGGTGCGCCGCCAGCAGTGCTAGCTGGCGGTCGTCCAGATCCTCCGCGATCGGGTACGGCTGATACCGCTTGAGGCCCCTGAGCTTCGCCAGCCTCTCCCGCAGCTTCGCGGCCCGCTCGGCAGGCAACCCCAGATACTTCACGACGTCGTCCCAGTCCTCCTCGATGTCGAAAAACTCGGGCGTCACCAGCGCGGCGTACGACGGCGTGTTGTAGGCGAGACGCTCCCCCTCGGCATCCAGGATCATCCCCCTGGCCGTCGGGATCTCGCGTGTCCGCTCGATGTTGTGCCTGCTCTTCTCGACGTACTCGTACCCCTCGACGATCTGGAGCTGCGCGGCGCGCGCCAGCAAGCCCACGAACGTCGCCGCGGCGAACCCGAGCAGCCACTTGTACCTCCCGCGGAACTCCGCCAGTTCCCCGGGAGGTCCGAACAGACGCGCCATGGCGGCATGATAGATCAGATTGGAGTTTGGAGTTTGGAGTTTGGAGTCGGTCTCGAAACTCGAAACTCCAAAGATCGAAAGGCGTCACCTCCCCGACAACGAGGATCGGCGGCCGGCGAAGACGGCGCGCGCCGCCCAGAAGACGGCCGGAGCCGCCGCGGCGGTCAGGACCGCGCGCAGCAGCACGGTCAGCCCGATCCCCACGTGGTCGCCGAGCCGCAGGTCGTCCTGGAAGGCGATGCGGGCCAGCACCGTCACGGCCGCAACCAGAACGACGCCGCCGAAGGACGCCCCCACCTCGAACAGCGCCCCGGCGAGGTAGAAACGGCGTCGGGCCCACCGGCCGGCCAGGTACAGGAGCGGGAAGGCCAGCGCGTGCACGCCTGCCGGAACGCCTGCCGCCAAGTCGAATGCGTACCCCGTCGCCAGCGTGGGCAACAGGCCCGCGGCGACGTCCAACTCGACCGTGGCCGGGAAGAGCACGGCGGGAATCGTCAGATCCGGAAGCGCGTCGGTCACGGGGAAGAGCGTCGCCAGGAGCGACTGCGCCAGGACGGCCGACAGCCCGACGGCCAGCAGGCGGGTGATCCTCCGCACCGGCCGCCCCTACGGCCCCCGCCGGGATGGGGTGTCGTCCGCGGCCGGCGCGTCGGCGACCGGCCCCTCCGCTTCCGCCGGGGGCCTTCGGACGTACACGAGGACGACCTCCAGACGCGAGAAATCCACGGCCGGCGCGACCTCTATCGTCTGGGGCTGCCTGGCGCCGCGCCGCACGACGCGCGACACCGTTCCGACCAGCACGTTGCGGGGGTAGACGTCGTCCCTGCCCGACGTGAGCACGTGGTGTCCTTCCCTCACGTCGTCGCCCCCGGGGCGCAGATGCTCGACGGTGCAGGCGTACCGGTCCTCCTCGCCGGTGCCGCGCAGCAGGCCGTAGGACCGGGTTTCCTCGACCACGATCGGGACCCGCGCGTCCGGATCCGCCACCAGCGTGACGTCGGCGTAGGCGCCGGCCACGGCGCGTACGTACCCGACGAGCCCCTCGTGCGTCAGCACGGGCATCATCGACCGGATGGCGGCGTCCGCCCGGTCCAGCCGGATTCGCATGACTCGGAAGAACGGCGACATCGACCTGCCGATCACCCTCGCCGCCACGAACTCGCCGGGGTGCGCCTCGCGCAGCCGCAGCATGTCCCGGAGGCGCGCGTTCTCGGCCGCGACATCCTTGAGCGTGCGGTTTTCCAGGCGCAGGCGCCCCATCTCGAAGCGCAGCCGCTCGTTCTCCTCCTTCGTGTCCACCAGGTAGATGTAGTCCTCCCACACGTCGGAGATGCCCTCGCCCACGACGGCCAGGACGTACTGGACCGGCGCGGAGGTCTGGAGCAGGAACTCGTCGAACGGGTTGAGGTCCTGCTTGGCCTTGAGGTTCGACCGCAGGAAGAGGAACGGCACCGCCAACAACGCCAGCGTGACGAACAGGCCCCTGTGGCGACGTAGGAAGGCCCAGATCATGCGATCAGCTATCGGCTATCAGCCGTCGATCACGACACCGCGACCTCGCGGAGCAGCTCCAGGTGATCCAACGCCATGCCCGACCCGAGGACCACCGCGGAGACCGGGTCGTCGCACACCATGACCGGCAGGCCGGTTTCCTCGCGCAGCAGCACGTCCAGGTTCTTGAGCAGGGCGCCGCCGCCGGTCAGGACGATGCCGCGATCGGCGAGGTCGGCGGCCAGTTCCGGCGGGGTGCGTTCGAGCGCCACGAGCACGGCCTCGACGATGGCGCTGATCGGCTCGCTCAGGGCGTCCCGGATCTCGTCGGACGTCACCACCAGCGTCTTCGGGACGCCGGCGACCAGATCCCGCCCCTTGATTTCCATCGTAAGCGTCTCCTCCGTCGGATACGCCGTGCCGATCGTGCACTTGACCCGCTCGGCCGTCTGCTCGCCGACGAGGAGGTTGTACTTGCGCTTCATGTACTGGATGATCGCCTCGTCCATCCTGTCGCCGCCGATGCGGACCGACTGGCTGTAGACGATGCCGGCCAGCGCGATGACGGCGACCTCCGTCGTGCCGCCGCCGATGTCGACGATCATGGACCCGGACGGCTCGGTGATCGGCAACCCGGCGCCGATCGCGGCCGCCATCGGCTCCTCGATCAGATGCACCTCCCGCGCCCCGGCGCTCTCGGCCGATTCCTTCACCGCACGCCGCTCGACCTCCGTGATCCCGAACGGCACGCAGATGATGATGCGCGGGCGGACCAGCGTCTTGCGGTTGTGCGCGCGGGTGATGAAGTACCGCAGCATCGCCTCGGTGATCTCGAAGTCCGCGATCACCCCGTCGCGCAGCGGCCGCACCGCCAGGATATGACCCGGGGTGCGGCCGAGCATCTCCTTGGCCTCCTTGCCGACCGCGACCACCCGGCGCTGGCCCCTGGCGTCGGTCTGCACCGCGACCACCGACGGCTCGCACGAGACTATCCCCTTGCCCCTGACGTAGATCAACGTCGTGGCGGTCCCAAGGTCGATCGCCAGGTCGTTCGAGAACAGCCCGTAGAGCCAGTCGAAGATCATCCGCTCGACGCTCCGGGGAATCCAAGTCCCCAACCCCTCGCTCGATTACCACTCTCCACGCGGGCAGGTCAAGGTCGGGGGTCGGGGGTCGGCGGTCGCGAGGAAGGGCGACCGGACGCCATCGGGTTTACAACCCGGCCGCCGCCCCCCGCCCCCCCGCCCCCCGCCCCCGCCCCCGGGGCGATCCGGTCGGCGCCGAATTGCCGGCGCAGGGCGGGCGGGATCCGGACGGATCCGTCCGCCTGCTGGTGCTGTTCCAGGACGGCCACCAGCGTCCGGCCGACCGCCAGCGCCGAGCCGTTCAGGGTGTGGCAGAGCCGGGGCTTGGCGCCCCTGGCGGGCCGGTACCGGATCCGCGCCCGGCGCGCCTGGAACTCCTCGAAGTTGGAGCAGGACGAGATTTCCCGGTAGGCCTCCTGTGACGGGAGCCACACCTCGATGTCGTACGTCTTGGCCGCTGCGAATCCGAGGTCGCCGGCGCAGAGCGACACGACCCGGTAGTGGAGTTCCAGCCGGCGCAGGATCTCCTCGGCGTGGGCCGTCAGCGTCTCCAGCTCGTCGTAGCTCGATTCGGGGGTC
The DNA here is from genome assembly GCA_947085355.1 of uncultured delta proteobacterium. GTDB lineage: Bacteria > Myxococcota_A > Polyangia > DRWM01 > JAAZOP01 > CAMTWF01. The sequence continues at coordinate 20,354 of CAMTWF010000046.1, forward strand.
GCGAACTTCACGAGTTCCACCTTGTTGAACTGGTGCTGGCGGATCAGCCCGCGCACGTCCTTGCCGTACGAGCCGGCCTCCGCCCGGAAACACGGGGTCAGCGCGGCGTACCTCAGCGGCAGCGGAGCCTCGATGATCTCGCCGGCGTGCAGGTTCGTCACCGGCACCTCGGCCGTCGGGACCAGGAAGAGATCGCCGGGCTCGACCCTGAACAGGTCCTCCTCGAACTTCGGAAGCTGCCCCGTGCCGAGCAGCGCCTGGCGCGACACCATCAGCGGCGGCGCCACCTCGACGTACCCGTGCTCGCCCACGTGGACGTCGAGCATGAACTGCCCCAGCGCCCTCTCCAGCCGCGCGCCGTCGCCGACCAGCACGGCGAACCTCGGCCCCGACATCCGCGAAGCCCGCTCGAAGTCGATGATGCCCAGCTCCGCCCCGATGTCCCAGTGCGCCTTCGGAGCGAACCCGAACCGGGGCGGCTCCCCCCAGGTCCGCTCGACCCGGTTGGCCGCCGGGTCCGCCCCGTCCGGCACCGTCGGATGCGGCACGTTGGACACCCGGAGGAGCAGGTCGGACAGAACCTCCTCGACGCGGGCCAGATCCGTCTCCACCCTTTTGATCTCGTCACCGAGCGTCCGCATCGCCTCCCGAGCCGCGGCGAACTCGGCGCCCGCCTTGTCGGCCGAAGCCATCAGGCGGCTCTGCGAGTTGCGCCTCTCCCTCAGCTCGTCCGCGCGGCGGACGAGATCGCGGCGGGCCGCGGCAGGCGCCTCCAGGCCGTCCAGCGCCGCCGCCGCCGCGGTACCGCGCCTGGCGAGCGCCGCCCTCACTGCGTCAAGGTTCTCGACGGTGGCCCGCGGGTCCAGCATGCGCGCCTATCGGGCGTACGAGTAGGTGAAGACGAAGCGGTAGGCGGCGTGCGGTCGATCGATCCGCGCGTACTCGGGCGTCCCAAGGCCGCGCACCAGGCAGTCGCGCAGCGCCCGGTACTGCGCCGCGCGCGCCTCGTCCGAACCGGGGATCGACACCTGCATCGTCTTCGCCTCGAAGTTGACCGCCATCGTCACCGCCACCAGCGACGGCCGCTCCGGCGCCACCGGGAACGACCGCTCGATGCAGTCCTTGACGACGCCCTCGTTGCGCGCCATGAACAACTCCATCCCGCGAACGCGCCCACAACGCTCCTTCGGCAGTTCGACGCCGTCGGCGCCCGCGCACTTGCGGATCTCCGTCTTCACGAGCGTCAGGCGCGAGCCGAACACCGAGCCTGCGGCGGCAGACGGCGCAACGGGGGACTCGGGGACCGGGGCGGGAGCGGAAGGCGGCGGCGCCGGTCGATCGAGCACCGGCCCCTCGGGGGCGGGAACCCCCGGCTCGGAGACCTCCGGCGAACCGCCGGCGCCGACGCCGACGCCGGGATCGACGGCCGGGGCGGCCGGGGCGGGCGCGACCGTGCCGCGATCCATGACCGCATCTCCAGTCGGCAGCGACCGGCCTTGGCCCGAGCGATCGGAACCGTCCGGACGGCAGACGAAGTAGACGAGGCAGAAGCCGAGGGCGAGCGATCCCAGCGCCACCGAGACCATCGGCATCGCGCGTACCCGCTCGGCGGGCAACGGCTCCCGCACGTCGGCGGGATCGACGCCGCCCGCGCGGCCCTGAACATCGCCGGCCACGGACGGATCGGTACCGGAGAGCGGGCCGCCGGGTCAAGGCGGGGGCTGTGCGCTATGCGCTGTGCGCTATGCGCTGTGCGCTATGCGTTTTGCGCAAGGCGCATAGCCCCCTCCGCCCACCCCGCTCGGTCACGGGCCCCTGGTCTGAACGCACAGCGCACAGCGCATAGCGCATAGCGCATGGCGCCTCCCCGATTGCGGGGCACGGGTGCGTGCGGTATACACGCGCTCGTCGGGAGGTGAGCCGGTGGAGGAGCAGTACATCACGCCCCTGTGGTGGGGCGTTCCGATCGCCGCGGCGGGGGTGCCGCTGGTGTTGTGGGTCGTGCGGCTGCTGGCCGGGCGGCACCGGGACCGCAAGACGCAGGAGATCATCGAGGCATCCAACCTGGAAGGACCGGTGCCGGACCTGCCTGGGGGCGTCGAAATCCCGGAGGTGATCCGGCGCAGGGGCCGCGCACGGTTGCGCGGCCGGTTCTAGGTGGCGGATGGCGTATCTCGTCGGACTGCTGTCGACGCACCCGGAATGGGTGCGATGCCTGCTCGAATCGCAGGGGGAGCACCTGCGCGTGCCCGATCCGCCGCAGCCGGGCGGCTGGGGTATCGGGTTCTACCAGCAGGGGGAGGTTCTGCGGCGCCTGGCGCCGCTCGAACACACCGGGCCGCTCGACTTCAGGGATCTGGCCCGCGGCGTTCGCACGCAGGTGCTGATCGGCCACATCCGCCGCGCCGGTCCGGCCGGGCCCCGTGGGCGCAACACGCACCCGTTCAAGTACCGCGACTGGATCTTCGCGCACACGGGCGACATCCCGCGCCTCGACGACGTGCGAGCCGTGCTGCTCCAGAACGTGCCGTCGTTCCTCGAACGCAACATCCAGGGCGAGACCGACTCGGAGATCCTGTTCCACATGATGCTGGCCCACCTGCACCGGCTGAACGTCCTCGATGCGCCGGAGACGCCGATCGACGCGGCGTGCGAGGCGATCCGCAGGGCGATCCGCGAGGCGGACGAGGCGCTCGCGTCGGTCCATGCGGCCCCGCCGCCCTTCGCGCTGCTCGCCACCAACGGGTCGATCATGGTCGGCGCGTGCCGGCGCGAGCCGATGTTCCTGGCGCAGTTCGATCGCCTGGTCGATTGCCGCGATTGCGAGGCCGGCGAGCAGCGCAGCCGGCCGTGCGAGATCTGCCGCAGCGACCGCAGGGATCTCCGCGCGGCGCTGCTCGCGTCGTATCCGCCTCCGATGCCGCCTCGGTACGAGCGACTCCCCGACGAGGCGCTGATCGGCATCAAGCCCGACGCCACCGTCGAGACGCTCCCGTTCCGCCCGTCGGCGATCGGGCTGCGCTGATCTCCGCCGGCCCGCGTGAACTGGCGTGGCGCCCGCGGCTGCTGTAGGCTCCCGTCCGGCCGAGGGAGACGGCTCGATGGCTCGATCGCCCAGGCACGGAGGAAAGGCCGGGAAGCATGGCGGCACGCTTGCAAGGGCCGCGGCGGCGGGCGTCGCGGCGATCGTCGCATGCGGCTGGCCGGCGGCCTGCTCGTTCGAACGATCGGAGCGGCGCCTGGAGCCGGCCTACCTGTGTCCGAAACTGGCCGACCGCTGCATGCGCTGCCGGGCAGCCGTCCCCGGGTTCGCGGAAGGGGACTGCCGGGGGGATATCCTCGAACGCTGCAAGGCAAAGGCAGCCCGCCGCCCCTCCTGGCTGGGCGACCTGGCGGCCGCGCTCGACAAGGACTCGTGTCTGGAGTTCGAGCAGGCGTTGTGACGGCAGCGCAAGCGTTCACCGCAGAGGACGCAGAGGGGCGCAACGGAGGACGCGATGAACGGATGTGCCGGAAGCGAGGGGACCGAGTCGCTGGCCGTGTTCAGGGCGTTGGCGGAGTTCATCGAGGCGGGGATGCCGTGCGCGCTGTGCACCGTCGAGCATGCGGCGGGCTCGACGCCGCGCGAGGCGGGGGCGCGCATGGTCGTGCCGGCCGACGGACGGCCGGTCGGCACGGTGGGCGGAGGCGCCCTGGAGAGCGCCGTGGTCGATCGGGCGCTCGAATGGATCGCCTCCGGGACCACCGGTACGATCGATTTGGCTCTGGACGCGGCCAAGGAGGACGGCCTGCCGTCGCAGTGCGGCGGCACGGTGCGCGTGCGGATCGAGACGATCGCCCCGCCGCGCCGTATCGTGATCTTCGGGGCCGGCCACGTGGGCGCCGCCACGGCGCGAGTGGCCCGCGCGGCCGGCTTCCTCCCGGTCGCGATCGACGACCGGGACGACCTGCTCGACCCGCTGCGCCGGGACGGCATCGCGACGATACGCGCCCCGCTGAACGACGCCGCGGCTGCCGCGGCCGTGCGCCCCTCGGATGCGCTCGTCGTGGTCACGCGCGGCCACGCGTTCGACCTCGAGGTCGTCCGGCAGGTGCTCCGGACGCCGTGCGCCTACATCGGGATGATCGGCAGCCGGCGGAAGGTCGCGACGACCCGCGAGGCACTGCTCCCCGCCGGCTTCTCCGAGACGGACTTCGCGCGCCTTCGCGCTCCCATCGGCCTCGACATCGGCGCCGAGACCCCCGGCGAACTGGGAGTCGCCATCGTCGGCCAGATCGTCGCCACGCTGCACGGCCGGTAGGAAGTCGGGGGGGCGGCGGTCGGGGGCCTCCCGTTCCCGTTCCCGTTCCGAATGTGCTAGAAGCGGTCCCATGCTACGCGATGCCAAGACCGCTCGTCGGGTGATCGTCGCGGTTCTGGTTGCCGGATCGCTGCTGCCGCTCCTGCGGATTGCGCAAGGGGGGCTGTGGGAGCCGTGGGAGTTGAACCGGGCCGAGGCGGCGCGCCTGGTGGTCGAGGGCGAGGTCTCGGTCTTCTCGATCCCCGAGATCCACGGCGAGGGCGAGCGGCCGCCTCTGGCGACATGGGTCACCGCGGCCGGCTTCGCCGTCGGCGGGGCCGGCGTCGTCATGGGGAAGGCCGCCGTGGCGGGGTTCCTGGCGGCGTGCATCGCGGCGGCCGTGCTGCTGCTGCGGCCCTTCCTGGCGCAGGGCGTGGCGTGGCTCGCCCTGGTCGTCTTCTTCACTACCCCGCTCGTGTTCTTCCAGGGCGGATCGGCCGGCGGGGACGGAGTCGCGTTCGGCGCGTATGCCGTCGCCTTCGCGGCGCTGAGCAGGCTGCTGGAGCGGACGCGGCGCGGCGACGCGCACGCCGTGAGGCGCGAGTTGGCCGTCGACCTCGCCGCGACCGCCGTCGGTCTCGCCCTGTCCTACTTCGCGCTCGGCGCGGCGCTCGGCGTGGCGCTCCCGGTGACCGCCGCCGCTCTCGCGGCCGTCATCGGCGGCGGCCTGCCGTTGCCCCGTCGATCCGCGGCGGACGCCGACGGCATCGCCGCGGCGCTCCGCTGGGGCGCGGTGGTCGCGGCCGTCGTCCTGGCGGTCTGGTTCGTGGTTGCGGTGCTGGCCCACGGACCCGACGAGCAGGTCGATCGGTTCACCCTCGCCGTGGGGGGACTCAAGGCGACGCTGCCGCTGGAGACGTTCGATCTGATGCTGGCGCGCCTTGCCTACGGCCTGTTCCCGTGGTGCGTGCTGCTGCCGATGGCGTTCGCCTGGGTCGCGCTTCCCGGCGGCCCGGAAGCGGACGACGACGGCGCCGGCGCCGGGGACGCCGGCATCGCGTCGGAGCCCGCGGCCCGCCATGCGGCGCTGCACGCGCTCGTCGCCTACCCGATGCTCGCCTACTGGAACTGGCGATTCCACCCGGCGCCGGTCGTTTTCGTCTTTCCGGTGGCGCTCTTGGTGGCCCGCTACCTGCAGTCGGCCGCGACGGCCGGGGGCGGCCGGGCGCTGCGGGCGGCCGGCGTCGTGGCGGCGATGCTGGCCGTCGTCGTCGTCCGCGACGCCTACTCGTTCTCGAAGGAGTTCCTCGACGTGATCGGCTTCCCCGGCGCGGGCGATGTGGTCACCGAAGCGCCGGAGTTCCCGATCCGGCTGGCTCTGTCGGTCGCCGTCATGCTCGCGGTCGTCATCGTCACGCACTTCGCGCCGCAGGAGCCGCAGGAGCATTCCTGGCACGAGCGATGCCGGCGGCAGTTGACGAAGATCCGGGAGGCGTCGGCGGCGCTGCGCCGAGGCGGCGGTTCGGCCCGCCGCGCCGCGATCGTCGCCCTCTCCCCATACGCCGTCGGCGTGGGCGCATGGCTCTCGCTGCTCGGCGTCTTCATCGTCGCCAGGGGCACCGAGTCGGGGCCGTTCACGCTGACTCATTTCGGCTCGTGGGTCGTGATCGGATCGCTGGCGGCCGTGCCCGGCATCGCGCTGTCGGCCGTCATCCGGTGGCGCAGCGCCCTGGGGTCGATCCGTTCGCTGCTTGCGCCGCTGGGGGGAGCGCCGCTGGCGGCCGGCGGACTTGCCGTCGGCCTCACGGTCGGCCTGGTCGTCGCGCCCGCCCTGGACAAGGGCTACTCCCTGGCTCCGGCCGCGGAGGCGGCCGCCGCGGCCGGGAATCTGACCGGACGGCTCGCCCTGTTCCAGGTGGAGCCCGCCGCGGTGAACTACTACGGGGCGCTCAAGGGCGCCGAACCGGTGGCTACCGTCGACGAGGCCGCCGATTGGCTGGCCGGCGCGACGGATGCGACCGGGCGACGCTACCTCGTGCTCCCGGCCAGAATGACCGCCATCAACGACGTCAACCAACGGTTCCGCGACAAGCGGGACGGGATGCTGCTCCCCCTCCTGTCGGATCCGGGTGCGCGCTACGTGCTCGCGGCGAGCGACCTGCCGGAGGGGTTCGACAACCGCAGCCCGCTGGCCGCCGTGATCGCCGCCGGCCCCGTCGCGCCGATGTTCCCGATCCTCGGGTCCAGCTTCGAGGACAAGGTCGAATACCTCGGGTACGACATCGACACGTACCCCGACGGCACCGTCGCCGCCGCCCAGAACGTCACCATCACTCACTTCTGGAAATGCACGGGCAGGATCACCGGCGACTACAAGGTGTTCGTCCACATAGACGGCATGGGGGACCGGATCAACGGCGATCACGACCCGGCGGGCGGGCTGTACCCGACGCGGTACTGGCGTCCGGGCGACACCATCATCGACACGCAGCAGATCAGGATCCCGTTCTTCGCCCGGCCGGCGCGCGATCCGGAGGCATATCGGATGTACGTCGGCCTGTTCCGCGGCGAGACGCGCATGCGGCTGGCCAAGGGACAAGGCGACGACAACAGGCTGTGGGGCGGCGTCATCCGGGTGCGGTGAGGTAACCGTTCCCCCATACGCCAGCTCCCCCCCCTTCATCCGGCGGGTAGGTGCAGCCCTCCGGCGGGCATCTGTTGCCTGCTGTCAGCGCTGGATATACCCGAGCGCCTCGAGTTGCTGCTGCGTGCGTGCGTCGATCTCGACCTTCTCGAGGGCCGCCGGCGTGACGTTGGCTCGCGCAAGCGCGGCCTCGCGCCAGCGACGCTTGTCGGGAGCGCCGAAGAAGTGGCCGAGCACCGAGCGCATGTAGCGCAGCGTGATCGGCCTGGCGTCGTCCAGATCGCGCTCGGAACCCGGATCCTCCGCCAGGTCGAACAGGGCGCCCCTCGCCAGCCCGTTCATCTGCAACTTGTACCGGCCGCTCCAGACCGCCATCCGCTCGCCCTGGTGGGTCGAGAACCCGCCGTGGGGTCCCGGCTCCTCCCGTCCCAGCGCCCTCGGGAGCACCGAGCGCCCCTCGATGTGGTCGGGCGGATCAAGCCCCAGCGCGTCGAGGATCGTCGGCATGATCGCCGCGTGGTCGTGGTTGTCCGCGATCCGGACGCCGGCGGGGATCGTCCCCTTCCACGTCAGGATGAACGGCACGTGGACCAGTTCCTGGAAGATCGAGTGCCCGTGCCCGACCGACCCGCGCTCCCAGAACTCCTCCCCGTGGTCCGACGTGACCATGATCATCGTCTCGTCGAGCAGCCCGATCTCGCCGAGCCGCGCGAGGAAGCGGCCGAGGTGGTGGTCGTGGTAGCCGATCTCGCCGGCGTACAGCGCCCGGATGTACTCCTTGTCCCGATCGCCGACCCGCAGCGCACCCCGCTTGATCTCGTCGAGCTGCAAGTGCGTCTTGCGGGCCACGACCGGGCCCGAATACGCGCCGTCGTGGTACGGGCGCAGAAACTCCGGCGGCGGCGCGTACGGCACGTGCGGATCGATCGTGTGGACGTAGGCGAAGAACCGCTCCGACTTGTTCGCCTCGATCCATGCCGACGCGTCCCCCAGGACGTACTCGGCGTCCGTCTTCTTCCCCTCCCGGATGTAGTTGACGTAGTGGTCCCACCCGCGCTGGAACCCGAACCGGTCGGAGACGTACCCGTTGGCGACGAACGCCGCCGTACGCACGCCGCGCTCGCGGAGATCCTCGGTCATCATCCGGACCGACGCCCCAAGCCGTGCGTCCTCGGTCTGCGCGCGGTGCGTCCACGGGTACAGCCCGGTCAGCATCGTCGCGCACGTCGGCTTGGTCCAGTCCTCCACGGCGCTGAAACGCTCGAAGAGCGCGCCGCCGTCCGCCAGCGCCTGCAGCGCCGGCGCCCGCACGCGAGTGCGCCCGTACGGCTGGGTGTGGTCCGCGCGCAGCGTGTCGATCATCACCAGGACGACGCCGCGGGCGCGCGTCCCGCCGATCCGCCCCAGCGCCGCCGGATCGGACCTCTCGGGCGCCGCGAACACCGCCGGCGACGCCAGCACCAGCCCCGCCGCCCCGCCCGATGCATCGCCCGTGGCATCCAGGTCGAGCCGCACGACGCGCCCGGCGACGGACGAGAGATCGACGGCCACGGGACGCGGCGCGCCCGGCCCGGCGCCGACGTCCTCCTCCAGGAGCGTGACGGGCGATTCGCCGTCCGCCGTGACGCGGACCGTCAGACGCACGGCCCCGCCCGGCGCCGCGCGGGCGACCAGCATCCCGAGCACCGGCGACCGCTCGGGTACGTCGATCGGGTACGACAACCCCGCGCCGCCGGGCAGCAGCAGGACGCGCGCGTCGGCGCCGGCGACGCGCATCGTCCCCTGCGCCGCCGCCTGGAGGAACGGCGGCGCGTCGGCCGACGCCGACGCCGGCGCAACGTGGATCCAATCGACCGCCGCGGCCGACGCCTCGCCGCCCGCGTCGCTCGTCCCCGACCACCGAAGCAGCAGCGAGTTCTCCCCGTGCCTCACCGAAGCCGCCGGGATCCGGATCGACCGCACGGCCCACCCGGCGCCGGAGAGATCCAACCGCCCGACCCGGCGATCGCCGACGTACACCGCGCACGAAGCGGCGCCCAGCGGCCGGACGCGAAGGCGAAGCACGACGTCCTGGGACTCGGCCCACGGGAAGAAGACGCGCGAGGCCGATCCGATCGCGTGCGCGAACCCGGCGCCGTCCGCCTCCCGCGCGCGGCCCCATCCCGTCAGCCAGCCGCCGAGCGTGTACTTGAAGGCATCGGTGGTCCCGAAATCGATCCAGAGGCCGTCGTGCCGGAGCACGGCGAAACCGAGCCGCTCGACCAGATCGAACCGCGGGAACTTGCCGGCCCATGGCAGCCCGGCCGGCGCCGGGCGCGCACCTGCGGCCTGCTCCGCCTCGCCGGGGACCGCCGGCCCGCCGCCCTGAAGCCCGCCGGGCACGCCGCCCTGGCCCTTGCCGGAACAGCCCCCGGCAAGCGCTCCCGGCAGCAGCGGTATCCCGGCCAGCAATCGCAGAACGCCCCGCCTGCCCTCGTCGACCCTCATCACCACGACCCTCCGCGCCGCGCCCGGACACGCACTGACGCGTCCGGCCTCCGAGTTTGCCGATGGTCCGCACCAAGTCAAGAAACGTGCGGGAAACGAGGTTCACCGCAACGACGCAACGCGCTTTGTTGACACCCGTGGTCCACGGCCGTATAAGGAACGCCTCCCGCGCGCGGGAAGGCGCGGATCGCGCGCGGCTTGGCGGGCGATTAGCTCAGTTGGATAGAGCGTTGGTCTCCGGAACCAAAGGTCGCGCGTTCGAGTCGCGCATCGCCCACATGGGAGACGCACCCCAGCGGGGGGACGCCATGTATCCGGTTTGGGAACGTCGCGGCGCTCGCAGGTTGCCTGTGCAGGTCTGGGTGCAGGAGACCACCGGCGACGCCGTGTACTACCACCGGACCGCCGACTTGAGCAGCGGGGGGTTGCACCTGGAAGGCACGATGCCGCACGAGCCCGGGACGCGCGTGCGGCTGCGGTTCCTGCTGCCGGGGGACGAGGAGCCCGTCGAGGTCGCCGGGGAGATCGTTCCGCCCGCCGCGGGCCGGGAACTGGGCATGGGGGTGCGCTTCGTCGATCCCCCGGAGCCGGTCACCAGGCGCATCGATGCGTTCGTCCGGGAGGCGATCGGCGTCCCGCTGGAGAGGTGAAGGACGATGTCGACATCCGTCCGTCCGCAGGCCGGGCTTGCCGCCGTGCTGGCGGCGATGTTCGTTCCGACCGTCGCCGCGGGGCAGCAGTACGGCCAGGAGGCGATCCGCTCCTTCCAGGCAGGCGTGGAAGCCTACGACCGGGGCGATCTCGATGCGGCGATCCGCTTCTTCAGGGAGTCGTACGAGGTCCACCGCGGCCACCCCATCGCGCTGTACAACATCGGCGAGTGCTACGAGCGGCTTGGCGACGTCGAGCTGGCGGTCGAGCACTTCGAGCGGTACGTGGCGTCGGAGCAGGTCGAGGAACGGGACCAGGTGTACGAGCGGATCCGCAACCTCCGGAGCCGTCGCGCCGTCTTCACGCTGCGATCGACGCCGCCCGGCGCCACGGTCACGGTGTGGGACGAGGCCGGGAACCGGTTGAGCGAGTTCCCCGACATCCTGACGCCGGGCGAGGTGCATCTCCCGCCGGGCACGTTCGTGCTGCGCTTCGACATGGCCGGCATGGGGGCGCGCTCGCAAGTGGTGGAGGGCGGCGTCGGCCGCCGCGTGACGCTCGATGTCGCCATGAGCGAGCCGGTCGCGCCGCCGGATGTCACGGCGCCGGGCGAGTGGTCGGTCGGCCCCCTGCACTTCGGGGCCTACGGCGGCCTCGCGGCGCACCTGAACGGCGCGGCCGAGGTATTCGCGGCATCCGGCTTCGGCGTCTTCGGCGGCTACGTCCTGGGCGAGGGCGAGTGGCGTTTCCAGATCGGCGGCGACCTGTCGTTCCTCCCGTACGGCATCGACGCCGGGGATCGGCATTTCAGCTCCTTCGTGTCCATCTCCGCCGTCCCCGGCGTCCGCTGGGCGCTGGGCGACTCGCTGCACCTGACGGGGTCGCTGGCCGCCGGCCTGTCGCTGTACGTCCCGCCCGGCAACCGCGAGGTCGTGGTCCCGTGGGTCGGTCACAAGGTGGACGGCATCATGTCGCTGCTCCACTTCCGTCCCGCCGTCGCCGTCGAGTGGTTCCCGCTGGACTGGCTCGCGATCTGGGTCTCCCCGCTCGCCCTGGACCTCGACGTCGCGCTCCGATCGCAGGTCGCGACGCAGATCCTCGTCCGCTACGCCGCCTTCGCCGGCGTCACGTTCCACTTGTAGGAGGGAGTTTGGAGTTTGGAGCAGCTTGAAACCCGAAACCCGAAACCCCTACTACCCCCCGTCGCGCCCGATGCCGACCTTGGTGAACTGGAAGCCGCCCGCATCCTGGCCCGGCCTGCCGGAGGTCCCCGTCCCGGCGTCCTGCGACGCGCGCGTACCCGCGTCCCGCGACCGGCCGGCGCCTGCATCCCGCGACCGGCCGGCGCCCGCATCGGCCGCCGGAGCGGACCCGACATCCGGTTCCACCGTCGCCACGGCGTCCGGCGGCGAAAACACGGGCGGAACGATCTCGGGCGGCCGCGCCGCTGCATCAGGATCGATCTTGGCCGCCGCGCCGGCGTCCATCTCGACGGCAACCACCGAAGTCATCCCCCCCGCGTCTGAACGATCGTCGATCGACGGCTCCACCTTGGCGCCGGCGTCGGCCGCAGCCGCCGCGGCAGGACCGGCCGACGCCGGTTCGGGCGGAGCGGGAGCGACCTCTTGCGTCGCCGCCGGGGGCGCGGCCGAGCGTCCCGCCGGCGCGTCGTCCCCTCCGCGCAGGGCGAACGCCAGAACGGCCGCAACGACGGCGGCCGCGGCCCCGCCGACTGCGACCCAGCGCGCGGCGCCGCGGCGCGGCGCCGCGGGGACCAGTTCGAGGATCTCCTCCTCGTCGGCGGCCGACTCGGGCGTCGCCGGCGAAGGGGTCCGCTCGCGGGTCGGCAGCGCCGCCGTGCGACCGCCGCCGCCGGCGGCCGTGGTCGTCAGGTGGAACCTGCCCGCCGTCTCGCTCGTCCAGCCGTGCTTGAGCGCGAACCCCTGGAGCGCCGAGACGACGGCCTCCATGTCGGCGGGACGCGCCGCCCGATCCTTCGCCAGCATCGAGTCGACGAAGTCCGACAACTCCGGCGGGCAACCGTCGACCAGATCGACGAGCTTCCGCGGATCCTGGATCAGGTTGAGATGGATGTACTCGAGTTCCGACTGCTCGTGGAGGATCGGCGGCTCGCCGGCCAGCGCCTCGAAAAGGATCACGCCCAGCGCGAAGATGTCGACCCCGTTGTCGAGCTTCTGCTGCTTGATCTGTTCGGGCGGCATGTACCGCGGCGTCCCGATGAACGAGTTGGTCGCCGTGCCCCGCGCAGTCGCCACCCGTGCGATGCCGAAGTCGAGGATCTTGACGATGCCCGTGCCTCGCTGGATCCGAAGGTTCTCCGGCTTGAGGTCGCGGTGGATGATCTGCTTCCGGTGGGCCTCGGCCATCCCTTCGGCCACCTGGCTCGCGATCTTCAACGCCGCGCTCGGCGCCAGCCGCTTCTCGCGCTCCAGGATCTCGTCCATGCCCTCCCCCTCGATGAACTCCTGGACCATGAACGGCGTGCCGTCGTCGTCGTACCCGAGGTCGAACACTCGCACTATGTGCGGGTTGATAAGCTCCCGCGCCGTCTTGACCTCGGTGAAAAACCGCTTCGTGATGCTCGGATCGGCGGCATGCTCGGGGTGCAGGAACTTGAGGATCACCCGCCCCATCTCGACCCCGCCGTGGACTTGCATCGCGAGGAACACCGTCCCGAAACCGCCGGACGCAAGGCGCGAGTCGACACGGTACTTGCCCTGGAACACCCGGCCGACCTGCTGGTCCACCGGCCACCCGGCGTGAGGCCGCACCAGGGTGCACCCCAGACACGCGGCGGCTTCCGCCGCAATCGCCGAACGACACCCGGGACAGAAGATCGCGCCCAAACGCCGACACCTCTCGACGTCCGTGCCGGCACCGGCACGGAACGACCGCGCGTCAGTCGCGCCAGTATAGAGCATCGTGGCGGGGCATGCCAACAATGCACGCATTCCCGACCAGCGTCGTCGGCCGGGCGCGTGGCGCCGGATCCGTGGTATCGTCGCCGTCGTCCGCCACGCGGGCGGAGGTGCCGGGAATGGCCGTCGAGAACATCGTCATCATCGGCTCGGGACCGGCGGGTCTCACGGCCGCCATCTACGCGGCGCGCGCCGGCCTGAAGCCTCTCGTGATCGAGGGCGTCCGGACCGGCGGCCAGCTCATGACGACCACCGACGTCGAGAACTTCCCCGGGTTTCCCGAGGGGATCCTCGGGCCGGATCTGGTCGCGCGGATGCGGCGGCAGGCCGAGCGGTTCGGCGCGCGCTTCGCCGAACAGGACGTCACGGGCGCCGACGTGCGACGCAGGCCGTTCGTCATCGAGATCGGCCCGGAACGCCACGAGGCCGCCGCGCTCATCGTCGCCACCGGGGCCACGGCCAGGAGACTCGGGCTCGCGTCCGAGGAGTCTCTGTTCGGCCGGGGGGTGTCGGCCTGCGCGACGTGCGACGGGTTCTTCTTCAGGGGCAAGGATGTCCTGGTCGTCGGCGGCGGCGATTCGGCACTCGAGGAGGCGCTCTTCCTGGCGCGCATCTGCAAGTCGGTCCGGCTGATTCACCGCAGGGAATCCCTGCGCGGCTCCCGAGCGATGCAGGAGCGGGTCAACGCGGCATCCAACATCTCGTTCGTCTGGAACGCCGTGGTGGAGGAATGCCTCGACCCGGCGCTCGGCAGGTTCGTCGGCGCCCGGATCCGCGACCCGAGGACCGGCGAGAGGTCCATGCTGGAGGCCGACGGACTGTTCGTGGCGATCGGCCACGAGCCTGCGACGGCGCTCTTCCGAGGACAGATCGACTTGGATCCGGCCGGGTATGTCGTCACGGTCGGGGGAACGACCAGGACGAGCGTCCCCGGCGTCTTCGCGGCCGGCGACGTGCAGGATCCGCGCTACCGGCAGGCGGTGACGGCCGCAGGCTCCGGTTGCGCAGCGGCCCTCGAAGCGGAACGCTTCCTGGCGGAGGACAAGTCGTGACGGACAGCGCATCGGTTGTCGAACAGCTCCGGAAGGTCGGCCTGTTCCGCGACCTGGGCGATTCCCAGGTGGCGAAGATCGGGGAGATCGCCAGAATCGAGAGATTCCGGCGGGGGGAGGTCGTTTTCAAGGAGGGGGACCCGAGCGACCGGCTCTTCCTCGTCCTGCAGGGGAAGGTCCGGATCGGGCGGGTGATCGAGGGGATCGGAGAGGAAGCCCTGGCGATCCTGGAGCCGGGCGACTGTTTCGGCGAACTGTCGATCGTCGACGACGGACCCAGGTCCGCGGACGCGCTGGCGCACGAGGAGTGCGCGCTGTTGGCCATCAACCGCACGGAGTTGGAAGACGTCATGTTCATGGACAAGGGGCTGGGCTACGAGCTCCTGTGGAACATCGCCAGGACCCTCGCCGCCAGACTCCGCCAGACCAACGACAAGATCACGTTCCTGTCGGTCTCGGCCAGGTTCGGCTAGGAGCCGTGGCGGCCACCCCCGGACCTCGCCGTCCTTGACAAGCCGGGACCCTTCCGGGTACCAATCCCGCCGTGACGGCGGCGACGGGGCGAGGCGTTGGGAGCCGCCGGAGCCGCCCGGGGGTTCGGGAAGCCGTGGAACGGGCGGCCTCGGACCCGGGGAGGAGTGGCCGAGCGGTCTAAGGCGGCGGTCTTGAAAACCGCTGTGCGAAAGCACCGGGGGTTCGAATCCCTCCTCCTCCGCTGGACCCCCGGCCGAACCGGAGAGATGGCCGAGTGGTCGAAGGCACCCGCTTGCTAAGCGGGGATGGGGTAACAGCCATCGGGGGTTCGAATCCCCCTCTCTCCGCCGTGGCGGGAGGCATTGGAGGCGACGACGGCCGCGAAGCGCGATGCATGGGGCCCATAGCTCAATCGGATAGAGCGTCGGTCTACGGAACCGCAGGTTGGGGGTTCGAATCCCTCTGGGCCCGCCGGTGGCAATCAACGACGAGGGGGGAGCCGTGACCGCGGGCCGGGACGGAGCCGGGGGCCCGCGTGCCGCCCGAGACGCCGATGACGAGCGGTACATGCGCCGAGCGCTGGAACTGGCGCGCGAAGCCGCCGCCGCCGGCGATGTCCCCGTCGGCGCCGTCGCGGTGCTCGACGGCGGAATCGTCGGCGAGGGCCGCAACGAACGCGAGGCCACCGGGGATCCGACGGCGCATGCCGAGATCGTGGCGCTCCGCCGCGCGGCCGCCGCCGCGGGCCGCTGGCGTCTCGACCGCGTGACGCTCTACGTGACGCTCGAGCCCTGCGCCATGTGCGCCGGCGCCGTCGTGTGCGCCAGGGTGCCGCGCGTGGTCTACGGCGCCGACGATCCCAAGGCGGGCGCGTTCGTGAGCCGCTACTCGGTGGGCGTCGACGGGCGGTGGAACCATGTGCCCGAGGTGCGTGGCGGCGTTCTGGGGGCCGAATGCGGCGCGATCCTGACGGCGTTCTTCTCGTTGCGCCGCGGCCGCGGCTGCGGCCCGGATTGACAACCCACCGACGCGCGAATAGCGTCCGCCGCCGGAGAGATGGCCGAGTGGTCGAAGGCGCCAGACTCGAAATCTGGTGTGCGGCTCGTCTGCACCGCGGGTTCGAATCCCGCTCTCTCCGCCGGCGCCCTCCGGGCGCGTCCGGAGAGATGCCCGAGTGGTCGAAGGGGCACGCCTGGAGAGCGTGTGTGGCGCAAGTCACCGTGGGTTCGAATCCCACTCTCTCCGCCAGAGGGCCGCGCATGTTGCCTCCGCCGCGTCCGGCGTGGTAGTGCTCGGCCCTGTCCGCAGCGCGCGAAGGGGCGCGGCGCTGCGGTTTGTGGCCCCGGCGACGGAGGCCCGTGAAATCCGCCAGGCCCGGAAGGGAGCAACGGTAGCGGGTGCCTTCGGGTGCCGGGGCCTTCCTATTTTCGGATTGCGGATTGCGGATTGCGGATTTGGCGAGGAAACCCGGGCATGAAATCCGCAATCCGCAATCCGTGGATCACGGCCAACAGGGTGACGCTGTCGCGCATCGTCCTGCTGCCGCTGCCGACCTGGCTGCTCCTGGAGGGCGGCACGGCGGCACGCGTCGGGGCGCTCGCGCTGTACGGAATCCTGGCCGCCACCGACTATGTCGACGGCATGATGGCCCGCAGGTACGGCGCCACGGTCCTGGGAGGTCTTCTCGATCCGATCGCGGACAAGATCTTCATCGCCATGGTGTTCGTCCCGCTGGCGGCGATCGGCTGGGTGCCGCTGTGGATCGTGTACGCCATGCTGATGCGCGAGTTCGTCATCACCACGCTGCGTTCGGTGGTCGCCTGGCACGGGCTCGACGTCAAGACCTCGATGGCGGCGAAGTACAAGACGGCGATCCAGATGTTCGCCGCCGCGTTCGTGATCTACGTGATGACGCTCCAGGACGCGCCAACGACGTTCGCTGCGATGGCCGTCTTCTCGGCGATCGCCGGCGGCGTCCTCGTCCGTTACGCCCTGCGCGACGGCCGCAAGGTCGACTTCCGCCTGGTGGCGATCTTCGGCCTGTCGCTCGTCGCGGCGGGCATCCGCGCCTTGCTCCCGCCCGCCGACACGGCCTACGCCTACTCGCTCATCGTCCTGGCAATCACCCTCTACTCGGGCGGCGAGTATTTCCTCGAGACGTACCGCAAGTTCAGGCAGGACGGCCGCCGCGGACGAGTGTCGGCCTTCGTCAAGTACGTCGCCGAGATGGTCCTGCTGCCCGCCGTGCTGCTGTCGCTGTGCAGTTGGACGACGGCCGGCAGTCGCGGCGGGGCCGAGCCGCTGGCGATCTGGCTGCCGATCTTCCTGGTCGTGTGCGAGTTCTGCATCGGGGGCCTCGACAACCTGCTCACCAGCGAGGGCAAGGAGCGCCGCACGGCCGGCGTGCTGATCAAGAGCCTGAGCCAGCTCGTCCTTGCCGCGATGCTGATCGCGGCGCTCGAAGGCGTCGAGCCGCCGGCGGCGCATCGCGAGGCGATCGCGTGGGCGCTCGCCGCCGTCACCGCCGTCTATACGGCCGCAAGCTACGTCTACCACGCCGGCACGTACCTGGGCCGTCGCACCGCCGCCGTCGCCGCACGCGAGGGCGGCCCCGCCGGCTAACGCGCCCGGATCCGGCCGCGATTTGCTCCACGACGACGGCCGGGCTAGACTGCGCCCGATGCGATCGACGGTCGATACGTTCGCCCTTCGCCGATCAGCCGGTCGGCGGCCTTCCGGACGCTCGCTCGCGTCGGCCTCGCTGATCATCCTGTTCACCGCCGTCCCGGCCGCCGCCGCCGCCTCCATCGATGCATCGCCTGCCGAGGCGACCGTTCTTGCGGCCGCGCCGGCCTCGTCGCACGCGCCGGACGAAGGCGGATTCGATCCGGCCAATCCCGACCTCCCCGCCGCCCGCATCGCAAGCCGACCCTCGTGCCTGCCGCCCGCCGCCGACCGTCGTGCGACGCCGGCAAGCACGGACGGCCTGCGTCCCGGCCATCGCGGCCCGATCGATCGCCCACCTCGGCTCCTGCCCTGATCCCGCTTCCGGCCGGCCGGGGTTCACGCTCCCCGCGGCCCGTTTCGCCCGCGCGAGCCGCGGGTGGGTAGGAGATGACACGGTGCCCGAAACGAAGGAACCTCAGCGAACCTGGTTCGAACGCAACGGCGGCCTGGTGCTCGTCGGCGGCGTCGTCGCCTTCATCGTGATGATCGTGATCCTGAGGCGCCTGACCGGCTGAGCCGCGGCGGCCCGAGTCCTCACGGGAGCAGCCGCAGTCTCGCCAGAAGGTCCCGCAGCATCGCCGCGGTGGCGCCCCAGACGACGTGTTCGCCCATCGCGAAGACGTGGGTCTCGAAGACCGCCCCTTCGACCTCGATCCTGCGCAGTTCGTGCACGCCGGGCGCGAGGAGGCGGCGCAACGGCAGGACGATCACCTCCGCGATCTCCACCGGACTCGGACTCACCGGCGGCGCCGCGCCCGCGTACGCGACGAACGGGCGGACCAGGTAGCCGGTCATCGTCCGGTAGTCATCCAGCCGGCCGACGAGGCACAGCGAACCGACCCCGACGCCGATCTCCTCGGCGGTCTCGCGCAGGGCCGCCGCCACCAGGTCGGCGTCGCCGGCGTCACGCACCCCGCCCGGGAAGCAGATCTGCCCCTTGTGGTCGCGCACCGACTCGGTCCGCCGGGTGAGCAGCGTGGCGAGGCCGCCGTCCCCGTCCGGGAAGAGCAGCACCAGCACCCCGGCCTCCACCTCGCCGGCCGCCTGCAGCGAGACGCTGGGCCGCGCGGCGAGGCGCGCTGCGATCCCGTCGGCCGGATGCACGATGCCGCCGGGGTTGGTCGTCTCGTCGGGGCCCGCCCTGTCTGATAGCATCAGTCCACCCGTTCCAGGGGCGCCGGCCGACGACTGCCGGGGGCCCCTTCCGGGACGCCACGATGACGACCCGTACGCCGCCACGAGATCGACGGCTCGACCGATTCTTGCTGCTCCGCGGCCTGGCGGCAAGTCGCGAGCGCGCCAGGGCGATGATCCTGGCAGGGCACGTGCTGGTCGACGGCGCGGTCGAGCGCCGCCCCGGTCGCGCGGTGCCGGACGGATCGCAGGTGTCGCTGGTCGAGCCCGACCACCCGTACGCCTCCCGAGGCGGGCTCAAGCTCGCCGGCGCCCTCGATGCCCTCGGCATCGACCCCACGGGGTTGCGGGCGATCGACGTCGGCGCCTCGACCGGCGGTTTCACCGACTGCCTGTTGCGCCGCGGCGCCGTCCACGTCACGGCCGTCGACGTCGGTTACGGCCTCCTCGCCTGGAAGCTGCGGACCGATCCGCGCGTCCGGGTCGTCGAGCGGCTCAACGCCCGGCATCTGCGGGCCGAGGACGTCGACCCGCCGTGCGATCTGGCGACGATCGACGTGTCGTTCATTTCGCTGCGCCTCGTCCTGCCCCCCGTGACCGGCGTCGTCCGCCCGGGCGGCCTCCTCCTGCCCCTGGTCAAGCCGCAGTTCGAGGCCCCGCGAGGCTCGACGCGCCGCGGCGTCGTCGGCGACCCCGAGATCCGCCGCGAGGCCGTCGAGGCGGTCGAGGCGTTCGCGGCCGGCCTCGGCCTGCGGCCGAGGGGCCGGTGCGAATCCCCGGTCGCGGGACCGAAGGGGAACAGGGAGGTCTTCCTGCTGCTCGAACGCCCGTAGGCTGCCGGATCCGCGCCGGGATCACCGACGCGGCAGGGGCCACGGCAGGTTGCCCGGGTCGTGCGGAGCGACCTGGGCGGCGTCGTACGGATCGACGATCGCGCCGACGCCGTCGCGAACGTACGTCGAAAGGAAGATCGCGGCCTGGAGCTGCCCCGCGCGCATCACGACCGGATCGTCCGACAGCAGCAGGAACGCGTGGTCGGCAGGCGAGAACCGGAACAGCCCCGCCGTGCCGCCGCCGGGCAGGTTTCCGCGCACCGGTGACGGCACGGTTGCGAGGCCCTCGATCGGTTCCGCAAACGGCTCGACCAACGGGATCCCGATCTCCGCCGCCGTCAGCGCCACCGATCGATGCGGGAAGACCTCGTCGGGAACCGCCTCCTGGTAGAGCAGCTGCTTGACGCCGGCCGGAACGCCGGCCACGTCGAGCGGGTCGCGCAGGAGATGGGCCGCGAAATGGATCGGGTCCGACTTCTCCGCGGCGGTCTGGGCGCCGAGCGCGAGCGCGATGTGGAACGGCGACAGGCTGGGCAGGTCGAGCGCCGCGGTCGCGGCGTCCCCGATCGTTCCGGCCACGACCATGTTCGAGACGAGGCCGCCGCCCACGTTGCACACGCCGGCGCCGAGGTCGGGAGCGAGCGCCAGCGCGACGAGCGTCACGGAGCCGCCGTACGACTGGCCGATCATCGCCGGCCTGGCGGTGTCGATGTCGGGCAGGCCGTCGCCGGACGGCAGGGGCAGCAGATCGATCGCCGGGGCCGCCTTGAGCGCGCGGACGAGCGAGAGCACGTCGGCCACGCTCTGCCGCATCCGGTCGGTCGTCTTCATGAAGTCGGAAGTGTCGAACAGGAAGGCCGCGTCCGTCTCGCACGTGCCGGGACCGCCGGGCGAGCGCGACCCGTGGGCCACGGCGTCGATGCCGATCGCGGCGACGCCGAACCGCGCCAGCGTATCCGCGACCGCGATCGCCGTCTCCTTGCAGGTCGTCATCGCGTGCTGGAAGACGACGACCGGATGGGGCGGCACGATGCCGCGGCCAGGATCCTCGCGCGGCAGCACGAGGATGAACTCCAGCGTCTCCGCGGAACGCGCCTGGGGGACCCCGGCCGCGTCCCGAGCAAGGATGTCGTCGGCGTCCAGGAACCGGGGCGCATCGAACTCCCCGATCGCGATCGTCCCGATGGCGTCGAAGACGTACTGGTCCAGCGGCAGTTCCGCGAGCCGCTCGGCGAGGCCGGGATACGCCGCCATGAACTCGGCGCCCGGCCCCCCGGCCGGATCGTGGCCCGGATACGTCGCGGTCGCGCGCAGCGCCGGCGCGGGACGGGCCGCAATCATCTCCGCCATCGCCGCGAGGTCCTCGAACACCGACTGCGTCGTGAAGACCGTGGCGAGCGCCACCGACGCCCGGTCGAGGCCGATCGCCGGGTGCTCCAGGTACGACAGCACCGGCTCGACGTCCGCCCGCACCCGTTCGGAGGCGGCGTCCAGCGCCTCCCCGTCGCGGATCGCGGCGAACGGTCCGTCGGCCCGGATCCCCCTCCCCTGTTCGTCCGCCACGCACGACGTGACAAGCATCGCGTAGCGGTGCGACGGCGCCAGCGGCCGCACGGGCCGCATCGAGATCATCCGCCGGAATGGGAACAGCAGCGCCTCTCCCTCCTGCGCCACGGCCGCCTCGATCGGCACGAGCCTCGACCGGAAGTCGGCCGGGTCCGGCGCGCCGAGGGCCTCGATGTCGAGCAGGAAGAGTCGGGGCGCCGCGGTCCGTCCGGCCGTGCCGCGGATCGATCCCGGGTCCAGCACGCCCAGGAACGGCGCCGCCGTCGGGGCCGCCAGGCCGAACCCGTCGAGGTGTGCGAAGGCCGAGTCGAACGCGGAGAAGCGGCCGTCGAGCCGGATGCCGGTCGGCGTCGAGGCGTCCGCCGTCGTCCACGCATCGGTCGGAATCGGCGTGCGGGCCGCGGCCTGGGCCGAGAACGGCTGGAACAGCACGACGGGAACGCCATCGCCGTCGCCCGGCGGGCACGCGGGCGACCGCGGCCCCGGTTCGCCGGAGCATGCCGCGAGGATCAGGAGGATCGGGACGAGACGAATGGCCATGGCCGCAACCGGCCGGCGGAGGCTACCCCGCCGCCTTGACCTTCTTGACCAGATCGATCATCCCCGGGACGGCCTGGAACAGATCGCCGACGAGACCGTAGTCGGCCACCGCGAAGACCGGGGCCTCGGGGTCCTTGTTGATCGCCACGATCACCTTCGAACTCTTCATGCCGGCCAAGTGCTGAAGGGCGCCCGAGAGGCCCACGGCGATGTACAGATCGGGGGCCACGATCTTTCCCGTCTGGCCGACCTGGAGATCGTTCGGGCAGAAGCCGGCGTCGACGGCGGCGCGGGTCGCGCCGACGGCGCCGCCGAACAGATCGGCGAGCTGCTCGACGAGCTTGAAGTTGTCGGCGTTCTTGAGGCCGCGGCCGCCGGCCACGACGACGCGCGCCTCGGTCAGCTCGGGTCTCGCCGACGTCACCTTCTCCAACGCCTCGAACACGACGTTCGCCGCCGCCTTCTCCGGGTCGGCCGCGGGCGCATCGACGACCGGCGATGCGCCGCCGGCCGGCGACGCGGGCTCGAACTCGGTCGGCCGCACCGTGATCACGTGGACGGGCGTCGTGACCTTCACGTGCGCCATGACGTTGCCGGCGTACATCGGCCGCGTGTACACGAGCGTCCCGCCGTCGTTCCGGACGGCGACGACGTCGCTGGCCATTCCCGCCTTGAGGTGCTCCGCCACGCGCGGCAACAGGTCCCTGCCCGCGGCGGTGGCGGCGGCGACGACGATCTTGTACCCGCCGGAAGCGACCTTGCAGACCGCCGGCGCCGTCCACTCGGCCGTCTCCCCGCCCGGCTCCCCGGCCATCACCTTGCCGGCGCCGAACCCGGCCAAGTCGGGCGCCGCGGCCTTCGCCCCGCGCCCGAGCAGCAGGATGTCGAACCCGCCGCCGACGGCGCCCTCGACCTGCCGCGCGAACGTCACTGCCGACAGCGTAGCCTTGCGGACCTTCCCATCGAACAGCTCGCCTACGACCAGAACAGATGCCATGGACTCCTCCTCTAGATCACCCGCGCCTCGCTCTTGAGCTTCTGCACCAGCGTCTCGACATCGGGCACCTTGACGCCGGCCTTCCGCGCCGGCGGAGGCTCGAACGTCAGGTGCTCGATCCGAACGGCCCCCGCGCCGAAGTCGGCCAGCTTCTTCTGGTCGAACGGCTTCTTCTTGGCGGCCATGATCCCGCGCAGCGACGGGTACCTCGGCCCGTCGGCGTAGTCCTTGTCGGCGGGGGTGTTGCCGTTCTTGACCGCCGCGGGACCGACGATCCTCACGTCGACGGAGATCACCGCCGGGAACGTCACCTTCACCCGCGCCGCGCCGCCGTCCACCTCGCGCCAGACGGTGGCGGTCTTGAGCGCCTGGTCGGTGACGATCCGGCCGGCGAACGTCGCCTGGGGCCATCCGAGGCGCGCGGCGAGCATCTGTGCGACCTGGTTGGAGTCGCCGTCGACCTCCTGCTTGCCCGTGAGGATCATGTCGGGCTTCTCGGCCGCCGCGATCTTCTCGAGCACGTCCACGACGACGGCGGCGTCTATCGCCTCGTCCTGCGCCTCGACGAGGATCGCGCGATCCGCGCCCATCGCCAGCGCCTGCGTTACCTGCTGCCTGGCCTCGGCTGGCCCGATCGTCACGACGACGACCTCGCCGAGGCGTGGTCCGCCGGCCGCGTTCTCGGTGATCCGCAGCGCCGCCTCGACGGCGTACTCGTCGAAGGGGTTGAGCTTCCATTCGAGCCCCTCCGACGTCACTTTCTTCCCGTCCGGAGCGATCTTGACCTTGTTGGCGTTGTCCGGGTCCGCGACCCGCTTGACCGGAACCAGTATCTTCACGTCGCACCTCCTTTCGCGGACGCCCTCGGCGCCCCACTCGTTCGCTCGCGGATCCCCTCGATGAGGATCGTCGCCGCCGACGCGGCCGCTTTCTCCAGCCGCTCCGGCGCGCCCTTCCCGATGACCCACGTCAGCGTCATCCCGTCCAGCGCCCCGAACAGGACGCGGGCGAAATGGCGCGGCGGCACGTCCCTGCGGAACACGCCCGCATCCTGCCCCTCGGACACGACGCCGGCGATGACGTCGAGGTAACGGTTGAACTTGGGGGCGGCGTACTGCTTGAGGAACCGGCTCGACTGCCGCAGGTTGATCGTAAGCACCTCGGCCAGATCGCGGTGTTCGGCCACGATGCCGAGTTGAATGTCGATGATCCGCCGCAGCTTTTCCGCCGGGTCCGCGATGCCGGCCAGCTTCGCCTCGACCGCATCGCACAGCGCGTCGATCCGATCCTCGAAGATCGAGATGAGCAGGTCGTCCTTGTTCTTGAAGTAGAGGTAGATCGTCCCGTCCGCCACGCCGGCCGCTGCGGCGATCTCGGCCACCCTGCTCAGGAAGAACCCCTTGCGCGCGAAGACGCGCACGGCTGCCTCGAGGATCCTCTCCCGCTTGTCGCCCGTCCGGTTCCGCACGATCGAAGCCCGCAAGCCGGTTCCCCCTGAACCACGATTCACCGCACCCTAGGCGGGCGGATCGGGTGTGTCAAGACGCGCGGCGGCAACCGTTTCACGGGGGCCCCCTCCTATCGTGGACGTGAACGGCTACGCCTGCGGCATGTACATCCCTGCGCCCGGGCCCACGGGCAGTCCGAGGAGGATCCAGGCGACCAGCAGCAGGGCCCAGACGGCCAGGAAGACCAGCGTGTAGGGGAGCATCAGCGAGATCATCGTGCCGATGCCGGCCTTCGGGACGTATCGTTGGACCAGGGCCACGATCAGGGCGAAGTAGGACATCATGGGGGAGATGATGTTGGTCGAGCTGTCCCCGATCCGATAGGCGGCCTGGACGAACTCGGGCGTGTAGCCGATCAGCATGAACATCGGGATGAAGATCGGGGCCATGAGCGCCCACTTGGCGGAGGCGCTCCCGATCGCCAGGTTGATGGAGGCGGACAGGAGGACGAAGGCCAACATGAGCGGCACGTCGCCGAGCCCGGATGCCCTCAACGTGTCCGCCCCCTTGACGGCGAGGATGAGTCCCAGGTTGGACCAATTGAAGTACGCGACGAACTGCGCGGCGAAGAAGACCAGCACGATGTAGGTGCCGAGCGTCTCGATCGCCTTCCCCATCCCCTTTGCGACGTCGTTGTCGTTCCGGATCGTTCCGGCGCCGATCCCGTACGCGATCGCGGTCGCCAAGGCGCCCAGCAGGATGAAGGCCACCACGCTGGTGAGCAGCGGCGAGTCGAGCAGGCCCGCCGTCTCGGGATTGCGCAGGAATCCGCCCGAAGGTATCGCGCCCCACAACACGATCCCGGTGAAGACCAGGCCGGCAACAAGCGCCCAGCGCAGCCCACGCTTCTCGGCCGCGGAGAGCCCCTCCATCCCGCAGGCCGCATCCCGCTCCGAAGGGCCGCCGTCCTGGGGCTCGTACTCGCCCAGCCTCGGGACGATCCACCGTTCCGTGACCCAGGTTCCGGCGAACGCGATGAGGAAGGTGGACGCCGCCATGAAGTAGTAGTTGCAGGCCGGATTGACCTCGTAGGTCGGCACGATGATCCGCGCCGCCTCCTGGGAGATGCCGGCGAGCAGGGGATCGATCGTGCCGAGGAGGAGGTTGGCGCTGTAGCCGCCGGACACGCCGGCGAAGGCGGCGGCCACGCCCGCCAGCGGGTGGCGGCCCACCGAGAGGAAGATCGTCGCCGCCAGCGGGACCAGCAGCACGTATCCGATCTCGCTGGCCATGTTCGAGAGCACGCCGGAGAAGACCACGAGGAAGGTGAGGAGGCGCCGTGGCGCCGACGTGACCATCAGCTTGAGGGCGGCGCGGATCAGCCCGGTGCTCTCCGCCAGTCCGATGCCCAGCATCGCCACCAGGACCGTCCCCAGCGGGGCGAAGCTCGTGAAGTTGTAGACCATCTTGCCGAGAATACGGTGCAGCCCCTCGATGGTCAGCAGACTGACCGGACGGATCGGCTCGCCCGTGCCCGGATGCGTGGCCGCCACGCCGGTCGCCGCCGCGACGGCCGACAGCACGACGATCGCCACGGAGAACAAGGCGAACAGCGTGGCCGGGTGGGGCAGCAGGTTGCCCAGGCGCTCCACGACGCCCAGGAACCGCAGGAAGAGGCTCGGCCGCGGCGGACGTTCCCTTCGTTCCTTCACCACGCTGCTCCTTCACCGGCCTACCGCCCCGGGGCATTCTCACCGACCCGTCGGCCCGCAGGCAACAGGAAGTTGCAGGATAGCCGTCACCGCGCCGCCGAATAGTCCGCAATCGGTAACCGTTCACCCTCGCCTGCCATCCCGTGAACGCGCCCGAGCCCGCGCCCGAGCCCGGTTTCGAGGAGGAGGAAGGCGTGGGCGTAGGCGTCGGCGATCGGGCTCGGGCTCGTTCACGGGTTGGCCCCACAGGGGGTGAACGGTTACGGGGGGTGAACGGTTACCGACCTTCGACTCCCCCTGGCACGAACCGTGCTACTTATCGGCGCTCGGGGCGTGACGGGGAAGGGAGCGGAACGCGGAAGCGGCATGTCCAGGTTGCCCGGCGGAGTCCCTCGCTTGTTGCCGTTGTGGACGGCGGCGGCGGTTCTGGTGTTGCCGGCGGCCGGTCGTGCCGCGGCGGACACGGAGGAGACCGATGCAGCCGGCTCCGTTTCCGACGCCGCCGATCCGGGCGGCCGGGCCGCGGACACCGAAGCCGTCGCCGTCATGACGCTCGCCGAGGTCCTGCGCGCCGCGCTGCTGCGCGCCTCGATGATCCGCGCGGCCGAGGCCCGCGTGGACATGGCGCGGGCGATGCCGGATCAGGTGTCGGCCTACCCGGTCCCGGTCGTCGGGATTCGCGCGATGGACTGGCCCGGCACGCCGATGGGCGACTGGGAGATCCAGTACATGGTGAGCCAGATGTTCCCGCTCACGGACGTGCTCGAACGCCGCAGGGAGGCGGCCGAGGCGGCCGTGGACGCGGTGCGGGCCGAGGCCGCCTCCGTCGAGCTGGACATCGTGCTGGAGATCCGACTCGCCTACGTCGAGCTGGCGCGGACGCTGGCCGAACGCGCGGTCATCGACGATCAGGAAAGAACGATGCGCCGGATGGCCGGGATCGCGGCTGCGGCGTACGCCTCGGGCGCCGGCATGGGCACCGCCGCGGACACGATGCGGGCGCGGGCCGAGATCGCGATGCTGGAGGGCGACCGGCGAATGGCCGAGGCGATGGCGCTGGCGGCGCGAGCGATGATCGCAGCAGCCGCGGCGCTGGAGCCGCACGAGACCGTCGTGGACCCGGCGCCGATCGACCTGTCGGCCTTCGAGCCGCCGACGCCGGCGGACACGGAGGACCTTCTGGCGGAATCGCTCGCGAACCGGCCCGAGTTCGCCGCGTTCGACGCGCTGGGCAGACAGGCCGAGGCCGCGGCGCTGGCGGCCGGGGACGAGCGTGTTCCGGACCTGATGCTCGAGGCCGGGATCCAGCAGCGCATCGGCGGCGACATGCCGCCGGTGGCCTTCATGCTCGGCGCGTCGATCCCGATCCCGTGGCTCTCGCCCGGCCGGTACCGAGGCATGGAGGCCGAGGCGCGGGCGCAGGCGAGGATGGTCCGCGCCGACGCCGACGCGCTCGGACTGTCGATCGGCGCCGCGCTGCGCACGCTGGCCGCTTCCCACGACCAGGCGGTCGCCGGCATCGAGGCGAGCCGCGGCGTGATCCGAATCCTGCGCGGCGCCGCACGATCCGCCGAGACGGCCTACCTGTCGGGCACGGGCGACTTCGACTCGATACTGAACCTCCAGGCCCGCGTGCTGGAGATACGCAGGCTGCTGGTGCGCTACGTGTTCGAGACGTTCGCAATCCGCGCCCGGGTCGATCGCGTCGTCGCCCGCCCGGTCGCCGAACAGATCGCATCCGCGGAGGTCCGGCCATGACCGACAACGACTCCACGCCGAACGCACCGGGAAACGAGGGGACCGCGCCGGAAACGACGCCCGAGCCGGAGCCGACGCCCACGCCCGAGACTGAGACCGCACCGCCGCCCGAACCCGCGTCCGCGTCCACGTCCACGACCGGCACGACCGTAGCCTCCGGCCTTCCTCCACGGGTCTGGCGGACCCTCGCCGCAGTCCAGTTCGCGTTGATTCTGGTGGTCGGCGCCGCGGTCGTGGTGATGGGTCTGATGGACTCGGGGCTGTTCGCGAACCACCAGCACCAGGATGACCAGGCCGCGCGCTACATCTGCCCGATGCACCCCGACGTCGTGAAGGACCATCCCGCCGACTGCCCTATCTGCGGAATGGCGCTCGTCAAGGACACGGCGCCCCCCGCGGCGGCCGCCGACGTGTGGATCTGCCCGATGCACCCGCAGATCCGTCAACACCGTCCCGGCGACTGCCCTATCTGCGGAATGGCGCTCGTCAAGGAAGAGCCCGCTCCGGCGAGGGGCCCCACCGACCACGCCCCCGGCGGCGCTCCCCCAGGCTTGGCGCCCGTCACGATCCCCGAGACGTTCGTGCAGCGCGGCGGAATCCGCACGGCACGGGTCGAGGTGACCCGGCTGGCGGACGAGGTGCTGACGGTGGGAAGGGTCGAGGCGGACGAGACGCGGCTGGCGAGGGTCCACTCGCGCGTGATGGGCTGGATCGCCGCGCTGCACGTCAACCAGGCGGGGCAGCGCGTCGAGGCCGGCCAACCCCTGCTCGACCTGTTCAGCCGGGAGATCCTGCAGACGCAGCAGGAGCTGGTCGCGCTGTCCGGCCGCGGCGGGCGCCTGCGCCCGGCGGCGATCGGCGACCCCATGGGCGCGCTCGCCGACGCCGCCCGGCAGCGGCTGCTCGTCTTCGGCGTGCCCAACGACGTCATCGATGAAGTCGTGCGTTCCGGCCGCCCGCGGGTCGCCGTGCCGATCCGCGCGCCGGTGTCCGGCTGGGTGATCGAGAAGATGGTGGTCGACGGGGCCTTCGTGGAGCCCCAGATGCGGCTCTTCGAGATCGCGGACCTCTCGGTCGTGTGGGTGTGGGCCGACGTCTATGAGAGGGACATCGCCGGAATGGCGGTCGGGAACGCCGCCGAGGTGACGACGCCGGCGACCGGCGACCGCCGGTTCGACGGTCGGGTGACCTTCCTGGACCCGGTGGTCGACGAGATGACCCGCGCGCTGCGGGTGCGCATCGAGATCCCGAACCCCGACATGGCCCTGCGCCCCGGCATGTGGGCCTCCGTGCGCATCCTCGGGGCCGCCGTGGACGCGCCGTCGGTGCCGTACGACGCCGTCGTCGACACCGGGCGCGGCGCCCACGTGTTCGTGCAGACGGGACCGGCCGAATTCGCGCCGCGATCGGTGGTCGTGGGGCGGACATCGGGCGGCCGCGTGGAGATCCGGTCCGGCCTGGAGCCCGGAGAGATCGTCGTGGCGTCGGGCACGTTCCTGGTCGATTCCGAGAGTCGCCTGCGCGGCTCCGGGGCGGCCGGGGCCCACGAGGGACACGGCGCGGGGGCGACGGGCGAACCCACGACCACGACGGCGCCCACGTCCACGTCCACGTCCACGACTGCAAGCGAGGGACACGGGGAAGGGCACGGGCGGTGAGCGAGGCGACGACCGGCAGGCGGGACGGGCTGCTCGAGCGGCTCATCTTGTGGTGCGCGCACAACCGCATCGCGGTGGTGCTGTCGGTCGGCATCGTGGCGCTGGCGGCCGCGGCGTCGCTCCGGTTCTTGGCGCTCGACGCGATTCCCGACCTGTCGGACACGCAGGTGATCGTGCGGGCCGAATGGATGGGCCGGTCGCCGGACCTGGTGGAGGATCAGGTCACGTACCCGATCGTGTCGGCGCTGGTGGCGATGCCGCGGGCGAAGGCGGTCCGTGGGTACTCGATGTACGGCATGTCGTTCGTCTACGTCCTGTTCGACGACGGCACCGACATCTACTGGGCGCGTTCGAGGGTGCTGGAGTACCTCTCGCGGATCCAGGGGAACATGCCCGACGGGGTGAACCCGACGCTGGGGCCCGACGCGACCGGCGTCGGGTGGGTGTTCCAGTACGCGCTCGTCGACGAGACCGGCAAAATGGATCTCGGCGGGATACGCGCCTTCCAGGACTGGACGCTGCGGTACTGGCTGGAGAGCGTCGAGGGGGTTGCGGAGGTGGCGTCGGTGGGGGGGTTCCAGCGGCAGTACCAGGTGCTCGTCGACCCGCACCAGGTCCACGCGCGCGGGATGATGCTGCACGACGTCGCCAAGGCCGTCGGCGGGTCGAACGCCGAGGTCGGCGGGCGCGTGATCGAGCGCGGCGGGCGGGAGATTGCGGTCCGCGGGCGCGGGTACGTCCGCGGCGTGGAGGACATCGAGGCGGCGGTGGTCGGCACGGACGGCATGGGCACTCCGGTGCTGGTGCGCGACGTGGCGATGGTGCGCGTCGGCCCGGAGATGCGCCGCGGCGCCGGCGACCTGGACGGCGAGGGCGAGACCGTCGGCGGCATCGTCGTGATGCGCCACGGCGAGAACGCGCTGGCGGTGATCGAACGCGTCAAGAAACGGATCGCCGAGGTCGAGAAGGGATTCCCGCCCGGCCTCCGGCTGAAGGTCGTCTACGACAGATCGGACGTCATCCTCGGGAGCATCGACACGCTGAAGGAGACGATCATCGAGGAGATGCTGGTCGTCTCCGCGGTCATCATCGTCTTCCTCATGCACTTCCGCAGCGCCCTGGTCCCGATCATCGCGCTCCCCGTGGCCCTCCTGCTCGCCTTCCTCCCCATGGCGCTCCTCGGCATCTCGTCGAACATCATGAGTCTCGGCGGCATCGCGATCTCCATCGGCGCCATGACGGACGTGTCGATCGTGCTCCTGGACAACGCCCACAAGCGCCTGGAACAGCGTCCGCCCGGGGTGTCGCGCGTCGCCGCGATCGCGGCGGCGGCGGCCGAGGTCGGCCGGCCGATCTTCTTCGGCCAGCTCATGATCACCGTGTCGTTCCTGCCGGTCTTCACTCTGACCGGCCAGGCCGGGCGGCTCTTCTCGCCGCTGGCCTACACCAAGACGTTCGCCCTCTTCTTCTCCGCCATCCTGACCGTCACGCTGGCCCCGGCGCTCGTCGTGTGGTTCGTCCGCGGCCGGATCACGCCCGAGGCCCGCAACCCGATCAGCCGGGTCCTGATCGCCGGCTACGGGCCGCTCATCCACTTCGTCCTGCGCCACAGGTATGCCGCCGTGCTGGCGGCGATCGGCATCATGGCCGCAACCGCTCCACTCGTTCCGAGGCTCGGCAGCGAGTTCATGCCGCCGCTGGACGAAGGGTCGCTCATGTACATGCCGACCACCCTGCCGGGCGTCTCGATCGAGGAGGCCCGCAGGTCGATGATCGAACAGGATCGGATCCTCAAGTCGTTCCCCGAGGTCGTGTCGGTCTACGGCAAGGTCGGCAGGTCCACCACGTCCACCGACCCCGCGCCGCTCGACATGATCGAGACCGTCATAACGCTCAAGCCGCGAGACCAGTGGCGCAGGGTGAAGGAGGAACGCTGGTACTCGTCGTGGGCCCCAAACTTCCTCGCCGGGCCGCTCGGCGGGATCTGGCCCGAGGAACGGCCGATCACCACCGAGGAACTCAAGCAGCTCATGTACGACGCGCTGAACGTGCCGGGCTGGGTCGACTCGCTCTCCCCGCCGATCAAGACCCGCATCGACATGCTGACGACGGGCGTGCGGACCCCCGTCGGCATCAAGGTGCTCGGATCGTCGCTGGAGGAGATCTCCCGCGTGGCCGAGCACCTCGAGGCGATCCTCAAGACGGTCGACGGCACCCGCGGGGTGATCGCCGAGCGCGTATCGAGCGGCTACTACCTCGACATCGTGCCGAAGCGGGCCGAGATCGCCCGCCACGGGTTGAGCGTCGAGGATGTGCACGCGCTCGTCGAGATGGCGATCGGCGGCATGCGGGTCGGGACCACGGTCGAGGGCCGCGGCAGGTTCTCGATCCTGGTCAGGCTGGCGCAGGACTTCCGGTCGGACCCGGCCGCGATCGCCGACATCCCCGTCGGACGCCCGAATGCCCCGCCGATCCCGCTCGGCCAGATAGCCGACATCCGCGTCACCGACGGCCCGCCGATGATCAAGAGCGAGAACGGATCGCTGGCGGCCTACGTGTACGTGGACGTCGACGAGACCAGAAGGGACGTCGGCGGCTACGTCGCGGACGCCAAGCGCGCCGTCCGGGAGAACCTCGGCGACCATCCGGGCATCAGCCTCCTGTGGACCGGACAGTACGAGCTGATGGAGCAGATGTGGGACCGGCTCGCCTACGTCCTGCCGCTGACGTTCGTCCTCATCGTCGCCTTCGTCTACCTCAGCTTCAAGGGCGTCACGCAGACGGTGCTGAAGCTGGCGTCGCTCCCGTTCGCCGCCGTCGGGGCGATCTGGTTCCTGTACCTGGCCGACTACAGGATGTCGACCGCGGTGTTCGTCGGGCTGATCGCGCTCATGGGGCTCGGCGCGGAGACCGGGATGGTGATGATCCAGTACATCGACGACGCCTACTTCCACCGTCGCAAGGCCGGCCTGATGCGCGGCGTGCCGGACATCATGGAGGCCCACGCCGAGGGATCGATCCGACGCGTGCGGCCCAAGCTGATGACGGTGCTGCCGACGACGATCGGACTCCTGCCGCTGTTGTGGTCCCAAGGGACCGGCGCCGACGTGATGAAGCGCATCGCCGCCCCGATGGTCGGCGGCCTGCTGTCGTCCACGATCCTGACGCTGGTGATCATCCCGTCGGTGTACACGATCTGGCGCGACCTCGAACTGCGCAACCTGTGGCGCCGCACCGCTTTCATGCTAGCGTGTCTCGCCGTCGCGGGGGGGCTGGTCGCCCTCGCGTTGCTCTCGCCGTGGTGGCGCGGGAACATCCCGGCCCCCTGGCTTGTTTCGGTCGCCGGCGCGACCGTGCTGGTCGCCGCCGGCGTTTTTGTGCGCGCGCGCGTCGTCGGCCGCAGGTGGCTCGACGACCCGTTGCGCCTGGATGCGCCGCCGGACGCGTCGACGGACCCGGCGGCGGCAGGAACGTGACGGGCCCGGCCCGTCCACAGCGCGTCGCGGACGCGATGCCGTTCCGCGACGGAAAGGAGAAGGGAAGATGAACGTTCGAGCAAGAGTGATCGTTGGCGCCATGGCGGCCGTTTTCGCGGCGGGCTCCGCCGCGTGCAAGAAGGCCGAGACGACGCCCCCGCAGACCGGCCAGGCGGCTCCCGCTCCGACGCTCACGGCCGGCGATCCGGCGACTTGTCCCGGCGGAACGTGCCCGGACGCGGGGACGTTCCGGTGCCCGATGGTCGCCGAGTGCGCCTATTTCCAGCAGGGGCCGGGGCGCTGCCCGAAGTGCGGCATGTTCCTGGAGCCGGTGCCGGCCGAAGCATCTCCGCAAGGCGGCGCGGGAACGCCTCCCGCGGCCCAGCCGAGCCCGGCCGCTCCGCTTGCGGCCCAGCCGGCCGTCGCGGCCGCCGAGGTGAAGACGGCCGCCGAATTGGCGCCGGATCGCGTCGGCCAGACCGCCACTTGTCCGGTCTCCGGCCACCCGTTCACGGTGACGGCCGACACGCCTGCCGTGCAGCATGAAGGACAGATCCGCCTCTTCTGCTGCCCCCACTGTCCGCCCAAGTTCCTCGCCGACCCCGCGAAGTACCTGTCCGGCGCCCATCGCGAGGGGTGCGGCCGGCCCTGCGACCACGCCGGGCACGGTCAGGGCGCCCAGGGTCACGCGGGCCACGCACACTAGTCGGCCGTTCTCGCGGTGCAGTGAACAGCCGTCCGGCTCACGCGCCGTCGGGCGCCCCCTCGATCCACAGCGTGGCCAGCGGGATCTCGACGGCATCGAACGGCTCCGCCCGCACCTTGTCGTCCGCGCCGAACGTGGCGACGAGCAGCCAGTTGGCGCCGTGCAGCCGCAGCACATCGAGCGTCCGGGCCACGGGGTCGACGAGCCACGCGTGCGCAACACCGGCACGAGCGTAGATCGGCAGCTTCCGCACCCGGTCGAGACGCATCGTACGGGGAGACAGGACCTCGCAGACCCAGTCGGGGGCGAGTTCGAGGAACTCGACGTCGGGAAACACCGGCATCCTCTCGCGCTTCCAGCCGGCAATGTCGGGGACGAGGACGTCGGGGCCGAGGTGCAGCTCCGGTTCCCCCAAGATCCACCAGCCGCCGGGCCCGCCGGAACCGACGTGGAACGGCCCGAAAAGATTGCCGATGAGCCCCGCTCCCGCACACGAGTGGCGGGGCGCAGGACGAGGGCTCGCGATCAGTTCGCCATCCACGATCTCGCCTACTACGTGATCAGGCAACCGGAACAAGTCCTCGTACGTGGCGTGACGCGGGGCCGGGGAACTCACGATCGTATTCGTAGCATGCCCCGCGGAGAGCGACAAGCAGTCGGCAGTCGGCCGGCGGTGGGAGCTGGTGGTCGTGGCCGTGGGGCGGAGCCTCTGGAGATCCCCATCCGCCTTCGGCGGACCCCGAGGAATGGAGCTTGCGCGGTCCAAGGATCGCGGTCACTTGCGCGCGAGTTCCTTCGCAGTGCGGCGGCTTGCCTGCCTGCCTGCCGGCAGACAGGCCGCCGCTTTCTTGCGCCGCAGCTTGCTGCGGCGCCGGGTGCTGCTGTGTCCGATCACTCGAGGGAATGCACCCGATCGCGTCTCGCGGCTTGCCACACCGCCGTTCGAAGGCTAGGATGGTCGCCGTGCACGGGTACCTGACGGAACAGGCGGTGATCGAGAGACTCCCCGGGGCGTTCCGGACCGCTCTGGGCGATGAACTCGTCCGCCTCAGTCTGTTCGGCTCGCGCGCCCGTGGCGAGGCGGACCCCGCGAGCGACTTCGATCTCCTGGTCGTCGTGAGACGCCGCGACCCTGCCCTCAAGCAGGCGGTCTGGGCCGTCGTCGGCGACTATCTGGCCGACCACCGCGTCGACCTGTCGGCCAAGGTGCTCCCGCTCGACGAATTCGACCGGCTCCGGACCAGCGGACTCCCCTTCTGGCAGGCGTTCGATCGGGACGAGGTTCGGTTGTGGCCTCCGCGGAACTGACCGAGCACGTGCGGCTGGCGTTCGCCAAGGCGCGGCGCAAGCTCGCCGCGGCCCGCCGCGAACTCGCGGCCGGCGACTGGGAGGAAGCCGCCGCCCGCGCCTACTACGCCGCGTACCACGCTGTGGACGCCGCGCTGCGCGTGGAAGGCGTGTCCGCGTCGTCGCACGAGGGCCTCAAGATGCTCTTCGGCCGAACGTTCATCGAGCCCGGGATCGTGCCGCGCGATCTCGGCCGCGCCCTCTCGCGGCTCAAGGACGAGCGGGACAACGGCGACTACTCGCTGTTCAGCACGCTCGACGAGCCCGATGCGACGGAAGCGGTAGCGCAGGCCGAACGTCTGCTGGAGGCGATGGCGGGCCACGTTCGCCTGCGCGGCCTCGACCCCGGACCCGCGTAGCGATCGCTTCCAACCGACAACCGATCCCTACCGATCCAGCGCATCCTCGACGCCCGCCTCGTCGAACCGCTTGAACGGGTAGGCGTTCATCTTGAACGGGTAGGCGTTCATCTTGAACGGGTAGGCGTTCATCTTGAACGGGTAGGCGTTCATCTTGAACGGGTAGGCGTTCATCTTGAACGGGTAGGCGTTCATCGTCGCACGGCGCGACGATATTGGTCACC
>CAMTWF010000047.1:0-31500 GCA_947085355.1 uncultured delta proteobacterium
AGGGCGCTCGGGATGGTCGATGAGTCGACATTCGCTCGGGGCAAGACGCTGCTCCGCCGGATCGTGTCGATGCCGGTCAAGATGGCAATGTGACGACTTCCCGGTAGTCGAGTCTTCGGCGACGGCGACCTGCCTGCCGGCAGGCAGGCGGCGACGGCGACGGCAACGGCAACGGCAACGGCAACGGCAACGGGGACCGGGACGGCAGGGCGGACGCGGTCGACGACTGCGATCAGCGGCTCGTCCATCGGCGCCGAGCATACCAGGGATTCGGGGTTCGGGATCAGCGGTTCGGGAAGGGGCAACGCAACCGGTCGCCCGAACACCGACCTAGAAGACGAAGGCGATCCGGCTCTGCACGGTCCACATGTCGGTGTTCGCTAGGCAGACGGTGTTCGGGAGGCAGGCCTCGGCGAGGTCGAGCGGCCCGTTGGCCGGGCGCAGCCAGCCGCCTTCCAGGACGGCGCGGATCGTGTCGCCGTGGAAGCGGTACCGCACGGCCAGATCGATCTCGGTGCCCAACCATCCGTCGTTCAGCAGGATCGCCCCGTCGGGCTTGTCGACCCATGCCGACAGCACGCCCAGCAGGATATCGAGCCCGTCGATCGGCTCGACGATGCCGGTGATCATCAGGTAATGCGAGTTGTACACGCCGCCCTTCGACCACATCCCGTCGTTGTCCACCCATGCGGCGCGCGTCAGTTCCGCCAGCAGCTCCTCGTACATGAGCAGGCCGACGTTCACGTCGGGGTGCAGGGCCATGCCGGTGAACTCGCGGTCGTTCGGGTCGTCGTCGCCCGAGGCGTATCCGGCCTCCACCTTGATCGTCCATCTTCCGGGCCGCCAGCCGGCGCGCACCAGCCAGCCGAGGATGTCGGCTTCCTTCTCCGCGTACAGGCCGTCGGGCTGTTCGGGGCCGAGCGGTATCGCGCTGCTCGTGCCGCCGATCCAGAGCGCCTCGCCTTCGGCGAAGAAGTCGTGCAGGTGCAGCTTGAAGAAGCCGTCGACGATGTAGATCTTCGACCGGGTCGACGCCTGGTCGCGGTAGACGAAGTAGACGCCGGCGGAGATCGAGTCGGTCGGCGCCAGGAGGTCGAGGCCGTCCTGCTTCCAGGCCAGCGCGACGGTCCACTGGTCGACGTCGTCCTCGTTGTCGGCCAGCCAGGCCGACTCGTAGTTCGGCCGGGTGCTCCCCTCGTCCAGCGGCTGCTCGACCAGCTTGTCGTAGGCGACGGCGAGGATCAGCGGCGTCTCGCCGGGGTCCAACCCGGCGATCGCCCGGCCGACGGAGATCGGCATGGTGGCGAAGAGCACGCGGTCGTACGACGAGCCGTACCGGTTGTCGCCGAAGTCGTCGTCGAACCCCTCGCCGGCATCGGTCAGCAGTCCGAGGCCCCAGTGGGAGGGCTGGCGACCCACGCGGACGATCCCGAGGCGCACGTCGGCCTCGATCCATGCGTGGCGGAGCAGGACGTAGGGCACTTCCGACCCCGTCAAGCCGGTCAGGGACGGATCGGAGGCGAACAGCGGGGTGCTCGCCAGGCCGGCGTTGTCCCCCCAGACGACGTTGTCGAGGCAATCGACGGTCACGCGCAGTTTCGCGTAGTCGCCGTACGACACGACCGGCTGTAGCCGGAGGCGCTGGGTCAGGTAGTACTGGCTCCGGGCGACCGCCTCGTGGATGTACAGGACGTTTCCCACGGCGTAGGCCCGAGCGCGGTAGTAGCCGTCGAGGCCGACGTCGAGCAGATCTCCGCCGTCCTCTTCACCGGGGGGCTGTTCGGCGCTTCGCGCCTCACCGCCCCCCGGACCCCCACGGACCCTCGCGGCGGAGCCGCTCGGGTCCTCCACCACCACGACGGCTTCGTCCGGGCCGGCGATCTCATTCGCCGCGGCGCCGGCCGCCCAGGCCGCGACCGCAACCGCCGCCAGGGTCCCCGCGCGCACGCCGGCCTACTCCGCCAGCGGACCGACGTTGGCGATCGCGATCGCGTCGTCCGTCGCGAGGATCCGCTTGGCGCCGAGCACCTCGATCTCGGTCGTCGCCGACAACCGGCCGAGGATCTCGATCGTCCACTCGCCCCGGGGCACCTCGACCGCGCCGTAGAGACCGTCGGCGCTCGAATGCGGCTGGTTCTCCAGCCTGGCCGGATACTCCTCGTCGAAGTACCGGTAGTAGCACTCGTGGTCGTTGATATCGTGGCAGTCCCTGCCGGCGGCGTCGACGAGCCGCACGATGACGCCCTCCACCGGGTCCCCGTTGCAGTCCTGGAACTCGCCGGCCAGCACCCCGCGTGTCGGCGTCGGGCGGATGCCCAGAACCGTCTGGATCAGCCGGTACGTGCGATCCGACACCGACAGCAGCGTCAACCGGCCGCCGTCGGCGACCGGAGTCTCCTGGTCGTACTCGATCGTCGTCTTGATCGTCACGCCGCTCGGGAGCCTGCCGCCGCGCACCCTGTAGGCGATGAAGCGGTCCCGGGGAATGCCGGCGACGCCCGGCACCTCCCCGGCGGCGTTCGTCGGATCCAGGACCATGTCCGGCGTCTCGTCCACGACGCCGTCGAAGAAGAGTTCGGCGACGGCCCCCGCGACCGGCGTGTCGTCCTCGAAGTCCTCGATGTGCGCGGTCACCGTCACCTCGCCCACCCCCGGCACCGGCGGCGGGTTGTTCCGCAGACAGGACATGTCGCCGACGACGACCGGCAGCGGCTCGCACGCGCGCGGCGTGCCCTCCATGCAGTACCCGCCGGGGCAGTCGGAGTGCGTCCTGCACGCTCCCGACGCATCGCCGTCCGTTCCGGTGTCGACAACGTCGGCCCGCCCGCCGTCGTCGTCCCCGCACGCCTGGGCCGCCGCCAGAGCCGCGACCGCTGCAACAAGAATCACTCGCTTGCCGTCCATCGTTTCCTCCCTTGCCCGGCGCCGGCCCGGTCCCGAGCTTCCCGTTTGGTTCATCGCCCCGGGGTCCCGGCCAGCACCTGTTCGAACTCCGCCTCCATCGTGGGCCATCCGTTCGGCCCGATCGAGTTCGTCTCCTCGTAGTGATCGCCCGGCGCCTCCTCGATGTACGGCGCCGCCGGGTGGAGTTCGTAGTCGTACGAGGGCATCAGGTATCCGAGCATGTCGTTCGTCGTGGACCAGCCCATCGGGTACTCGGCGCCGAGGTCTCGCAGCCTGCCGAACAGGTACGGGCCGGGCGGTCGGCGCGTCAGATCGGGCGGGTTGGTCGCGGTCTCGTCGACGATCGGCCATATCGAAGGGGTGTGGCTGCCGTCGTACCCGCCGATCAGCAGTTCCGGCGACGGCTCGCCGGGGAACGTCAGGACCTGGGCGCGGCCGAGCCGCAGCCACGAGATCTCGGTCCACGTCTTCGGGTAGTTGCCGCGTTCGAGCGGTCGCGTCGGGTCGTAGCCGTGGGCGCTCCGCCGGAAGACGTCGGCGAGGAGCATCGCGTGGTAGCCGAAGTTCTCTATGGTGACCTCGAAGCGCGACCGGACGAAGCCCAGCGTCATGGTCTCCTCGGGCGGGGTCGACTCGCGGATCGCCCGCAGGGCGCCGACCGCCAGGAGCGTCCCGACGGCCGCGGCCTTCTCGCGGGAGTAGCCGCGGTGCTCGACGCCGTCGAGTCCCGTGGCGACGACGCGGCCGGGGCCGATCTGGCTCCCGAGCGGCCCCTGGACGAAGATCGCAGTGCCGCCGACGCCGGGCAGGTCCGTCGCCCCCTCGCGCACGCCGCTCTCGACGCCCCGGCGCAGCCAGTACACGTAGTCCGCCGACAGGAGGTCGACGCGATCGCCGGAGTACTCCGGGTGTGCGGCGAAGTCGACGAGCGTGGCGATGACGGATCCGTCCGCGGGATTCTCGAAGGTCAGCGTCGTGAGCCGTTCGTTGATGATCACCGGGTCCCGGCTGTCGGACACGACGTTGGCGACGCCCTTGTCGGCATGTTCGCCGGGCGTCGTCGCGCCGTAGCGAACCCGCGCCGGCCGCAGGCCGGCGTAGGCCTCGCGGATCGCCTCCTCGATGCGGCGTCGGACCAGCTCGAGGTAGGCCGGATCCACGCCGCTGGTGATCTCATCCGTCCCCCACAGGCCGAGCGTGTCCGGTCCCTCGTGGTTGTGGCTCGACGCGACGACGACGTAGTCGACGTTCAGGTCCGAGACGGCTTCGCGGAGCCGTTCGGTCTCGTCGTAGAACAGCCCGATGACGTCGGCGGTGGCGATGGCGACGGTGACGCCGCCGGCCCGGAGCACGAGGACGCGCGTCTCGATCGGATCGTGGACGCCGGCGGCCGGGCGCGGGTTGTCGAGACCCGCGATCCAGACGGCGTCGAACTCGCCGTCGCCGTCCACGTCGTCGAACCGGTCGCCGTCGTGCGGCTCCCAGACCTTGTCGCCGTCGACGTCGACCGTCATCACCTCGACCACGGCCGGCGTGATGTCCTTCTTCGCCACGCCGACCAGGATCGGCCCGGGGACGCCGCGGCACGTCCAGTACGTGGACGGCTCGCCGCCGTTGCCCGGCTCGAAGACTACGCCGGCCCGGCAGTCCTGCGCCCGCGTCGTCTCGCCGCACGACGCCGGCAGGCAGCACGCGGCGGCGAGGAGGAGGATAGGCCGCGGGACGGCATTCACCCGGACGATCATGGCCAGTCCGGGCCGAACGGCAGGGGCGGAATCCACGAGCACGAGTTGTCGTGCATGCAGAGGGCGTACTCCATGACCCGCGCCCGCGTCCCGAAGTAGCGGCCGATCATGTTGACCATGTACGTATTGACGTCGAACGCCAGATCCGGGTCGGGCAGCTCGAACCCGTGCTCGCCGCCCGGGGAGATGTACGGGAGCACCAGCGACGAGACGCCGCCCGGGCACTCGACCCGCAGCGGGGCGCCGTACGCGTCGGGGATCACCGAACAGGCCTCCCCCGGCCTTGACGACCGCCAGGCGCGCAGCGCCGGGCGGAGCCTGGGCTGACCAAAGCCGTCGGTGCCCTGGGCGAAGTCGTCCGCGTCGAACAGCGCTCCCTCGGGCGCCGTTCCGCGCCAGGGGACGAGCCGCTCGAGGCCCATCAGCACGTGGGTGTCCACCAGGACGCGGTTGGGCGTCCGGCCGCCGGGCCTGCGGGGCACCCCTTCCACGCCGATGTCCTCCCATGCGGGGTTCACGGCGTCGCGGTCGAAGCGGAGGATGCCGGCGGTGCGGGCGATGGCGATCCCGGTGCTGACGGGGACGTTCATGTCCCCCACGGTGTTGACGACCATGGAGTTCCTGTAGTGCGGGGCGTACACGGCCGGGTCGGCCGGGTCGAGGATCATCTGCGCCAGCCCCAGGAACCTGCGGAACTCGGGCATCCCGCGCCGAAGGCCGTATCCCTCGGCGACCGCCACCAGCGGGGCGCCCTGCTCGAACGCGTGCCACTCGAACGTCTGCCGCGGCACCTCGAACGTCTCGATGCGGAACACATCCCTCGCGCCGGCGCCCGTCCCGCGGGTCACCGAGCGCGGCGTGACGCCGGCGGCCACCCTGCAGTTGGGGGCCCCTTCCTGCAGGGGCCAGCCGGCCGCACCGCTGCCGTCGTAGATCGTGATCTCCAGGGGATCGTGCAGGTCGGACGGGATCGAGAGCCGCGTGCGGCGTTCGGCGTCCGCCACGGCGCACCTGGCCTCCCCCGGCCGGTTCATGTTCCGCAGGACGACGACGTCCCTGGGGGCGATCGTGAATTCCGAGGCGCCCCTGTTGAGGCACGCGATCTCGATCTCGCCCGTGTTGTTCTGCTGAGGGACGATGAAGCGCAGGGATACGATCGACGGATCGCACGTGCTGGCTTCGCAGCAGGCGGTGCGGTTCCGGTCGGGACGAGTGTCGTACCGGGTATTGGCCGGGACGGTGACGACGAGCGGGCCCATGATGCGGAGGATGACGGCCTCCTTGACGCCGCCCTGGGTCGAGCGGACGCCGACGTCGCCGAGGCCCCCGCCTCCGGCGACGGGTGCGACGGCGTGGATCGACGGGTGGGTGCC
This sequence comes from uncultured delta proteobacterium, assembly GCA_947085355.1. Classification (GTDB taxonomy): domain Bacteria; phylum Myxococcota_A; class Polyangia; order DRWM01; family JAAZOP01; genus CAMTWF01. The sequence continues at coordinate 6,023 of CAMTWF010000047.1, forward strand.
GCCGAGGACGCCGGACATGATGCCGCCGAGCGACTGGCCCCAGACGTAGTAGTCGTTGCCTGGGCCGCCGAGGTCGACGAGCGTGTCGCCGTCGAAGTCGCCGGCCAGGTCGGGCGTGCCGTCGGCGTCGAAGTCGTACTGGTCGGTGTCGCCGTCGCCGTCCACGTCGAACGACGCCGGGCGCGTGCCGTCGAACCCCTCCATGACGTGGATGATGCGGATCAGGTCGAGCGCCGACTGGCGGACGACATCGCGCGTGTGGAAGACGTAGGCGGTCCAGAAGTCGCCGGCGGAATCCTCCTGGTCGTCCTGGTACATCACGTTCGGGGTCCACCTGCCGGGATCGCCGGCCTCCCACCGTCCCAGCCATGCGTTCGGGCGGTCGTTCCTGATGTCCCCTCCGGGCAGGTGATCCTCGAAGTCCAGCCTTTGCCGCCCCGAGAACGGGACGTCGAAGTGCATGGTCGGTATGCACGGGCGGCGTCCGCACGGCGGCGGCAGCAGGTCGGACTCGTCGCTGCCGCGGCCGTCGTACTTGTCGTTGTCGAGGTCGACGGCGCGGTCGTCGAGCAGCGCGTGGCCGGCCGCGTGCAGGTTCTGCACGCTGAATATGCCGGTCGCCACGTCGCGCAGGGTGGCGTCCATGCCCGTGCCGTGGTGGACGGCGTCCCATGTCACGGTGGCCAGGCCGTACTTCGCAAGGCTGCCGGCGAAGCCGAGTCCCTCGATCCGGAAGCCGGTGTACCCGTGCCCGTAGAAGACGACGGGGGCCGGCGCATCGTCGGGCCTGCCGTTCTGCCGGTTGTAGCTGATCCGGTACTCGTCCTTCGGGACGACCGCGACGAAGTTCACGCGACCCGGGGTGTGCTTGCCGCGACCGGTCCTCCAGTTGACGTCCCAGGCCTCCTCCTCCCAACCGTCGCCGTCGTTGTCGAGGAACTGGGGCGACGTGACCCAGCCGAACACGAAGTGCTTGGCGTACTGGTAGGTCCGGAGGAGCGGCTCCAGTTCGTCCGCGCTTACGCCGAACGCCTCCTCGGCCACGTCGCTGAGAATCGGCATCAGTTCCTCGACCGTCACCGCATACAGGTTGGCCGGCAGCGCGTTCTCGCCGATGCAGCTCCCGGGGTACGACGGATTGCACTCCCAGAGCCGGTTCACGTACATCTCCCGCGGGAACTCGGCCGCCAGGCGGGCGAAGACTCCCCGCCCGTAGAGCCCATTCGTCATCTCGATGATGTCCTGCCGGACCGACTGCGTCGTGAACGTCCAGGCGAAGGCAACCTGGTCGAGCCCCATTCCTTCGCCGTAGTACTCGGACTGCCCCAGGATGCTCCCGAGATCGGCCAGATCAGCCGCCTGGTCGACGTGGTGGAAGTACGGGAACGGCGATCGCACCGGGTGGCCGTTGACGCCCCGCAGACGCGTCGTCAGCACCACGGCGTACCGGGTGCGCTCGCGCAGCGGAATCATCGGCCGCATGATCAGCGTCTCGGTCTGGTACTCGTAGAACGTCAGCAGGTCGGCCGCGTCGTCCGTCCCGCCCGGGTAGAGGTTGGGGTGGTCCAGGATGCCGTCGAAGTCGGTGTCCTCCTCCGGCTGGAGTACGCCGTCCCTCGGGTTGACGTCTTCCTCGATCGTCTCGAACAGGATGTTGCTGGTCGTCCCCCGCGGGTCGTTCTCGTAGTACCTGTCCGGGTCCTGCAGGACGATCGGGAAGTTCCCCTCGCCGAGCTCGATCGCGACCGGCTTGCCGTAGTCGGCGCACTCCGACTCGGACCGGCGCCCGCGACAGGACGGCTCGACGTTGATGACGTAGACGGCGTCGTCCCTGAAATCGAAGTCGTCGCCGGCGTGCAAGCGCCTGATGTCGAGCACGTCGAGCCGCGCCTGCGCCTTGTCCTCGTGGGTGAACCCGACGCTCACCGCGCCGTAGACGCCCCAGCCGTCGAGCTTGTCGATCTTCCGCCGCGCCTCGCGTTCCAGCTCCGTCGGCGCGACGATCACGGCGGCGTTGAGCCGCCGGCCCGTCGGGGAGTTCGGATCGGGCCGCGTCGCGATGTCGTTGGGCAACGGCACCTCCGGCAGCGGCAGGCCGAACAGGTCGAACTTGACGATCGGCCCCTGGCCCGCGTTCCTGCCGGGCGGCCCCAGCGTCACGGGCGAGCCGCCGCCGTCGCACGCGGCCGCAACCGCCGACGCCAGACAGCACGCCGCAAGGGCCCGTCTGATAGTCCATTCCCGCCTTTTGCCTTCTTTCGGACCGTTCGTGCCGATCATCGTCTTCTTCTCCATCGCGTTCATGGCCCCTAGAAATCCAGCCGCAGCCGGCCCTCGGCCAGCCAGATGTCGTCGCCGCGCTCGCCGCTCGCGTCGGCGAACGCCTCTCCCAGGAACAGGTACCCCGCCTGTATTCCGGCGCGCAGCGCCACCATGCGCAACGGAACGTGGAAGTTGAGGGCGAGATCGATCTCGGTTCCCAGGTTGCGGCGGCCGGAGTCGCCTCCGACGTAGTTGCGCGGGGCGCCGGAGACCTTCTGCTCGAACGGGCTGACCAGGTCCGAGGTGGCGTAGCCCCAGAGCACGCCGAGCGCCCCGTCGAACCAGTCGCACGGGCGGTAGCGGACCGTCGGGTTGACGTAGAGCGCGCCCGCGACGCCGCCGTTGGTCGGCAGCAGATCGAGCCCCGGCGGGGGCTCCCCCACCAGTTCCGGGGACCCGCCCATCGTGGCCGCGCGGGCCGTCTGCCATGCGAGCAGCTCCTCGAACATCAGCAGCCCGACGTTGTAGTCCGGGTCGAAGGTGAACCGGAGCAGTTGCCCGTCGAGCGTGTTGGAGTCGCCCGTGGCGGCGCCGAACTCGATCTGCCCGGTGAATGTGTCGAGGTACTTGACGGCGGCCCGCACGGCGCCGCCGAGCTGCTGCACGTCGTGCGAGTCGCGCTGGATCGACCTGGCGACGTCGGTCGACCCCATGACGGCGACGCCCTCGGCGGCCACCTGGAGGTACCACGACGGCGCCAGGTCGAAGAGCCAGTCGAAGGCGCCGTCGACGGCGACCACTTCGAGCGTGTCGCCGTCGTCGAACGTCTGGTTGCGGTACGCGACGTACACGCCCGCGCTGTTCCGGTCTTCCTTGTACAGGAGCGCGAAGATCCCCTGCCAGGCGAGGTCGCCCTCCCACAGGTCGGCGAGGTGGTCGCGGTACACGAGGTCGCCGCCGGCCACCACGATCAGATCGCGCAGGAACGTCTCCGTGACCGTGTTCAGCGGCTTGGTGGCGAACGCGATCCGTTCGACCAGGTCGCCGTACCGGTTGAGCCCCCAGACCTGGTCGGCGTCGCCGCCGTTGGCCAACAGGCCCAGTCCCCACTGCGAAGCCTGCTGGCCGGCGCGCAGGATCCCGTAGCCGGTGTCCCACTCGACGTAGAGCCGGCGGAGATCGAACGGCCGGATCCCCACGAGCTCCCCGCTCTCGCCGGCCGGGCCCGAGGGCGCCTCGCGCATCCGTGGCTCCACCGCGGCGTCGACGCCCACGGACGAATCCCCGAAGATCATCCCCGTCATCACGTCGAACTGCGCCTTGATCGCCACCGAGGGGAACGTCAGTGCCGGCGTCGCCCGCAGGCGGCCCCAGCCGTACATCTCCTGGCCGAGCGTCGGCGGGTAGACCCGGTCACGGGACTCGTCGACGGGCGCCAACCGCATGTCGGCAAGCCCGAACACGCTGATCTGGTAGTGCCCCGGGATCTGGAGCCTGACGGTCGACTCGGCGGCGGCCAGTTCCACGTCCGCCGCGCCACGCTCGGCCGGCGGCTCGGGCTCGCCCGCCGGCGCGACATCGTGCGGCTCGTACTCCTCGCCGCCGGGGTCTCCGGCAACGTCGGGCTGCAGCGCCTCCCGGACCTCCGGCGGAACATCCTGGGGCGACTCCGGCTCGGTCGTCTCCCCTTCCTCGACGACCCCCGTGGGGGGCATGACCTCGATGAGCGGCTGGGCCGCGGCGCCGTTCGCGAAACCGGCGCAGGCGGCGGTCGCGAACGCGAGGATGGTTCGATTCGGCGCGAAACCGGTGAACTGCATGTCGGCTCCCTCCAGCCAGGCCGCGCCCGCGAGATCCGGGGGCGGCCTCAACGGCGGCATCCTGCGCCGTCGCGCGGGAAAAAGTCAAAGGCCACGGCCCGTGGGGGTATCGGCCGACCCACCCGGGCGGGCGAGGTCGTTCGGCTACGCCGTATTCGTGGCTTGGCGCCTTCGCGCGCCCGGGAGTGCGGCGCCCGTGGCCCGATGGTGCAGCACGTCGGGACACAGGTCGACGCCGTTGGGCCACATCAGCGTGCCTGACTCGTCATCCACCCGGACGCGCCGGAAGAAGGCGACATCCTCGAACGCCGCAAACAGACCCGCTCGTCCGGTCAGCCAGCGCCGGAAGTTGATTCGCCCGCACGAGCCATCCGAGAACTCCAGTTCGAGGACGTAGCCCCGGACGTAGCGAGCCCGCTTCACTCTCGTACCCATCGCTCCTCCCCTCCGGCTACTTGAGAGGCGGCACCTTCCGCGCCGCGCGTCCGCGGCGCAGCCGCTCATAGCGCGGCGGCGTCGCAACCAAACGATGAATCACCGCAGAAACCGCAGAGACCGCAGAGGACGCAGAGAATGGTCTCTGTGTTCTCTGCGTGCTCCGCGGTGATCAATGTCGTCGCGCCGTGCGACGAAGTTCGGGGGTAAGCGGCTGATCTCGGGCATCCGGGTGCGATGATACGGGCCGCCGTGCGAGGTCGTCAACCTCGCCGTCGCCGCCCGTCCTGGCGGCCGGCGGGCTTGGTGACAGGCCGGCGGGCTTGGCCGCGAGGGCGCCAAGCGCCAGGGCGGCCCGCTCGCCGGCGTGCGTGCTGCGCCGCGATGCAGTGGGATGCCCGCCCGGTTTCCCTCACCCCGCGGCGTCCGGCCGCGCCGCCAGCCTGCGGTGCAGGACGAACGCGCCGGCGAGCGCGAGCGCGGCGACGATCTGCGAGGTGGAGATCCCCAGCACGGCGCCGCGTGGATCGGCGCGAAACGTCTCCAGGACGATTCGACCGACGGCGTACGCCGCCAGCCCGACCGTGAACACCTGGCCCTCGTAGCGCCTGCGCGGCTCGACCACGAAACGCAGAAAGGCCGCCAGCGCGAAGACGAACGCGGCCTCGACGAGCTGCGTCGGAACGACCGGCAGCGGCGCGTCGCTCGGCCCGATCAACCCCTGCCGGCCGTGCTGGACCCACGCCGGGCTCCCCTGCGGGAAGACGACGCCGATCCACGATCCGGTCGCGCGGCCGAAGCAACAGCCGTTGAGGAAGCACCCGATGCGGCCGAGCCCGAGCCCCAGCATCACGATCCACATCAGGGTGTCCACGGTGCGCCACAGCGGCAACCCGCGACGGCGCGCCAGGACGAACGCCGCCGCCCCGGCCGCCAGCAGGCCGCCGTAGAACGTGTACCCGCCGGCGAACAGGTTGATCCAGCCGAGGCAGTTCCGCTCGGTCGGGACGCAGCCCGCGTACGCCCCGGCCGCGTCGCGAACGGCGTTCCCGCCCAGTTCGCGGCAGTAGGCGGCCGAGACGCGCCACTTGTCCCAGGACACCTGCGACGGATCGACGCAGGCGTACACGTACTCCATGAGGTAGCCGTCCGCGACGACGTGGAGCAGCTTCGCACCCACCAGCCCGAAGACCACCATCCAGATCGCCAGGTCGGTCGCGTCGCGCGTGTCGATCTCCTCGCGCCGCGCCCACCGCCACAACAGCACCGTGCCGACGATGAACCCGACCGCCATCGCCACGGAGTACGACGTGATCTCGATCGTCCCGAGCCAGGATACGCCGGTCTTCCACGCGAGCAGCGTCGGGTGCATCGGTCAGGGATCGGTGGCCGGGGGTTGTGGGAGTCTCGCCGGCATGAACGAATCGAGGATCAGCAGGCCGACGCCGACGGTGATCCCGATGTCCGCCACGTTGAAAGTCGGCCAGTGCGTCTTGCCGACGTGGAAGTCGAGGAAGTCGATCACGTATCCGAGGCGGACGCGGTCGATCAGGTTGCCGACCGCCCCGGCCAGGATCGCGGGGAACCCCCAGCCGGTCCAGCGGCGGCGCAGGCGCACGCGTGCCCGCATCCACGCCAGGAACGCGATCGCCACCACCGAACTGACGATGAAGAACGGCATCCGGAACGATTCGTCGGCGCCGGCGAGGAAGCCCCAGGCGCCGCCGTGGTTCTCCACGTACTTCACGTTGAAGAACCCGGGAATCACCGTGACGAAGAGCGACCGGCCGGCCGCCTCGACGAGGATCTTCGAGATCTGGTCGACAACGAGCGTGACGAGGCAGGCGCCCCACAGCGCGGCGCCCGCCGGATAGGGCTCCACGGCCGCCGCCGCGGCCGGCGCAGGCGCAACGCCCGCCTCCCCCCCGCCCGGGTCCATCCCGCCGTCCGTCATCGCCTGCCCGTCCGCCGCCCGCCGACCCCCGTCCGCCGACCTTCCCTTGAACTGCATGTCGGCGCCCTCCAGGCCGCGTCCGCGGGATCCGGGGGGCGGCTTCAACGGCGGCATCCTGCGCCGTCGCGCGGGGAAAAGTCAAACCCAACAGCACCGTGCCGAAGTTTGGTGTCCACGTTTGGCGGCCTGCCTGCCGCCTGCCTGCCGCCTGCCTGCCGGCAGGCAGGGCAGGCAGGGCAGGCAGGGCAGGCAGGCGGCAGGCAGGCCGCCGCGCTAAGAAGCCACAGAAAACGGTAGTATGCGTGCATGACGGCGAACCGCGTTTCGGCCCTGCTGGTGACGTTATGCGCGACGCCCGCACCGGCCGCGTGCGGCGGCGCGGAGGCGGGACGCGCGGACGCGCCCGAAGACGTGCCCGCCGATCCCGCGGACGGCACGCCGGACGTCGCCGCGGATGACGGGGCGCCCGAGGGCGAGGCCCCGGCGTCGGACGCGCGCGAAGACGCCGGGGATGAGGGGACGGACGCGGCCTGCGGTCCGCGGACCGATCCGCTGCGGCTGTGGATCGACCGCGGCGAGATCGATCTCGTCGGCTCCGGGCCGGTGTCGCTCGGGGGGAGGATCGCCGCGTCGTGCGCCGTCGACGGGTTTCGTCTCGTGGCGGCGCGGGGGATGCGCGTGCGGGTCGAGGTCGACATGGAGGCCGCGAGCGGCCTGGACGGCCGCGTGGCGCTCCACCCGGCCGGCGCAGTGTCCGGCGGCTCGCCCGGCGCGCTCGTGGAGGCCGTGGGCGCGCCGGGGTTCACGGCGATCCTGGAGGCCGCGATCGCCGCGAGCGGCGAGCACCTCCTGCTCGTGCACGACCTGCAGCTTCGCGACCCGGGCGCCTACGGGCTGCGCGCCTGGTGCGTCTCCGGCTGCGGGTCGCGGGCCACCCGCTTCCCGATCGTGTTGCTGCACGGTTTCGGCGGCTGGGGGACGATCCTGGGCTTCCTGGACTACTTCCACGGCGTGAAGGCCGACCTGGAGGGCGCCGGGTACGACGTGCGAACGCCCGTGGCGGACGCCTCCAACGAGTCGGCGGTGCGGGCGCGGCAGTTCGCGGAGCAGATCGACGCGATCCTGCGCGAGACCGGCGCCCGCAAGGTGAACCTCGTCGCGCACAGCCAGGGCGGCATCGACGCGCGCGTGCTGATCTCGGCGATGGGCTACGGCGACCGCGTCGGCGCGCTCGTCATGGTCTCGACGCCCAACCGCGGCACGATCGTGGCGGACGCCCTCACGGGCGATCTGCCCGTGACGGAGGCGATCCTGTCGGGGCTCCTCGACCTCTGGAGCGGCCTGCTCGGTTGGAGCGAGGCAGACACGCGGGCCGCGTTCCGGCAGATCGCGACGCGCCGGATGACGGAGGAGTTCAACCCCGCGCATCCGGACGACCCGCGGGTGGCGTATTGGTCGCATGCCGGCCGCACCTGCGCGACGATCGATCTCGCCTGCCGGCGGGCGAACTCCGGCGAGGTGGTCGATCCGGTGCTGCGGATCACGTTCGGCCTGCTGGACGGCGACGGGCCGGGTCAGGGACCCCACGACGGGCTGGTGACGGTCGAGTCGGCCGCATGGGGGGCGTTCCGCGGGACGCTGCCGGCGGATCATTGGGACGAGATCGGGCAGCTCGCCGACGGCGGTCCCGCCGGACCGTTCGATCACGTGGCGTTCTATCGGCAGGTTGCGGCGGACCTGCACCGGGCGGGGCTGTAGGCGGCCGGGCGAGGCGCGAGTCGGTTTCGGGGGGCTGGGAAGGATGGCGGTTGCCCGACGGGGCCCGGAACAGGCGGATCGCGCTGGCGGCATCGACGCTGGCCTCGTTCCTCATGCCGTTCATGGCCGGCGCGGTCAACGTCGCGATCCCGGCGATCGGCAGGGAGTTCCACGCGGACGCCGTGACGCTCAACTGGGTCGTCACCGCGTTCCTGGTGGTGTCGGCGATGCTGCTGCTGCCGTTCGGGCGTCTGGCCGACGTGGTCGGACGGCGGCGCGTCTTCGTCGCCGGCCTTGCGGTGTTCTCGCTGACGTCGGCCCTCTGCGGTCTTGCTCCGTCGCTGCCGCTGCTGATCGCGGCTCGGGCCGCCCAGGGCGCCGGCGGGGCGCTCGTCTTCGCCACCAGCCTGGCGATCCTGTCCTCCGTGTTTCCCCCCGAGGAACGGGGCAGGGTGCTGGGGATCAACGTGGCGGCGGTATACCTGGGGCTGTCCGCCGGCCCGGTGCTGGGCGGCGTGCTGACGCAGCACGGCGGCTGGCGCGCCGTCTTCCTGGCGACCGCGCTCCTGCTGGTCCCGGCGCTCCTGCTGGCGCGGTACGGGTTGGAAGGCGAATGGGCCGAGGCGCGGGGCGAGCGGTTCGATTTCGCCGGGGCGGTGCTGTGCGCCGCCGCGATCGGGCCGCTGACGGTAGGCGTGTCGGTGATTCGCTCGTCCGCGGCCGGTCCGTGGCTCGCGGCGGCGGGGGTGGCGGCAGGCGTCGCCTTCGTGGTCCGCGAGGCGCGCACGCCGCAGCCGATCCTCGACGTCGGCCTGCTTCGCCGCAACCGGCTCTTCGCCATGTCGAGCCTGGCGGCGCTGATCGGGTACGCGGCCACCTTCACCAGCGGCTACCTGCTGTCGATCTACCTCCAGGTGGTGCGCGGCCTCGATCCGCAGCGCGCCGGGGCGCTGCTGCTCGTGGCGCCCGCCGTGCAGGCGGCACTCTCGCCGTTCGCCGGGCGTCTCTCCGATCGGGTCGATCCGCGGTACGTGGCCTCCGCTGGGATGGCGGTCTGCGTCGTCGGGCTCGCGGGGCTGGCGCTCGTCGGCGCGGCGACCGATCTGGCGCTCGTCGTCGTCGCGGTCGGCGTGCTGGGCGTGGGCTTCGCGTTCTTCTCGTCGCCGAACACGAACGCGGCGATCGGCTCGGTCGATCGCCGGATGTACGGCGTCGCCGCGGCGACCATCGGCACGGCCCGCGTCGTCGGCATGACGTTCTCGATGGCGGTCCTGACGCTGCTGCTGGCGATGCGCCTCGGCGACGTACCGCTCCCGTCGGCCGACCCTGGCGATCTCGTCGGGACGATGCGGGCGGCCTATGCGGCCTTCGCGGTCCTCTGCCTGGCCGGCGTCGGCGCCTCGCTGGCCCGCGGTCCGTCCGGCAACGGCGCCGGGCGGAACGGCTGACGGCGCCGGCGAGCGGTTGTCCGGCCGCGCGGGGCGCGCTACGCTCGCGCCGGCGGTTGCGAAGGAGCGACGAAGGGCCCGGAGGGAGCATCATGACGCGCGGATCGTCCGGTGGCATCGACGGGAATCGCATCATCCTGGGCGACAACCTGGCGGTGCTGGCGGCGGCCGTCGCGGCGCTCGCCGCGTGCGATGGGGCGGCGCCGCCCTACCGCCCGACGTGCGCTCCCGCTGCGGCGCTGGGCTCCGGCGCGCCGCGCTTCGTCCGCAACCTGTCGATCGGCAACACCGGATGGTTCAGTTCGCCGGCCGTGATCGATCTGGACGCCGACGGCGCCAAGGAGATCGTCGCGCCGTTCTACGACGTCGCCGTCTGGTCCGCCGGCGGTGCGCTGCTGGACCGCATGGAGACCGGGACGCACCACCACGGCCGCGTCTACGCGCCCGCCGTGGTGGCCGACCTCGAGGGCGACGGCGTCTTCGAGATCGTCGTCGCGGGCAATCGGGGCTCGGTCGCGGCCTACGAGTGGCGCGGCGGCGCGATGTCGATCAAGGCCGGCTGGCCCGCGTCGACCTGCGGAGGCGAGGTCTGCGGGGAGAACAGGTCGCTGGCCGCGGCCGACATCGACGGCGACGGCGACGTCGAGATCGTCGCCGGGACGTCCCAGACCGGCAGCGAGGCGTACGTGTACGTCTTCGACCACGACGGGACGCTCTACCAGCCGCCGGGCATCTCCTGGCCCGCGTGGCCGCGCTACAACGAGCTGAGCGGCCCCGGCGGCGACGCCGACGTCAACTGCCAAGGCCACGACGGCTACGGTATGTACGGCCAGAATCTCGCGATCGGGAACGTGGACGACGACCCGGAGTTGGAGATCCTCGCGACCTACGACAACCACCACATCCAGGCTTTCAACCTCGACGGCACGGCGCTCACGGCCGACCCGACGTACTTCACGAACCGCCGCTCCGAATGCCGCGGCAGGCCGATGAGCTGGGGCCAGTTCATCCGGTGGCTCGACTATCGGGTCGAGGAGGACCACTACCACCTCCACACGGGCACGTGGCCGCACCCGGGCCGGACGATGTGGCTCCAGTGGACGCACACGCCGCCGAACGTCGCGGACCTCGACGGGGACGGCCGCAACGAGGTCTTCGGGTTCCCGAACGTCGAGATGGACGAGCCGTACCACACGTACCACTACGCGCTGTTCGTCCTGCAGGGCGACTACGCCGCCACGGGCCGCGCCTCGGGGCGCCGCCTCCCTGCCTTCCGCAATCCGCCGCTCACCGAGGAGCCCTGGCAGGACGACGACTGGTACCCGGTGGCGGGAATCCCGGCCCCCGCGATCGCGGACATCGAAGGCGACGCCCGGCCGGAGATCGTCGCGCCGATCAACGACGGCCACATGTACGCCTTCTCGCCCGACGGCCGCCTCCTGTGGCGCCGGGACTACGCCCGCGGGATGGGGTTCACGTACGCCACCGAGCCCGGCGTGGCCGACCTGACCGGCGACGGGCGGCCCGAGATCGTCTTCGGCGTCTGGGGAGATTCGCCCGGAGACGGACGGCTCGTGATCCTGGCCGGCAACGGCGAGCCGATGCACGACGTCGCGCTGCCCGGCCAGCGGCCGAACGGCAACGGCGTCGGCCCGATCGCCGCGCCAACGATCGCCGACATCGAAGGCGACGGGCAACTCGAAATCCTGCTGCTGACGCTCGACCACGGCCTCGATGTCTTCACCGTGCCGGGCTCGTCCGCAAGCTGCGTCGCGCCCGGCGCGGATCCGGCGAAGTACCCCGGACTGTGGACGACCGGGCGCGGGAACCACCTCCGCAACAGCCTCGGGCCGGCGGGAGACCCGTGAGGTGGGAGCCAGGCCGGCCGGCGCTCGTCCGGGTCGGCGCCGGCGCGGCGCTGCTCGGAGTGATGGCCTTCCATGGCGCACCGCTCGCCGCCGCCGACGGCGGAGACGAGGGCCGCGATCGCGGTCCCGCGCCGTCCGGGTTCGTGGCGCCAGTGCTGCTGGAGACCGGACCGGTCATCGCCCCCGCGCGGCCCGTGCTGCCGTCCACCCGCGCGCACGCCGGCCTGGCGCTGTCGTGGACCTCCTGGAACCGCGGCAGGGCGGAGTACGAGTCGGTCGCGGCGAGGGTGACCGCGGGAGGCGCGTGGTCGCCGTGGTTCCTCCCGAGGCTCGAGATCGGCGGCGACCTGGCCGTGCTGCTCGTGGACGGCACGCACACGTCGGTGCCGCCGGCGATCGACGAATGGGCGACGGAGGCGGACCTCGGCGAGATGCGCCTTCACGCGGCGTTCCTGGCGTGGGTGCCGGACCGGCCCGCCGACGACTTCGCCGCCGCGGTGACGCCGCACCTGCGGTTCACGCTCCCGACCGACACGTCGAGGTTCAACGCCTCGCGCCGCCACTCGGCCCTCCGGAGGGTGCTCGGCGCCGACATCAGGGAGAACGCCTTTCTGCTGGTCGACGCGGGCGCGACGGCGGCGGTCCGGTGGCGGTTCCTGTCGGCGTACGAGTCTGCGGCGCTTGTCTTCGGGGCGGTATTCGACGGCGGGTTCCGGTTCCTGGCGGCGTCGTCGACCGGCGTCGGCGCACGCATCGGGCCCGTCGAGTGCGTCGTCGAGATCGATCTGCTCGGGCGAGCGACGGCGGCGCCCGGTTCGGGGCCGATGATCGCGATGGCCGTCGCGCCGGCGCTGCGGTACGCGGTCGGCGGCTGGGTGTTCGGCGTCGAGGCCCGCTTCGGGCTCGACGAGGACGCCGCGGGGCCCTATGGCGATGCGGGCGCGGGTGTCACGGCCCGGTACGAGTTCGGGGAGGCGAACGGGTCGGAGTAACCGTTCACGGTGTCGACTCGGCCTTTCGAGGTCAAGACCCGAATCCGATCCGTAGTGCGGCGTCAGGATCGAGTCGGCCGTGACGTCGGGCCGGGGCTAGAGCGCGGGCTCGGGCTCGGGCTCGGGCTCGGGCGCGGGCTCGGGCGCGGGCTCGGGCGCGGGCTCGGGCGCGGGCTCGGGCTCGACGATGGGCGCGGGCTCGGGCTCGACGACCGGCACTGGAGCGGGGCCGCAGCCGATGGCGAGGCCGACAACACACAGTGCAACAACCAGTACGTTCCTCATGTTCCTTCCTCCTCTTTCCTTGCGGTCCGGCCCCCTTGGATCCGCCGGCCGCCGTTGATGGATGGGCCTGCTACCACGCTCGGCACCGCGCTGTCAACAGGTGGTGCAATGCGGCAGGCGCCCGCTTGCCCGCCCCCCGAATCGCGCTTTGCGCTTTGCGCTCTGCGCCGGCGATGCCGCGGGGTTCCGCGATCGCGGTCCGCACCGTCGGGGTGACGGAACCGTGGCGTGAGTTCTCGTGCGATGTTCGGTACGCACAGCGCACGGCGCACGGCGCACAGCGGGATCCTGCCGTCCCGGTCTGTCTTGCATTCCGCTTGACGCCCGACTAACCGACTTGCGGGCGGTTTCGGGCGCGCAGCCGGCGCGTTCGTGCCTGCGCAACGGGGGGGGGAGGGAGCTGTACGATGTCGCGCGAGAGGGTGCTCATTCTTGGGGCTGCGGGGCGGGACTTCCACAACTTCAACCGCTACTTCAGGGACAACGAGACGTTCGAGGTGGTCGGGTTCACGGCGACGCAGATCCCCGGGATCGACCAGCGTCGCTACCCGAAGGAACTGTCCGGCAAGTTGTACCCGGACGGGATCCCGATCTTCCCGGAGGGCAACCTCGAGCACTTGATCCGGCACCTCCGCGTGGACAGCGTCGTCTTCGCCTACAGCGACGTTTCGCACGAGCACGTGGTGCACCTGGTCTCGCGCGCAATGGCGCACGGCGCCGACTTCTGGATCCTCGGCGGCAACCGCACGATGCTCGACACGAAGGTTCCCGTCGTGGCCGTCTGTGCGGTGCGGACCGGGTGCGGCAAGAGCCAGACCTCCCGCTACGTCGCCTCGCGTCTCCGCGAGGCCGGCCTGCGGGTCGTCGTGATCCGCCACCCGATGCCGTACGGCGACTTGAATCGGCAGAGGGTCGAGCGTCTCGCGACGCTGGAGGACCTGGACAGGGCCCAGTGCACGATCGAGGAGAGGGAGGAGTACGAGTCCCACCTGGCGATGGGGAGCGTCGTATACGCCGGCGTCGTCTATTCGGAGATACTGACGGAGGCCGAGCGCGAGGCCGACGTGATCATCTGGGACGGCGGGAACAACGATACGCCGTTCCTCCGGCCCGACCTGTGGATCACGGTCGCCGATCCGCTGCGCTTGGGCCACGAGACGCGGTACTTCCCCGGCGAGACGAACTTCCGGGCGGCCGACGTGATCCTGATCAACAAGGCGAACACGGCGCCCAAGGCCGACATCGAGGCCCTCGCGGCGACCGCGCGGGCCCTCAACCCGGGCGCCATCGTCGTGCTCGGCGCCTCGTCGGTGACCGCCGACGACCCGAAGGCGATCAAGGGGAAGCGCGTGCTGCTGGTCGAGGACGGGCCGACGCTGACCCATGGGGAGATGACGTTCGGGGCGGGGCTGGTCGCGGCCGAGCAGTACGGGGCGAGGGAGATCGTGGATCCGAGGCCGTACGCGGTCGGGGAGATCAAGGCGACCTACGAGAAGTACCGCCACATCGGCAAGCTCCTGCCTGCCGTCGGCTACTACCCGGCGCAGATCCGGGACCTGGAGGCGACGATCAACGCCGTGCCGTGCGATGTCGTGCTGGCGGCGACGCCGTTCGACATCGGGCGGCTGCTGCGCGTGAACAAGCAGTTGGTGCGGGTGTGCTACGAGCTGGAGGACATGGGCGCGCCGACACTGAGGGAGACGATCAACAACTTCATCGAGAAGGTGGTTCGTTCGGCCTGACGCCCCCAGCGGGCAGGAGTTCATCGTGAAAGCGGACAACGGACAGGCTGTCGCCGTCGTCGCCTTCGGCGGCAATGCGATCCTCCGGGCGGGCGAACGCGGCCTCATCGACGAGCAGGTGAGGAACGCGGACCGCGCCGTCATGCCCGTGGTGGATCTCGTCGAGCGCGGCTACGGCCTGTTGATGGTGCACGGGAACGGACCGCAGGTCGGGATCGAGATGATCCGGGTGGAGGAGGCGAGCACCAAGGTCCCGCCGATACCGCTCGACGTCTGCGACGCCAACACCCAGGGCGCCATGGGCTACGTCATCGAGAAGTCCTTGCGGAACGCTCTGGAGCAGCGACGCTTGGAGGTCGCGATCACGTCGATCGTCACGATGGTCCGGGTCGATCCGGCCGACCCGGCCTTCCAGAAGCCGACCAAGCCGATCGGACCCTACTTCAACATCTACAGGGCGCAACGCCTCATGGATCACTACGGCTGGGCGATGGTCGAAGAGCCCGGCCGCGGGTGGCGCAAGGTCGTCGCCTCGCCTCGCCCGGTCGAACTGATCGGCGTCCAGGCCATCCGGGTGCTCCTCGCCGCCGGCCACGGGGTCATCGCCGGCGGCGGAGGCGGCATCCCGGTCGTGCGTACCCCCGGCGGCAGCCTGGCGGGCATCGAGGCGGTCATCGACAAGGATTTCACGGCGGCGCTGCTGGCCCGCGAGGTCGAAGCCCACCTGTTCATCGTCCTCACGGCGGTCGACGAGATCTACATCGACTTCGGCACGCCGGCCCAACGCGCGGTGAAGAGCCTCACGTGCGACGAGGCCGAGCGCCACCTGCGCGAGGGACAGTTCCCCCCTGGGTCGATGGGGCCGAAGGTCGAGGCGGCCGTGGAGTTCCTCCGCGCCGGCGGGCGGGAGGTGATCATCACCTCCGAACGCCGCCTGCCCGACGCCCTGCGGGGCCTCGGGGGCAGCCGCATCGTCCAGGCCGGCCTCGCCGAGGACTGGGGCGGACAGCAGGTCCTGTACTGGTAGATCGCTGGGACGACCGACCTATCGCTGCCGTTGTTCGGCGTCCGCGCCCGCCGGTCCGTCGAGCGACCGGGCGCACCTGAAACCGACCGAGATCAGCGGCCCCATCGTGTTGGGCTTCTCGTCGAGGCCCCGTCGGTTCGTCGTGCGGTAGGCCGTCGGCGGATCGCTCTGGAGGAACGTTCCCCCTCGCACGACGCGGCTGTTCTCCGGCATCGTCACGTACCGGCTCGATCCCGGCTCGATCGCATCGACGATGACGTCGATCGGCCGGTCGGGGCCCCGCGGGTTCCATGTCCGCACGCCGGCCGGCGTCGCGTAGTACCCGGGGTCGTACCGATCCGAGACCCACTCGCGCACGTTCCCGGCCATGTCGTGGACGCCGAACGGGCTGCGATCGGCCGGGTGCGACTTGACGTTCTTCGTGCCGAACCGTCCGCACGCCCCGGGCTCGTCCCCGAGCCTCATGGCGAGCCGTTCGCAGTCCGGCGGCTCCTCGCCCCACGGGTACGTCCGTCCGTCGGTCCCGCGCGCCGCGTACTCCCACTCGGCCTCCGTCGGCAGCCGCATCCCGAGCCACGAGCAGAACTTCGCCGCGTTTTCCCAGTCGATGCCTACCGCGGGCCTGGCGTCGCCCATGAAGTCCACGTCCGTCGACAGATCGGACGGTTCGCAGGTCAGCGTCTCCGTGCAGAGCCGGTACGCCCCGAACGTGACCTCGTGCTCCCCGATCTCGAACGGGTCGAGACACGCCTCGTGGGCCGGCTTCTCGTCGTCGTACACCTCGTAGCACGACTCCTTGCGGCTTCGGTCCAGGACGCACAGCTTCCCGGGGCGGTCGGCGCCGCTCGCGGCTTTCGGGGGCGGCGGCGGGCTGTCGGTCCCCATCACGAAGCACCCCCCGGGGATGCGCACCATCGGCGTCATGGCGGCGGCGCGGCGCTTCAGATCGACGACCTGGGCCGGCGACTGCTCGCCGGGCTTCGGCTCCTCCGACTTCCGGCAGCCGGTGGCCGCCACGACTCCCGCACAGATCAACAGCACCGCTCGCATCCGATCCTCCCGCGCCAGCCGTCCGGCCGCCGCGCGGACCGTATTCTGACCCGGAAACGAGTTGACAATCCACTATCACCGAAGCCCGGACGTGCGCTTGACATCGGTCCGCGGATGGGGCTTGATACGGCTCGATCGTGATGAGCACCCGCCTTGCCGGATCAGTCCGCACCCTCGCCGGGAACCGCCGGATGGGAATGCCGCGGCCGGTTGCGACGGCAGTTCCGTCCCGCGACCGGCTGACTCGTTGAATCCGTAACAGGTTCGATCAGGGCCCTTTCGAACGCGCCCCCGTGCAGGCGGGGGCAGGAGGTTTGTCATGCAATTCGACACACGCGTCGTTCACGACGGCCAGCCGAACGATCCGCTGACCGGCGCGATCTCGTTCCCGATCTATCAGACGTCCACGTTCTCGCAGGCGGAGGCCGGCGCGCCCATGGAGTACATGGGGAGAACGCTGTCGTACGCCCGCAGCGAGAACCCCACCCGGACGGCGCTCGAGAACGCCGTCGCGTCGCTCGAGGGCGGCGCGTTCGGCCTCGCGTTCAGCTCGGGGCTAGCCGCCGTCAACACGGCGCTGTCGCTGCTCTCGGCCGGCGATCACGTGGTCGCCTGCCGCGACCTGTACGGCGGCTCCTACCGCCTGTTCACGAAGGTGTACGCGAGGTTCGGCGTCTCGTTCGACTTCGTCGATACGACGGATGCCGGTGAGGTCGAGCGGTCGCTGCGGCCGAACACCAGGTTGCTCTGGCTCGAATCGCCGTCGAACCCGCTCCTGTGCGTCACGGACATCGCGGCGGTGTCGGCGATCGCCCGGGCACAGGGCGTGCTGACGGTCGTCGACAACACGTTCGCCACGCCGTACCTGCAGAACCCGCTGGCTCTCGGCGCCGACGTGGTGGTGCACTCGACGACGAAGTACCTCAACGGCCACGGCGACGTCATCGGCGGGGCGATCGTGACGGACGACACGGGAATCCGCGATCGCCTCAAGTTCCACCAGAACGCGGCCGGGGCGATCCCCGGCCCGCAGGACTGCTTCCTGGTCCTGCGAGGGCTCAAGACGCTATCCCTCCGGATGGAGCGGCACTGCGCGAACGCGGCGAAGATCGCTTCGCACCTCTCGGAGCACGGCTTGGTCGAACGGGTCTACTATCCCGGGCTGCCCTCGCACCCCGGTCACGCGATCGCCCGGCGGCAGATGAGGGCGTTCGGCGGGATCGTCTCGTTCGTGCTGCGGGCCGAGGTCGAGGCGTCCCGGCGGTTCCTCTCCCGCCTGCGCGTGTTCACGCTCGCCGAGAGCCTCGGCGCGGTGAAGAGCCTGGCGTGCCACCCGCCGTCGATGACGCACGCCTCGGTCGAGCCGGAGGTGCGTCGCGCGGCGGGCGTCGCCGACGGGTTGATCCGCCTGAGCGTCGGCATCGAGGATGCCGCCGACCTCGTGGACGACCTGGATCGGGCGCTCGAGGGAGTGCCGGCAGGCACCCGGCGCCCTCGCGCCCACTGCGCTTCGACTTCGCTGGCCCCGGCGACCTGATCGCCCGGGTGGAGGATCACCGCGTGCCCGAGACCGCCGATCCGGCCGCGTCGTCGGGTCACTCGCCTTTGTTCGTGACGGCGACCGGCCCGATCGTCGGCGCCCGCGACTGCCCGCGCTGGCACCACAAACCCGCAATCCGCAATTCCCCTCCGTCGCCGCGCCGGCCCAGCGCCGCATAGAGGGCGGGTTGGACGACGAGCGTCAGCAGCGTCGTGGACAGGACGCCGCCCACGACGACGGTGGCGAGCGGCCGCTGAACCTCATCGCCCCCCCCCTGACCGTTCCGTGACGCCGATCCGACGGCGCCGTGACGCCGATCGATCGATCGTCGGTGCAGTCCTCGCTCCCGATCTCGGGCCGCGCGGGGACGGAAGGAGTCGTCGATGGCGAACATTTGCATCGTGCGCGTGCGATCGAACCACGAACTCGTCTGGCGCCTCCCGCGGCCGCTGCGGGCGGTGTCGCCGTATCTGCCGGGTCGGGTGTCGTCGTTCCTGTCGGGCATCGACGGGATGCCGTTCCTGTCGCAGATGACGTCGTACTACCTGGCGGCGCTGGGCGAGGAGGCGGCGCGGCGGCTCGGCGCGGACCATTCGTTCCGTGTGATCGAGGATCGGGAGGAGTCGATCGAGATTCCGGACGACGCGGATCTCGTGCTGATGACCGCCAACACGCCGGCGGCGCCGGCGACGTACCGCGTGGCCGACCGGATCCGGCGGCGCGGCGTGCCGGTGGCGATCGGTGGCATCCACGCTTCGATGCTGCCGGCCGAGGCGGCGCAGCACGCCGATTCGGTCGTGGTGGGCGAGGCCGAGGGCGCGATGGATGCGCTGCTGGCGGACTTCGCGGCGCTTGGCCGGCCGAGGGACCGATACCGCGGCGGTCGCGGCACGGCGCTCGACCGCCTCCCCGCTCCCCGCTGGCCGCGGCCTCCCGAGCGCGATGCGTGCCCGTGGATCGTGCCGGTGCAGACGAGTCGCGGGTGCCGCAACGCCTGCGCGTTCTGCTCGACGACGCGGCACCAGGGGCCGGCGCGCCGCCACCGCCCGGTCGAGGAGATCGTCGCGGAGATCCGCGGCTACATCGAGTCCGGATTCCTCGGGCCGGAGAAACTGGTCTTCTTCACGGACAACAACATCGTCTGCGATACGGACCACCGGACCGGCCGACGCGACGACGCCTACGCACGGTCGCTGTTCGCGGCGCTCGAGCCGCTCGGCATCCAGTGGGCCGGCCAGGGCGAAATCTCCGTCGCCGACGACCCGGGCGCGCTCGAACTGATGGCTCGCTCCGGCTGCCACCTGCTCCTCGTCGGCTTCGAGTCGCTCGACCAGCGCAACCTGGGGACCGTCGGCAAGGTGGGAAACCGCACCGAGGACTACGTCCGCCGGATAGAGGCGCTGCACCGTCACGGCGCGAGGATCATCGGCTGCTTCATCCTCGGCATGGACAACGACACGACGGACGTCTTCGACCGGACGGCGGAGTTCATCGAGGAGCACATCGACGTGCCGCAGATCTCCGTGCTGACGCCGTTCCCCGGAACGGCGCTGTTCTCGCGGATGGAGCGCGAGGGACGGATCCTGCACCGCGACTGGAGCCGCTACGACATCACGCACGTCGTCTTCCGGCCGAGCGGGATGTCCCCGGAGGAACTCGATGCGGGGCACCGGGAGATGCTGCGCCGCGTCTTCCGGTGGGACAAGATGCTGGGCCGGGCGACCAGGGCCGCGCTGCGACGCGTCGAACCGTGCGTGCCGCCCGAGACGCGGCGATCGAGGTTGAAGTCCACGCTCGCCCCCAACCTCGTGTACGCATCCCTCGGCTGGGTCGAGCCCGACGAGGCGGCGGGCACGGATGTCGGCGGAACGCGGCCGGCCCGGGACGTGGTACATGCGGCGTGATGAGCGCCGGGGCGCCACGCAGCGGCCGCGCAAGGCCCCTCGTCGTTTTCCCGCGGATCTGCGGCCGGGCGGTCCCCCCCGGTGAACGGATGCGTCCGTGCAGGAGAGGTCGCTCCCTCATCCAGATGGATTGCACGTAGTTCTCCCAACGCCGGACGCCCTTGGCCATCTCAAGTCCCGCCGCCAGGATCCTGCGTTTCCGCGCCCGGCCGAGGGCCCCGTCGCCGCGAAGCCCCAGCCTCCGGGCGATGAACGAGGTCACCTCGCGGGGAATCCGGTCGAAGTCGGCATCCATGCCTGCGGCGTCGCCGAGCGAGTCCTTCACCAGGGCGCGGTTGAAGTAGATCCAGCAGTTCTCTTGGCCGCGGCGGACGACATGGTCGAGGTCCGCGAGGGCCTGCGCGTGCCGTCCCAGGAGGCGGTATGCCTCGCCCCGCCAGGCGCGGGCCTCGAAGTCCTTGGCGTCTAGATCGACGGCGCGGTCGAGGTCCTCGATGGCCGGGGCGTGGGCGCCCAGCTTCAGGCGAGCCGCCCCGCGCCAGCCGTAGACGAAGGTCTTGGCCCCGAGGGCGATGGCCTTGTCGAGTTTCGCCAGGGCCTGTTCGTACTCGCCGAGCCACAGGAGCACCTCCCCATGCCAGGTCAGCACCTCCCGCTTGATCTCGGGGTCGGCCGCCCGCTCGGCCCGTGCGAACTCGCGCAGCCCCGCCGCCGGGGCGCCCTTGGCCAGGTAGGCCTCGGCCATCCGGCAGCGGACCCACCAGTGGGAGGGTGCGTGCCGGAGGATGTCGCGACAAACGGCGATGGCGCCATCGAAGTCCAGCGTGTCGAGCTTGACCAGGACGAATGACTGGAGCATCCAGGAGTAGCGAACCGGGTCCAGCCCGCCGACGTGAACGAGCTCCTTCAGGGCCTCCCGGTTCCGGCCCAGGTAGTTGAGGAGGATGGCGCGGTAGTAGGCGAACCAGTGGGACAACTGCGCCGGGTGGCTGTTCGGCGCCGGGCGCCTCACCGCCCCCCGGACCCCCGCGGAACCTCGCGGCAGAGCCACGAGGTTCCTTGTGGCGTGTGGCGATGCTTTCGGCGGTCGTCGGTGCGGCCGGGTGCGACGGGCGTTCGAGGCCCACGGCGACGGCGGCGCAGTGCGTCGAGGCGGCCGTGCGCGCGGCGGGGGAGGGGCCCGCCGAGCGCGTCGGCGGCGCCGAGTTCGCGGTGGTGGGTCGTCACGAGGCGCGCGGGCGGATCGGGGCGCCGACGCGTGTCTCGGTCGTGGCGGTCCCCTGCGGCCGCTGGAAGATCAACATCGAGTACCCCGCCAAGCTGCGTGTCGTGTCCGCGGATTCGTTCGCCGCCGCCGGGGACGTGCTGGCGCTGGGCGATGCCGTTCGGAGGGACGACCGCGAGTTGCGGTTCGACCTGGATCTGACGCCGGAGGCGGCGGGCGAGCGTCCCGTGGAGTTCCACCTGAGGTTCGGCCTTTGCGACGAGTCCCGCTGCATAACGCGCCAGGCGACGATGCGGTGGGCCTACCGGGTGGAGGACTAGCTTGGCGCGGGCCGGTCGATCGCCGTCAGTGCCGCCGCCGGCGCCGGAGGCGTCCGGGGTGCTGCGCGCCGCCGCCGAGAAGGCGGCGTCGGCGTTCGGGCGGCAGAACCGGATCCTCTCGTTCGAGGAGTACCTCGGGCTTGTCCTCCAGAACCCGCGGGTCCACCTGCGCGACGCCGCGTCGTATCTGCGGGACGCATTCGACCACTACGGCCGCACGGAGGAGCGGCGGCCGTGGGAGACGGTGACGCGCTTCCGCCTCTTCGACGCGCCGTTCGACGAGGGGCGCGATCGGCTGGTCGGGCAGGAGGCGGCGCAGGAGGCGTTCTATCGGATCCTCTGCGGCTACGTCCGCGACGGCCGGCCCAACAAGCTCGTGCTGCTGCACGGCCCGAACGGCTCGGCGAAGACCACGTTCGCCCTGTGCGTCACGCGTGCGCTCGAGGACTACTCCGGCACCGATGCCGGGGCGGTCTACCGGTTCAACTGGATCTTCCCGACGGAGAAGGTCACCCGCGGCGGCCTCGGGTTCCGCGAGGTCACCGGCCCCGCCCGGACGTCCGGCTCCTTCGCCAAGCTGGACGACGCGGACGTCGACGCCCGGATCGCCTGCGAGGTGCGCGACCACCCGCTGCTGCTGCTGCCGCTCGCGTACCGCCGGGAGACGATCGCCGCGGCGCTGGGGCGCGACCATGAGTTCAAGATCCCGGACCTGCTGGCGCGCTCGGGCCTGTGCCACAAGTGCAAGCAGATCTTCGACGCGCTGTTCGGCGCCTGCCACGGCGACCTGCTGAAGGTCCTGCGGCACGTGCAGGTCGAGAGGTACACTATTTCCCGGGGCTACCGGCGCGGGGCGATCGCGATCGGCCCGCAGCTTTCGGTGGACGGCGCCGAGCGGCAGATCACGGCCGACCGGTCGCTGGCCGCCCTTCCCGCGGCGCTGCAGAACATGGCGCTGTTCGAGCCGTACGGCGAGTTGATAGACGGCGCGGGCGGCATCATCGTCTTCGACGACCTGCTCAAGCGGCCGCTCGATTCGTTCAAGTACCTGTTGACCACGATCGAGACCGGCGAGGTCACTCTGCCGCACTCGATCCTGCGCCTCAACGCCGTGCTCCTGGCGACGTCGAACGAGACGCACCTGGAGGCGTTCCGCCGTCACCACGAGTACCCGTCGTTCCGCGGGAGGATCGCGACGATCCTCGTGCCGTACCTGCGGGAGCACCCGCGGGAGAGGGGGATCTACGAGATGCAGATCGTGCCGCACATGGAGCGGCACGTGGCGCCGCACGCCGTGGACGCGGCCTCCCGGTGGGCGGTGATGACGCGGCTCGACAGGCCGGACAAGTCCCGCTTCGAGGGGCCCCTTCGGTCGGTGATCTCGACGCTGCGGGTGGAGGAGAAGGCGGCGCTGTACGCCGGCGAGGGGCCGCCGGAGGGGCTCGATCGGGAGCAGGCCAAGGCGCTGGTGGCGGCGGTGCCCGAGCTGCGTGCGGAGGGGGCCGACACGGCGGAGTACGAGGGGAGCCGCGGGGCGTCGCCCCGGGAGATCCGCGGCATCCTGCTCATGGCGGCGCAGCGCGCCGACACCGCCTGCCTGTCGCCGCTGGGCGTCCTCGCCGAGTTGGAGGCGTTCTGCGAGCGCCGGTCGGACTACCCGTTCCTGCAGCGGGACGCCGAGGACGGCGGCTATCACGACATGGAGGCGATCCTCGAGCACCTCCGCGGGTACGTCCTGGATCGGATCGAGGAGGACGTGCGGGAATCCAGCGGCCTCGTGGAGGCATCGCGCTTCCCGGAGGTGCTCGACAAGTACGTCCTCGAACTGCGCCACTGGATCAAGAAGGAGGCACTGGTGGACAAGGCCACCGGGGTCGAGCGTCCCGCCGACGAGGCGTTGATGGCGCGGGTCGAGGGGTACGCCGGCGCGTCGGGCGACAGGGAGGGGTTCCGCAACGACGTGATGACGCGAATCGGGGCGTTCCGCGCCGAGAACCCGGGGAAGCCGGTCGACCTGCCGGCGCTGTTCCCCGAACTGCTCGGGAAGATACGCCGCGAGCTGCTCGACGAGCGCCGGCCCCAGGTGTTCGGACTGGCCCGGCGGCTGCTGGTGCATCTGGACGACCCGGGCGCCGTGCCCGTCGAGGACCGGGCGCGCGTCGCCGACATGCTCGAGACGCTGACCGCGGGCCGCGGCTACTGCCGGTCGTGCGTGCGCGAGTGCGTCGGGTTCATGCTTCGTCGACGTTCCGCGGGCGAGAAGAAATGACCCGCCGGCCTTCTCGCGGTCGCGGTCGGGGCTCGGCGGGGTTTCTGGTTTCGTCGGATGCCGTGTGCTAGATTCCCGGACCGTCATGCCTGAGGATCCCCGCGGACCAACCACGTCGACCACCGGGTTGCGGCCGCTGCAGTCGGACAGCCAGCAGATGCTGGCGCTGCCGCTCATGAGCTACACGGCCATCACCTCGGACCGGGAGATGGCCGGCGCCTTCGTGAGGCTCCTGGTGGCCGCCGCGGGCAAGATGGTGCCGAACCGCCAGTGGTCGGCGACGGACGTTCGCGACGTGATCGCCTTCGCGCTGGAGGGCGGCGTCGATCCCGTGCCGCTGCTGGAAGGACGCTACCTGCGCAAGCGCCTCAAGGAGCAGATCGCGCGTGCCGAGCGGTACCAGGAGCCGTTCTCGCTGATGGTCGTTTCGCTGCCGGATTCGGCGGACCAGTCGCACACGCAGGCGCTGGTGGACCTGCTCCTGGAGCGCCTGCGCCGGTCGGACATGGTCTTCGTCTATCGGAGACGAGTGGCGATCATCCTGCCGCACACGCCCGAGAAGGCGGCCGAGGGGTTGGTCGCCAGGATCGGTGCGCTGGCGGGCGCCACGCTGGGCGTCGAGATGCCGATCGAGTTCATCGCGCGGACGTACCCGCACCAGTCGTTCCGGGGCCCGTCCGAAGTTCTCGACTGGGCGGAGGATGCGCTCCGGTGATCGAGCGGGCAGCCGGCGCCGGCGTGGGGAACGGGACTGCGACGACGTGTCCGGCGGTGTTTCCAGGCATGGCGTGGGAGGGTCGGAGGGGAAGGCGGTCGCGTTCATGAGGTGGGAGGTCACCGTTCCCGGACAAGGGGGGCGCGGCGACGGACGGACAGTGGCCGTCGAGGCGGACAACTGGCGCGCGGCGATCGCCGCGGCGATCGAGAGACTGGGCGAGCCCGCGGCCTGGGTTCGCGGCTGGGCGGCCGACGTGCGCGACGGCGGAACCGTCGTCGCCCGCTGCCCGCGCACCAGGCTGATCGTGACGGCCCGCAACCTCGACCATGTCGCACCGCCGCCGATCGTTCCCGTCCGGCCGCCGTACCTCGTCCCGGGTGCGGCCTCCTTCTCCGGCGCATCGCGCCCGCCGGCCGGCGTCTCCGGGCGGCCGTCGGCGCCCCCGCCCGCCGCACGTCCTTCGGTGCCTCCGGTGCTGCCGCAGCACCACGTCTTCTTCGCGCGGGACGAGAACCCCGACGGCGGTTCGGCGCTCTGCTACCGCGAGCGCCTGATCGCCGTTCCGGTCGGCGTCGGCCGCGACGGGATCAACGCATTGCTGATGTCGTACTACGAGGGCCTGCGATCCGAGTTGGAGGATCGTTCCGAGGCGAAGTACGTGAACGTCGCGGTGTTCGATCACGCCTTTTCGGCGAGGGCCGAGCGGCCCGCGCTGGCTGCGTTGAGCTGGAAGTCGTGGCGGAGCGAGGTGCCCGAGGTGATCTACCCGGTCGACCAGCTTGCGGCTTCGCCGGCGCAGCAGCAGGCGCCGCAGGCGGCGCCGCCCGGCACGCCGGCCGGTGCCGCACGGCCGGCGCCGGC
>CAMTWF010000048.1:0-6689 GCA_947085355.1 uncultured delta proteobacterium
ACGCAGGGCGCGAAGTCCCTGGACGCCGATCACCCGAAGCACAACCTGAATCGCCTTCCACGCCTCGGCGCGAACCGGGCCCCGCTCGAAGCGCCACCGCGGAGGCCCAGGTGGGTGACGAGGTCCAGGCTCTTCCACCCCGAGGAGCCGCTAAGCGGTTGACTTCGTCGCGGCGCGCGTGCTAGCTTTCGACCGACCGGCAGGGTGGCAGGAGCGCCCGGGCGCGTAGGCCCGAGGGAAGCCGGTGGGATTCCGGCGCGGCCCCCGCCACTGTGATCGCCGACGAGGGACGGCGAGGAAGCGAGCGGCTTTGCCGCGAGCTTCCGTGGGGGTCCGGGGGGCGGTGAGGCGCGCGGCGCCGAACAGCCCCCCGGTCCGACCGAAGCCACTGGCGGATACCGATCGCGACCCGCGGTTGGACCGCCGGGAAGGCCCGTCCCGAGGACGAAGCGAGAGCCAGGAAACCTGCCTTGTCGGTCCTCTTTCCGGCTCCGGCGCCGGGGCGGCGCGGATGCGGATCAGTGCGGTCGATCTGCACTCAAGCCGCCCGCCACAATGGCCCGGTCCTGGATGCCGGCAGGCCGCTCCGGGTGTCGAGCGGCCGGGAGGATGCGAGGATGCGGAAGGATGATTGGTCGAGGGATTGCATGCGCGGATCGCTTCTGGCGATCCTCTGCGCCGCCGCGACCGCGGCGGCGTGCGGGGACGACGGAGGGACGGCGCCGCCCGACGCCGGCGACGGCGATGCCGTCGAGGACGCCGCGGACGCGCCGGAGACGGAAACCGGGGAGGAGGGCGACGCGGAGCGGCCGGACGCGGACGGCGAGGACGCGATCGACGACGGCGCCGACGCAGAGGCCGACGACGGTGCGGGCGAAAGCCGGATGCTGGCGGTCGTCTCCACCGACTACATGGTCGGGTCCGTGTCGCTGATCGACCTCGACACGCTGGAGACGGTGGCCTCGGCGGTCGTTCACGCCGACGCCGTGCTCCGCTGCCGCGGGGACGGCGTCTTCGACGTGGTCGAGCGGCTCGGGTCCGACAGGATCCGCAGGTTTCGCGTCTCCGCGACGGGCATCGAGGAGGTCGCCGGCATCGATCTCCCGGACGGGTCGAATCCGCAGGACGCCGCCGCGCTGTCTACCGGCGAGATCGGCGTGCCGCTCTATGGGACGACGTCGTTCGCGTTTCTTGCGGGCGACCTCTCGGCGTCGGCCGGGTCGACCGACCTGGCGGACCTTGCGGACAGCGCCGACGGCCTCCCGGAAATGTACGGCGCCGTGGAAACGGCCGGGCGGCTGTTCGTGTCGCTCCAGCTTCTCGACCGTACGGCCAGCCCGTGGTCGCCCACGGGACCGGGAGTGCTCGCCGTCATCGATCCGGCGACGCGGATGCTGGCGGATATGGGTGCCGGGCCTGGCGTCCAGGGGGTCGTGCTGGCTTTGGAGAACCCGTTCGGGCCGATGCGCGTCTTCGGCCCCGCGATCCTGCTCTCGGCGGTGGGCGCGTACGGCGTGGAGGACGGCGGGATCGAGGCGGTCAATCCGGCGACGGGAACGACGCTCGGGATCGTCGTCCCCGAGTCCGCGTTGGGCGGCGACATCTCGGACTGGATCGTGCGTGCGGACGACACAGGCTTTGCGCTGATCACGGCGGGGTTCGCCGAGGACCGGCTTGTCCGCTTCGACCTCGATTCCGGCGCGACGGTGGGTGCGCCGCTGCTCGTCTCCGCCGGCTTCACTCTTTCCGGCCTGGTCGATCTCGACGACGGCCGGATCGCGGTCGGCGACCGCACGGCCGGCTCGGCGGGGATGCGCATCTTCGACGCCGAGTCCGGCGCGGAGCTGACGGGGACGCCGATCTCTGTCGGCCTTCCCCCTGTCGCGGCTTGTCTGCCGTAGCGCGGAGGTCGGGGGTCGGCGGTCGGGGCATGCGTGCCAACCAGCCGAGGGCGTGGACGGGAACTGGTTGCCGTACCCCCCGACCGTCGACCGCCGACCGCCTGCCTGCCGGCAGGCACGGCCGACCGCCGAACCCTGCTTGACCGGCCGGCGCTGCCGCACCAAGATGCCGCGCACGGGAGGTCCGCCATGAGACGGGAACCGTTCGCGGCGCGGAGGGGCTTCTATCCGAACGATCAGGCCGGGCTGGAAGCCGAGTTGGACCGTTGGTTGCCGGTCGATCGCAAGCCGCGCCGGGCGATCGCCGTGGCGGCGCCGCACGCCGGGTACTCGTTCTCGGGCGAGGTCGCCGGCAAGGTGTACGCCTCGGTCGAGGTTCCCGACCACGTCGTCGTGCTCTGCCCAAAGCACACGCCCTACGGCGCCGACCTCGGGGTCATGACCGAGGGCGTGTGGGCGCTGCCCGGCGCGGACGTCCGGATCGACACCGATCTCGCGAGGGCGCTTCGCGACGCGTGCGGCCTCCAGGAGGATGCCGAAGCGCACCGGATGGAACACTCGCTCGAAGTGCAGCTCCCCTTCCTGCGGCGGCGGAACCCCGGCTTCCGCCTCGTGCCGATCGCCGTGGGCGCCCACCGCCTCGCGACGCTCAAGACGCTCGGCACGGGAATCGCCGATGTGGTCAAGCGGTTCGGCGCACCGGTTCTGCTGGTGGCGTCCACCGACATGTCGCACGAGAACGGCGCAGCGCGGGTCCGGAAGAACGATCCGCCGGCCATCGAGAAGATGCTGGCGATCGATCCGGACGGGCTGCACCGGACGGTCATGGAGAACGGGATCACGATGTGCGGATTCGCGCCGACTGTGGCGGTCATGGCCGCAGCCAAGGCGCTCGGGGCGACGCGGGCCGAGCTGGCCGGCTACCAGACGAGCCTCGACCACGGGGGATCCGAGGACTGGGTGGTCGGCTACGCGGGCGTGATCTTCGAGTAGGGGCGGACCTGCGCGTCCGCCCCGCCACTGGCCGCGACTGCGGGCGCCGGTAGGCCCCGCGCACGCTTTGCGCGCCGATCGGTCGGAGCGGCGACGTCGAACCCGCCGGGCCGCGCATGTCCTGCGCACCACGCACCATGGGCCGGCGGCCGTCGGCCGCCGCAACTCGGCGTCGCCCAACGCCTTTCGCGAGACCGCCATGCTGCGGCATGGAACCGGCAAAGCACCATTCTTCGGTTGCGGGCAAGATGCCCGCGCTACGACCCGGCGTCAGGGTAATCGGGGACGATTCAACCGGGTGAAAAGGAGCATGAAGATGAGGAACAAGTGGACCTGGACAACGATCGCCGGCCTGCTGATCGCCGCCACGGCGGCACTCGCCGCAGCGGCCCCGGAGGCGCCGACGGAAACGCAGGGCCCTGCTGTCTGCACCGCGGCGTCCACCTTGGCCTGCCCGCAGGACCGGCATGGCGGGCGTCACGGCTGCCGGTGCCCGGGCGGAAACGCCGAAGGCGAGCCGGCCTGCCCCGGCGACGGGAGCTGCGGCTGCGGCGGCTTCGTCGACGAGAACGGCGACGGCATCTGCGACCGCAACTGCGGTTGCGGCGGCAACTGCGGCTGCGGCGGCTTCGTCGACGAGAACGGCGACGGCGTCTGCGACCGCCGCGTCCAGGGCGACTGCGGCTGCGGCGGCAACTGCGGCTGCGGCGGGCACCGGCGGTAGGGCCCGCAATCGCGAAGCGGTCGGAGGCCGCCAAAGCGGCGGCTGGCCGCCCCCCCCAGCCCGCGCACCCCACGCGCCGCCTCCCACGGCCGCCTTGTGGACCGCGTGCCCGCCGACCTACGATGAACCGCCGAGCGATCATGGGACCGACAGCAGCAGCATCCGGTTCGCGTGACAGTCCCCGCCGCGCCACGCCGTGGGGCTTCGCCGCCGCCGTCGTCGCGGTGCTGGTCGCCCTCGCCGCCCTTCTCGCCTGGCAAACAAGCGCCGGGCTGGGGCACATCGACCGGATGATGGCGGAGCGGAGCCGGACGCTGTACCGGATGGTGGCGATCGAGGTGCGCAACGTCGCTCGGTACGGCACCGCGCGCCTGGAGCGCCTCGACGAGGTGCTCGCGGAGTTGGCCGCCGGCGCGGACGTGGACGGCGTGGTCCTTGCGCGGACCGATGGGGCTGTCCGCCTGGCGCACGGCGAGCTGCCGGACCCGCTGCCGCCCTACCCCGCCGACGGCCGGAGCTACGTCCTCGCCGGTTCGACGCTGCTCCTCGCCGGCCCGGTGCGCATCGAAACGCACGGCTGTCCGGCGTGTGCCTCGTGCGGTCCCGCCGACGGCGGGTGCCCGAGGGCGGCCGGGGAAGGAATCGCCGGCGCCTACGAGGTGCTGCTGGCGCTCGACGCCGGCCCCTACCTGGAACTGCGCCGCTCGGTCTGGATGCAGGCGGGCGCCGGCGCCGCGCTCGTGCTGGCGCTCGCCGTCGGCCTGCGGCTCTACCAGCTTCAGACGCGGCGCGCGGCGGCGATGCGCGGGGCGCTGGCGGTGGCCGGCGAGCGGGCGCGGTCGCTGGAGCGGCTGGGCCGAATGGCCGCGGGGCTGGCGCACGAGATCAAGAACCCGGTGGGCGCGCTGCGCGGCTTCGCGCAGCTCATCGCCGAGCGGGCGTCGCCGGGTTCGCCGGAGGCGGAGTATGCGGCGCTGATGGTCGCCGAGCTGGACGCGATCAACCGGCGCGTCGATCGCCTGCGCGACTGGGCGCGGCCGGCGCCGCCCGACCTCCGTTCGGCACGACCGACGGACGTGATCCGCCGGGTCACGGCGCTGCTCGAGCCCGACCTCCGGGCGCGCGCCCTGCGCCTGGCGCTCGATCTGCCCCCGGACCCGGGCCCCGAGGCGCCGTTGGACGTCGATCGCTTCCGCGACGTCGTCGTCAACCTGGTGATGAACGCCATCGAGGCCTCGCCCGCCGGCGGCCGCGTCGGCGTGCGCCTGGACGTCGGCGCCGCCGGGGAGATGGCGCTGGAGGTGACCGACGAGGGGCCGGGGATCCCGGATGCGGAACGCGAGCGCGTCCTGCGTCCGTTTCATTCGACCAAGTCCGGCGGGATGGGCCTGGGGCTTTCCGTGGCCCAACAGGGGATCGAGGACCACGGGGGACGGCTGGAGATCGGCGCGGCGCCCGGCGCCGGCGCGCTTCTGCGCGCCGTCTGGCCGGGGAGGACGCCGGGTGGCTAGGACCGTGCTGATCGCCGACGATGACGCCGCCCATCGCCGGATGCTGGGCGCCGCGCTGGAAGCGATCGGCATGGATTGCCGCTACGCCGCCGACGGCGAGGAAGCCGTGCGCGCGGTGTCCGGCTCCCCCCCGGACCTGGTCCTGCTCGATCTGCGCATGCCGCGGCTCGACGGCATCGGCGCGCTGCGGCGGATCGCCGCGCAGGCGCCCGGCCTGCCGGTGGTCGTCGTCACGGCGCACGGCGAGGTGCGCTCGGCCGTCGAGGCGATGAAGCTCGGGGCGCGGGACTTCCTGGAGAAGCCCGTGGACATCGACGAGCTGCGCAGCGTGGCCCAGGACATCCTCGATCGTCCCGCGCCTGCGCCCGGCCCGGACGAGGGCGAGGACGGCGAGCCGCGGACGATCGTCGGCCCGAGCCCGGCGATGGCCCAGGTGCGCGAGACGGTGCGCCGCGCGGCGCGGGCCACCTCCACGGTGCTCGTCCGCGGCGAAAGCGGCACGGGGAAGGAACTGGTGGCGCGGGCGATCCACGCGCTGTCCGAGCGGAGCGGCGGGCCGTTCGTCGCCGTGAACTGCGCGGCGGTCCCGGAAGGGCTGCTGGAGAGCGAACTGTTCGGCCACGAAAGGGGGGCCTTCACCGGGGCCGACTCCCGGCGGGCGGGACGGTTCGAGGCGGCGCACGGGGGGACGCTGTTCCTCGACGAGATCGCCGAGATGCGCCCGCACCTCCAGGCCAAGCTGCTGCGCGTCCTCCAGGAGCGGACGTTCGAGAGGCTCGGCGGGAACGCCCCGGTGCGAGTGGACATCCGCGTCGTCGCGGCGACCAACCGCGATCTCCCCGCGGAGATCGCCGCCGGGCGCTTCCGCGAGGACCTCTACTACCGCCTGGCCGTGGTGGAGTTCGTCCTGCCGCCGCTGCGCGAGCGGCGCGAGGACGTCCTGCCCACCGCGCACCACCTGCTGGCGGGCTTGCGCCCGGACGGTCCGCCGCGGCTCTCCGCCGGGGCCGCCGCCGCGCTCGCGCTCCACGACTGGCCGGGCAACGTGAGGGAGCTGGCCAACGTGCTCGAACGCGCCCTGCTCTTCGCGGGAAGCGGGGAGATCCTCCCCGAGCACCTGCCGCCCGGGCTGCGCGCACTGCAGGTCGGGGAAGACGCGCACGGTCGGTCGGAGGAGGCGGGCGACGGCACCGGCGTGCGGCCCGGCGTCTCGCTGGAGGCGGTCGAACGCGACCTGATCGAGAAGACGCTGCACAGCATGGGCGGCAACCGCACGCGCACGGCCGAGGTGCTCGGCCTCTCCCGCCGCGCGCTGCTCTACAAGCTCAAGCGATACGGGATCCGGTGAGCGGGTGATCCATCTCCAACGCAAAGACGCAAAGGCGCCAAGAGGAATTCCGTCACACACGACCCGCGTAACGCGGCGGCCTGCCTGCCGCCTGCCTGCCGGCAGGCAGGGCAGGCAGGCGCCGCAACCAAACGATGAATCACCGCAGAGACCGCAGAGGGCGCAGAGAATGGTCTCTGTGTTCTCTGCGTGCTCCGCGGTGACCAATATCG
>CAMTWF010000049.1:0-12447 GCA_947085355.1 uncultured delta proteobacterium
GACTGGAGTTCAGACGTGTGCTTTCCGATCTGGTTGGGGGAGACCACGAACCGCGGATCGCAACTCAGCGGCGTGTCGCCGTCGTCGCCGGACTCGGCGTCGGGGGAACCGTCGGCGTCGGCGTCGGCGTCGGCGTCGGCGTCGGCATCCGCGTCGGCATCCGCATCGGCGTCCACGTCCACGTCCACGTCCACGTCCACGTCCGCGTCGATCCATCCGTCGCGGCCGTCGTCCGCGTGTACGTCCGGCTGCCCGCCCTCGAACCTGCCCAGGTCGTAGCTTGGGAAGCAGCCCGCGGCGACCAGCAGCGAGAGGATGCCGGCAAGCCCGGCGGCGATGCGCGGCAAGCGGTGCATGACGTGGGTTCGCCCGATCAACATGTCGCACCCCCCGATCAGAATCTCACCGCCGCGTGGACGAGGCCGCCGGCCAGGCCCGAACCGTCCGCCGTCACGAGCGGCGCAACACCGGCGGAGACGCGCGGCGATTCCTCGTCGTCGAAGTCGGTGAAGAAGAACAGCGTCAACGCGCCCGCCGCCGCCGCGCCGGCCACGATGAACAGCACCGTCGTCGCAGCGCCCAGATCCTCGCCACGGGACGCAATCCCCGGGCCGTCGTCGCACCGGCTCGGATTCTGCCCCGAGTTGCACGCCGACACCGCCTCGTCGAAGTCCGAGTAGGACGCCTGCACCAGACCGCCGGCGATCGCGCCGCCCACCGCAAACGCACCCGCAACACCGGCGGAGACCCAGAACCACGTCGGCGAAAGCCCAGCCCGCTCCTCCTCCACGGCCCGCGGTCCCTCGAACGGCGGCTGGGCCGGCGCCGCCGGCGCGACCAGCGCCACGTCCAGCGCACGGCGCTCGCCGGCCGCAATGGACACCCGCTCGGCGTGCGGCGCGTACCCGGCAAGCATCACCGACAGATCGTGCTCGCCGGGCATGAGCGCCACCGGTTCGGCAATGGGCGAGACGCCGACCTGCGTTCCGTCCACGTTGACCGTCGCGCCGGGCAACGACACCCGGATGCTCAGCAGCCCGACCGCCGCGTCGATCCGGGCAAGCGTGTCGTTCACCTCCGCGCGCCGCTCGCCGGTGATGCGGGCGGGGTCCGTCTCCCCCAGGTACCGGAGGAACTCGGTCCGCGCCTCGACGAGGTTCCCCAAGGCGTAGAGGCACACGCCGATGTTGTAGCGGACAGCAGGGTTCGCTCGGGCGGCGAACGACGCCCGGAACTCGCCAAGCGCCGCCGCGTAGTCCCCCTGACCGATCAGCTCGACGCCGCGCTCGAACCGCGCCCGAGCCTCGGCGGGCGAACCCGCCGCGACGTCCTGCGCCATCGCCGGCGAGGACCAGCCGGCCGCAACGACGAACAAGATCAGGCCCAACGATCCGATGCGATCCATCTTCATTCCGGATACTCCTGGCCCGAAGCGGCCGGTCTCACCGCCCGCCGCCCGCACTACGCCGACCGTCGAAGCTCGCGAACCGCGATGAGATCGTCGTCGCCGACCGCTCGGACGTCCCCGGACGACAGCGTCACGAGGGCCTGGGTGCGGCCCGAGGCGGCGACGAACTCGACGTCCATCGCGTCCGGCTCGTAGACCTCGACGACGGCGCCTAGATCCCCTCGGCGAAGCCCGTGCGTCGGCAAGTCCCGTGTAAGGACTACAGTGTCGAGCAGCTTGAACATCGTTTCACCCCGGGAACGCCGTCACGAAGCGAGGGCCGCGCTCCCCGGCCCGCAGGATCCAGACGGCGATCACCTTCGCGGCCCCCGCGGGCCCTTGAAGGGTACCATGAACCTCGATCTTCCGCCCGTGCAAGCTCGGCTGTCCCGCGTGGGCGTCGCCGGAGCGCGCGTGAGCCAGCAGGGCGTCGCGGAGGAGATCCCACCGGTCCCGCGTGAAGCCGAGCCCCGAGAAGAACACCGCCTTGAACCGGCCGACTTGGTGGGCCGACGAAAGCAGGTAGTCCCGGACCTTCGCGGGGTCCACGACCGCTTCGTCGACGTTCGGCAGCGGCATCTACCTACCCCTGGAGCCACGGCGCCGGCAGCTCAAGTGGAGCACACCCGAATCCCGCGGAACCGCTGCCCGCGAGTCTCATTCCGGATACTCCTGGTCGGGACGCGGCAGCGTCCCGGCGTCACGTCCCGGCGCCGCCGGCGGCCGGTCGAAGCTGAACGAATAGCGCACCTCTTGCGAAGCGTTGGCGAACGGCTCCACGCGGAGGGTGCGCAGGGCGTTGCGCACGCAGTCCGCCACGCCCGAGCTTGCCGCGAAATCGCCGACCGCGTCCGCCGACGTGGGCAGGCCCGTCACACCGGCGAATACGACGCTGGCTCTCACCGTGGCGACGTCCCTGCCGGTGCAGGCGCGCACCACGCCGCGGATGCCCTCGAACGCGCGCCGGACTTCCACCGCGGTCGGCTTGTCGCGCAGGAGCGGGGGTCGGGGGGCGGCGGGCGGGGAACGGGGAGCGGGGAGCGGGGAGCGGGGAGCGGGAGTTGGGACCGCGGCGACCGCGGGCGCGGCGGCGATCGCCGGAACCGCGCGGGAAGGGGCGGCGGCGTCGCTGGGCGTCGTCTCGCCCAGAACGGCGGTCAGCACCGCCGCGGCTCCGACCAGCAGGAGCGCGACCGCGGCCGCGACTGCAATCACCAGCCGGTCGCGCCTCCCGAGACGCGGCCGGCCCGCGGCGACGGGCTGGGCTTCCGGCGTGCCGATCGCGGTCTGCGTCGCGCTTCGCCCGCTGCGCGAGCGGCTCATGCCCGACACCACCGACGCGGGCGCGAACGGCTTCAGGGCCTTCAGCATGTCGAGCGCCGAGGGGAAGCGCCTGTTCGGGTCCCGCGCGAGGGCCCTGCAGATCGCCGCGTCGAGCTTCGGAGGCAGATCGGGCCGCAGATCGCGGGGCGGCTTGAGTTCAGCGGTCAGCACCGCGGCGAGGACCTCGTTGTACGTCTCCCCAGGGAACGGGAGCCGGCCGGTGAGGACCTCGTAGAGGATCGCGCCGACGGCGTAGATGTCCGTGCGGTGGTCGAGGTCCTTCCTGCCCGCAGCCTGCTCGGGCGACATGTACACGGGCGTGCCCATGACGGAGCCGGTGCGGGTGAGGCGAACCTGGCCGGCTGCGCGCGGTCGCAGCTTGGAGATCCCGAAGTCGAGCAGCTTGACGACGCTCTTCTCGCGGCCTCCCGCGCCGACGCGGACCGCGAGGAAGACGTTGTCGGGCTTGAGGTCGCGGTGCACGACTCCGGCTTCGTGCACGACGGCGAGGGCGTCGAGGACGCAGATCGCGATCTCCGCCGCCTCCTTCACGGGCAGCGGGCCGCCGCCGAGGACGCGCTGCGCGAGGCTCTCCCCGTCGAGGTACTCCATGACGATGAACGGGGCGCCCGATGGCAGGAGCCCCATGTCGGTCACATCGATGATGTTCTCGTGGCCGATCTCCGCGGCGATCCGCGCTTCGTTGTGGAAGCGCTGGACGACATCGGGGTCGCCCGCCATCTCGGGATGGATCACCTTGACGGCGAGCCTGCGCCCGATCAGCGTGTGGCGCGCCTCGTAGACGACGCCCATCCCGCCCTCGCCGATCAGGCGGACGATCTCGTACCTGCCCTCGAGGGTCGTCCCGACGAGCGACTTCGGCGTCGCGGCTGCTTGCACGGGAGGACTGGTAGCACGGGGGGAAAGGATCCGACAAGCGCCTGCGGCGGAGACATCGAGGCGCTGCGTTCTATCCGTTCGGGCCCGTAGTCGCCCGCCGCCGCGCCGCGGCCAGTGCGGGGAGGCTCAGCATCACGATCGCCAGGACGATCATCGCGGCGCCGGCGAACTCGGTCCACGGTGGCGGCTTGGTCCCGAGCAGCACGGTCAGCGACAGGGTGGCGAGGATCCCCGCCAGGACGCTGGAGGAGCGGTTGACCGGCACGCAGTACGTGTTCTCGCGCCTGTCCAGCAGGATGAGGCTTCCGAAGATCCCGGTCCCCTGCGAGAAAAGGCCGATGACAAGCCCCTCGGCCACCATCCCGCTGCCCCAGATCGCCGTGAAGCCGTCGCGGACGGCCGCCATGAAGCCGCCGCTTCCGATCAGCGCCATCACGCCCAGCGACAGCACCAGCACCGGCGTCGCCGTCATCTGCTCCTCGACGAAGTAGCGCGTCCTGGCGTCGAGGTCGTCCGACTTGGCGATGCGGCTCATGAATCGCAGCCTGACGAAGTACGCCGCGAGGTAGATCGCAACGTCCACGGCGGCCACGACGGTTATCGCGAAGCCCGCCTTCCCCGCGAAGGACACGACCAGCGCGCCGAGGCTGAGGCCCAGGCCCAGCCACGAGAACCAGCTCACCCGCCGGCGGCTCACGCGGTCCACGATGGGCGCGATGATCAGCACTCCGCCGCGCATCAGCAGCATCATGAACACGATCGACACGCCGTCGAACGTGTACGCCAGCGTCGTCGTCGGGATGATCGCCGCCGTGCATAGGCCGGACATGAACGTCCAGCGGCCGGGGAACGGGATCGACACGCCCAGCACCGTCCGGCGGCCCGCGTGCCTCCACCAGCGCATCGCCGTGATGAACGCGAACATGCCGGCGAGCGACGCCATCGCCGTCAGCGGGAGAAGCTGCACCCCGGGTATCCCCGCCTCCATGCCGGGGTAGGACCCGTCGGTGACGGCCTTGGCGAGCGCGCTGTACGGCCAGTAGCAGGCGAAGTAGCCGAACGCGAAACCCCAGATGGCGAGGCCTGTCCTGGCCGATGCGGCGCCCACGACGCTCTAGTCGCCCGGATCCCCCCGCGGTGTCAAACGAAAAAGGTGCGGCTGCGAAGGAACTCGCGCGCAAGTGACCGCGATCCTTGGACCGCGCAAGCTCCATTCCTCGGGGTCCGCCGAAGGCGGATGGGGATCTCCAAAGGCTCCGCCCCACGACCACGATGACCAGCAGCACCTGCGGCGCAGGGCCACTTCCCCGCGACTTGACGGCGGCGCATTCTGCTGATTGGATCGGCCGCGTTCGTTTTGCCGGGGCGGTCAACGGGCATTCGCGAGCACGTCGCCTTCGATGAAGCAGGTGGTCACATGGCGGGACTTGAAACGAAGATCCGGGACATCGTCACGCAGTACGTCGACGAGCTGCAGCGCAGGCTGTGGGGCATGCCGCTGCACCAGCTGCTCGTGGCGGTCGAGCGCATCGACCGCGCGTTGGCCGGCGCTGTCGAGCGGGTGGCGCGGACGCCAGGTGCGCCGGCGAAGGCGTCCGGGCCCGCCGCGAAGAGGGTGGTCCCGAAGAAGCGAGCCCCGGCGAAGAAGCCCGAGGCCGCAGCGACCCACAGGCCCAACCCCGTCCGCAGAATCCAGGGCCTCTACGCCGGATTCCTCAAGAACTTCTTCGGCCGCGAGCGGGCGCAGATCAAGGCGCTCGCGAAGAAGAGCGGCCAGGCGGCGGCGCTCGCCGAGATGAAGAAGCGGCTGGCGAAGACGAAGTAGGCGCCTCCCTCGTCGCGACCGGCGGAGGTCCCGGGCGCCGCGGGCGACCGCGAGAACGGCTACCCGACGGCGTCCTTGAGCGCCTTGAGCGCCCCGAAGCGGACGACGCGCCGCGCCGGCTTCGCCTTGCGCATCTCCTCCTGCTTCGTGAACGGGTTGATCCACTTGCCGGCCGGGACCGCCGCCTTGGTCCGGACCTTCGCCTTGACCAAGCCCGGCAGGATAGCGAACTCACCGGAGCCCTTCCTGCCGAGCTCCTTCTTCGCCAAGCAGCCGAGTTC
This sequence comes from uncultured delta proteobacterium, assembly GCA_947085355.1. GTDB lineage: Bacteria > Myxococcota_A > Polyangia > DRWM01 > JAAZOP01 > CAMTWF01. The sequence goes on from CAMTWF010000049.1 coordinate 5,777, forward strand.
ATCGAACACGGCGGCGACGGCCTTGCGCGCCAGCCCCGTCTTCCCGGCGATGTGCGCCACGATCTCCGACTTCGTCATCTTCTTGGCCATCTCCGTCTCCCAGTTCGCCGGCGTGTGCGGCGGCGTCGTGCAGCCGGCAAGCCCGACGGGACGTGATGTACGGCATCGTCGGCGGGGGGGGGGGGTCAACCTGCACGTGACGTCGCGGACCGGGCGTCCGGCGCGGGCTCTCCCGCACCGAGCGATACCGGCGACGCATCCGTCGCCAGGACCGGCGGGCAGAACGCCTCTCCGGGTTTCGCACAGGGGGGTAGCCCGCGGCAGGTAGGGGAACACGTCCGGGACGACGATCGGCGATTGCGGACGCGAAAAGTGCCTCCCAGAGGGGTCCTGGGTCCGGCTTTCAGCGGGTCGGCGACCGCTCGGAGGCCCGTGCCCGCTGTTGCGAGGTCAGTACGGTTCCCCGCCACGGTCCCCAGGCCGGCAGGGTCGTCCGGGACGGCGCCCTTCGCGACTCGGAGCCTCCAGGTTCGTCATCAGGCACCCTACGACTTCATCCGGTACTGCCGCTCGACCGCCGCTCCCCCCCCTTTTCGCTCGGCGAGGTCAACCGGCGGCTCCGACGGGATCCGCCGGCGGCATCGGGCGACCGTCGCGGTCGAGGTGTGAGGCCTTCGCGTGCGCCTTCCACCGCTTCTCCAGCGCCTTGGCGACCGTCGCGTCCGCAATGCCGAAGCGGCCGAGCGTCAGGATCATTGCCCGCACCGAAACCGAGGACTCGCCTCCCGGCCCTCGGTAGCCGCACCGCGCACAGGTCATCCTCGCCGGACGGATCCCGCGCGTCGAGCGCAACTCCTGCAGCAGGGCATCGACGTGGTCGCGCAGGACGACGAGATCGTCCCAGGCCAGTGACTCGCGCCACTCGCGCCGGAGCAGCTCGATCATCTCGGGAAACCAGACGCGCTGACGGTCACCGGACGGCATCGGGACCCTCCCGGCGCAGCCGCTTCGCCTCCCGCCTCTCCGCCTTCCTCCGCTCCTCGACGCGCGCCCGCTCCTCGATGGACATCCCGACGTCGGGGCGGGCCTTGCCGAAGCGCTTCTCGTACACATGCTCGATGAACGCCGGCAGTGGCAGCTTCCACGGCTCCTGCCGATGGCTGTCGAGCTTGCCCAGCTTCTTGGGGTTCATGCCGAGTTCGCGCGCCATCTGCACCTGGGCGTGCGACAGGCGATGGCGCTTGCGGGCGTCGATCCATGCCTGGAGCCGGTCGGGGATGCGCTTCTTCGGCATGGCCCGTCTACCTCGCTCGTCTCCAGCGGCGGTACGCCTCGATCCACTCGGCGCCCGTCGGCGGCGGCTCGGGCAGCGGCAACTCGATGATGCGGATCTCTTGCTGCGCGCCTCCCCGCTTGCAGACGGCGACGATCTCCTCGTCGTCGGTCATCCCGATGGTCTCGACGACGACCTCGACGCCCAGCATCTTCGTCTTGAACGGCACGGCAAGGTCGTTCTCCATCATCGTGAAGAACCCCGAGACCTGCTCCGACTCGTCGTAGGCGTCGATCGTCGCCTCCTCGATCAGGGCGTCGAGCTTCTTCGCATCCATCGTGGGGGGCGAGCTACGCGGGTTCGCGTTCTTGCGGCGGGTCACGTTTCACCTCCCTTCGCTGGCTTGGCCGCCGCAGCGCCGCAGAGCGGGCAGAAGCGCCATCCGTCGTGGAGCGCGGCCTGGCACGAAGGACAGAGCGGGACGGACAAGGCGTCGGGCCTGGGCATCTCGCACGTCCTGATCCGTCGCTCCCACCTCCGCGCGAACATCCAGCGCGTCGTCGTGACGAGTTGGCAGTAGACGTCGGGGCGCTCGTCGAGCAGCAGCTCCCGCAGGTAGAGCCAGTGGGCGAAGCGCGCCGACGTCTCGATCATCAGCCTCCTCATCTCGTCATCGGTGATCCGCGAGAAGCCCAGGGCGGCGAGAATCGGCGACGGGCGGCCGGCGTGCAGCTCCTCCAGAAAGCCGTTGCGGAAGGCGTGCGCGGTGATCGCGTTCGCCTCGTCCCGCAGGGTGAGTTCGGGGTGGCCGCGGAGCGGGAGGGCCTGGGCCAGATCCCCGTCCCGACTGTCGATGCTCTCGATGTCCGCCAGGAAGTCGCCGACGCTGATCATCCGGTCTCTGCCGCACGCTTTCGTGCCCATCGTCGCCTCCGGGGCGTCACGCGTCAGGCTGTGCGAGGTCGATCCACTCTGGAATGTGCCGCTCCACGAACTCCCGCGGAAGCACCCGCCGGGACGTGACCCGCCCGCGTTCCCCCGGCCGGGGATCCGCCCCGCCGGTCCACAGCCTCACCACCCACCTCGCATGGTCGTTCGGGAAGTCCTCGGCCCGCTGCAGGAAGTCGTGCCCCCGCATCTTGTCCCGCATCCTGTACAACCCGAGCAGGATGCCCTTGCAGACCCCCAGCGCCCCCGACTCGTCGCCGAGCTCGATCCGCCGGGTCATGTCGTCCAGGAACGGCTCTACCGCCTCCTCGATGAGTTGGAGCGCCGCCTCGTCGGGGGACGTGTAGCCGCCCCGGTGCCTGCCGGCGCAGGCGTTGAGGTCGTCCAGGTCGAGCGAGCGCATTGCGTCCTCGACATCGTCGGCGATCTCCTCGAACGTCAGGTCCGCAAGGACGGCGCGGGCCGCCTCCTCCACCCGGGCCGGCAACTCCGGGCGGTCCGCGACAAGGCGGCTGATGACCGCCTTGGCTTCCTGCCCGGTCAACCTCTCGATCAGCTCGCTGCCCTTGCGCTTCACCATCGTCCTTCAGACCTGCACGGCACTCGAGAATCCGCCGATGCGTTCATCATGACGCGGCGCCCCGTACGGGGCCCGGCCAGCCCCCGTACCGCACGTCGCGGACGTTGTCGAGAGGCACGCCCGGCGAGGCGCCCCTGTCGCTCGCCGGCATGGACCAGGGCCGGCGATCGTGGTAGCCGGTGTCGGAATGGCCCCGGGTCCTGTCGGGCCCGCGTCCGGCCAGCCGGGGAGAAGAGGATGACGACCGACGCCGTCCGGGGGATCGCCGATCCAACCATAGCCAAGGTGCTCGCCGAATTCCTGGACGAGCAACGCCGCCGGCTCGCCCCGAGGACCTACGCCCAGTACGACCACGTGATCGACCTCCTGCAGCACTGCCTCAACGGCTACGCGTACTCGGGGCTCGACAAGGCCGACGCGGAGCTGTTCGACCGGCTCTACAAGGCCAAGGGCGACGAGCACCGCGAGTTCTGCGGGATCTTCGGGCCCGAGCACATCCTGCCGAACGTCGACGAGTTCCTCGGGTACTTCATGGTCCGCAAGGTGATGTGCGGGAAGGACCTCCTGCGGGCGGCGGGGACCGTCACCAAGAAGCTGGCCGCGTGGCTGGCGGCGAAGGGGCACGCCGAGGCGGATGAGGCCGAGATTGCGAAGGACCTGGGCGGGGACGCGTCGAGGGATCTGCCCGCGGCGAAGGATCTGGCGGAGATCCTCGGGGACTTCGCCGACGAGCAGCCGCGCGAGGGGGCGAGCCGGACGATCGAGGGCCGCTTCTCGTTCACGCGGGTCGAGGCAGGAAGCGTCTGGATTGCCGAACTCGGTGACCGTGAGCTGGGCCCGATCGCGATCCCCGCCGAGATCACCGGGATGTGCCGCGCCGGCTGGACGTTCTCCGGCGCCGTCGCCCTGTTCGGGAAGACGTGGCGCATCGTCGAGGTGTGGAACGTGTACCCGTAGGGCCGCGCGCGAACGGCGAGCCGAAGCCGTCCGTCCCGCCTCCCGCTTTCCGTCGAGGCCGACATCGCCTCGTCGTCGGCGCCGGCTGCGTTGCCCCCGCGGTTCCCTCCGCTCGATCGCCCCTCACGTGAGCGCCCAGACGCCGAGCGCCACGACGATGGCGGTCACGACGAGCTCGCCGATGGCCCAGGCGGCACCGGTTACCGGCTCGAACGGGGCGCCGGTACTCCACTTCGCAACGTGCTTGCCGATGTGCACGCCGAGGACGGTGAGTGCGCCCAGCGCCTGGAGGGGATAGAGCAGCTCCCGCGTACCGTGCGTGAACCAAAGCCCCGCAGGAAGCCACAGCTGTTGCGCGGTGCTCTCCGCGGCCACGTGCACCTGAGATGGTTCCCTCCTACGACGCCGCGGCGTCCGCGTTCGCTGGCGCCGTTCCGGCGTCCCCGGGAGCGGTGCCGCCAAGAGCGTCCGTCGGGGCCTCCTCGCTCGGGCGCGTTGCCTCGTGACCGGAATCGCCGTGCGCGCAGGCTTCGATCGGCCAGCAGTCCTGGTCCGCGCAGTCCACGAATTCGTCATCGTCGTTGTCGGTACCGTCGGTGCATGCCGACGGTCCGATCTCGCGGAGAAGGGGCTCGAGGCACAAGATGGACTGCACAGGCGCCTGGGGTGGTGGGGGAGGAGGCGACGGAGATCTGACCGTGATGAGGCGTCTTTGGACCAAGTGTTTCATGGCCTGTTCGAGATGGTGCACGTACTCCGTGTCGCTGGACCACACGCATGCCCACCCCACACCGTCCTCCAGAGCATCGGCCGCCGCAGAGACCATCTCGGGATACCGCTCGAGGATGTCCGTCTCCTCGAATCGCAGCTTCGCCAGGCCGTTCCGGACGAGCTCGTAGTTCAGCGTGATCCGCCGCGACGGAACAAAGAGCATGGCCTGGGCATCGCCGGGATCCTCGGCGCGTTTCGGGAAGAACGAAGCGACAACCTCCCTGTCCTCCGTCCAAGACGCGACGACCCGGTTGATCTCGTCCAGGGCCGGCGCCGGCAAGTCGTCCAAGTCGACCAAGAGCAGGCCGAACGACGTGCCCGTCACGCCCGGGCGGTACTCCAGGGGCGACCCCGTGCGGAAGAGGCCGCCCGGCGCCACGAGGCTCGTTGTTGCGGAGTCCGATACCGGCGTCGCTGCGGCGGCGGTGGGCGGCGCAGTAGTGGCACGACTCCACAACAAATCCTTCACCACCCCGACGACGCGGGGGCGGACCTCGGCGATGGCTCTGCGGGCGACGTTCGCGGGCTCCGTGATCCCGAACTGGCGGAGCAGCGAGGGGACGACCGACTTCGCGAAGTTCGCGACGTCGGGGATGATCGCAGAGGCGTAGTAGACCGTGACGATGGCGACGGTACCGGCGAGGACGAGACCAACGATGCCTGCCACATTCTTCGCTTTCCGGTATTCGGCCAGTTTGTTCAGCATCAAGTTGTGGCAGACCTTCGACACGAGCCGGAAGTCGATGCCGAAGATGCTTGTCACGCTTCGGGCGAGTGCACCGACGTACTCGCTGGGCGCCGAAATGCCCAGGTTCTGCTCGCGAGCCAGCGCGGCACCCGCCTCCGATGTCTTGGCGACGTAAACCAGGGCGAAGTCGACATTCTCCTTATCGGGATACTCGACCCGCAACTGTCCCCGGACGTCGCCCCACCAGCGAAATGACTGCTCGAAGACGACCCGCGGCGGGCTCTCGTCCGATGTTCTCTGCGTGATGCGGAGTCCTCGGCTGACCATCTCGGCATCGAACGTCCGCGCCACCTGGTCCCGCCGGCCAGGCGCCGAGAAATCGACGGCGCACCTTGTGGTGAACAGCACCCACCAGGTCCCGTCGGCGTTTGTCTCCTCGCCGAGGAAGATGACCTTCTCCTGGAAGGTGAATTCGGGGTTGGTCCAATACCACCGTTCGTCGACGCAGCGGTACTCAAGGTCGAAGGTGGACCGCGTCACCTGATCTGCCAGCAGATCCACGGGCACGACGCGCTCCGCAAACCGCGAGTAGTACGGCTCCGACAAGGTGCGGATCGGGACAGCCACCGGGGGCCACAAACCGGACGTCCCAGGCATCGCCGCTTCCCGGCACGACGGCGACACCTCCACGTGCGTCCGCATGGCCTGCGCGCCGGCAGGTGCCGCGACGCCCGGTGCGCCCTCCTCCAGCGAAACCCCGGGGCAGGCCCGCGCTAGAGCGAGTTGCTGCGCTCGACACCGGGACAGATCCGCCTCCGCTGCCCGCTGATCGGCCTCGTGCCTTGTCGCCAGCAACTGCTTCTCGCGATCGCACTGGGACTTCACTAGAGCCGAGTCCGCTACGGCGGCAGAGAGGCTTGTCGCCAGCAACTGCTTCTCGCGATCGCACTGGGACTTCAGGTCCGAGGCAAGATCCTGCTTCTCTCGATCGACTTCGTCCTGCGTCTTGCGGCCGCAGCCGGTCGCGGCAAGGCCGGTGGAGACAACGACGATCAGGAAGGCCGAACCAGTCGGGCTGCGGCGGGTCGGGGCCATCGGGTATCTCCTCCCCGTCCCGCCCCGAGAGCAGAAGGGGCGGAACAAGTCCCGCTGCTGCCGGGCGACCTGCCCGCCCCTCCGGCACGAACGAGGGGAATCACCCCCCGCAGCACCGGCTGCGGATGGCAGCAGCGGATGTCCGAGGCCTTCGACGTCTTCCCGCCGTCGCGGGTGATGAATCCGCCGAGCCCGGATTGCCGGGCAGGCAGGAGGACACCGTCGACCTCGTGTTGCCGATCATCACAAACCGCGGGAAGTTGCGCATCACGACGTCTGCGGCGGTCTCTTCTGTCCGTGCCGGAGGCCCTTCGGGCACCGGCGCGGGCGTTTATCGCGTTGGGCTCCCGCCGGGATGA
>CAMTWF010000050.1:0-4249 GCA_947085355.1 uncultured delta proteobacterium
CTGCTGAACCGCCGTCCCCGCGGTTCGCGTTGCCCCGAGGGTCACTCCGGCACGATCTCCACCTCGTTGCCGAGCGCGCGGCGGATCTCGTCGAGGCGCTCCCGGTACAGCGCCGCGTAGCGCGCCGAGCGTTCCGGATCGGCCATCGAGGCGTGCAGGGGTGCGACGTAGATGTCGTTGCGGAAGTTGGGCACGACGAAGCGCCGGAGCCAGTTGTTCTCTGTCCACAGCGGCACGGCCTGCACCGACGCAAGCCGCATCCGGCCCTCGGGATCCTCCTCGTAGATAACGCGCAGCAGCGCGCCGTCGCGGGTATGCGGCAGCGACTCGTGGATGTCCGGGTCGGGGTTCGCCCAGCCGGTGCGGTACTTCAACCCCTGGTTGGAGAGGAAGTTGCCGAGCGAGTAGGCGACGACGCACTGCGACTCGTCGGGGGCGTCGTACCGGCGGACCTCCTGGAGCGTGTGCGAGTGGGCGCCGAGCACGAGGTCCACGCCCTCGCCGCACAGGGCCGCGGCGGTGCGGCGCTGGAACCTGTTGGGCGCCATGGCGAACTCGGCGCCCCAATGGAACGCGACGACCAGGATGTCGCACTGCCGCCGCGCGGCCCGCACGATCTCCAGGTCCTGGTCGTCCCGCCAGATCGCGACCCGCGGCGAGTCGGGGACCGTCGCACCCCGCGCCGTCATGCGGTTGACCGTCTCCGTGAACGCCAGGATCCCGATCCGGACGCCGCTTCGTTCGATGAAGACCGGCGCACGCGCCTCGCCGTCGCCCGCGCCGCCGCCGACGGGGAGGAGTCCGGCGTCGAGGACCGCGCGGCGGGTCTCGACGACCCCTTCGATCCCCTGGTCGTAGGCGTGGTTGTTGGCCAGCGAGAGAACGTGGAAGCCGGCGCGTGCGAGCGACCCGGCAACGATGGGCGGGCCGTTGAACACCGCGGGCGTCCCGGACTGCGCGTGGCGCTCGACGGCCAGCGGGGTCTCCAGGTTGACGATGTTGAGATCCCCCTTCGCCAGCGACGGCTTCACGCGGTAGACGAGGTAGCTATAGCCCTCGGTCGCGGCGGCGTCGGGATCGTCGGGCCAATCGGCATGGAAGCGGGCCGAGGCGTGCACGCGCGTGTGAAGCATGTAGTCGCCGGCGCCCTGGATCACGACGCGGCGGCGCGGGCGGGGGGGGGCCGTCTCCGCCGGGGCCTCCGAGTCGGCCTCGCGAGTCTCGTACTCCAGGGCCGGCGCGGGAGGGTCGGCCGGCGCGGTGGCTGGGGCGCCCGGCGCCGCACCGTTGCCGGCCGTCGCGCCCGGCGCCGTCTCGTGGGCCGACCGCGCCTCGCGGCGGCCGGGGGAGCATGCGACGACGGCGCCCAGCAGGAGCGCGGCCGCCACGAGGATCCACGTGGCGCCGGAGGTTGCGTGCATGGTTGGGGAACATACCCGCGGCCGGAATCGCGGGCAACACGGAGCCCACGGGCGAGTCGGGATGACGTCATCGGGCGGAGGACAGAAGGCGGGACGGGGTGGGCGCTAGCGGAGCGGTACGACCTGGACGCCGGCGCTGCCGTTGGCGCAGAGCGCGTCGTCGCCGACGATCTGCACCTCGTAGCCGTACCCGGTCAGCAGGGTGCGATTGGCGAGCTCGGTGCTCTCGGGGCGCGTCGCGTCGTACACCGCGATCTCCGGCGGGGAGCTCGACTGCGTGATCGCGCGGGCGCCGAGGGCCGCGATGAGCCTCGAACCCGGGTTGCTCATCCGCACGGCCGAACGCTGCACCAGCCTGCCGTTGCGCACGCCGGTGATGGTGATCAGCTCGGGTCTGGGGTCGTGCCCCGCGCCTTCGTCGTAGTACCAGTAGTACGTGCTGCCGGTGCCGATGTAGATCCGGTCGCCGGAGACGCGCACGTCGGTCATCGAGCGGCCGGTCAGGCGCAGGCGGTCCAGCAGCGTGGCGCCCCGGTCGGACAGCGCGAGGACGTTGAGGGCGCGGTTGAGCGTGTAGCACGTGCCGCCGGTGTAGGTGCGATCGTCGTACTCGAAGTAGCGCGAGTAGTAGTCGTACCAGCCGGCCTCGCGGTAGCACTCCTCCCACGACGCGGCGCGCCGGGAGGTCCAGCGGTAGTCGATCGTGACGAGCCTGGAGGCGTCGAGGTCGACCGATGCGGGCGAGCCCGGGATGTTGATCTCGGGGAGCTGTCGGGGCCTCCACGGGTCGGACAGGTCGATCCGGTCGAGGTAGAACCGGACGAACCCGTCGGCGTCGGGCTCGGGTTCGTAGTGCGAGGTGACGACGAGCGATCCCTGGACGTGCATGGTGCCCATGCCGAAGTCGCCGGGCAGGCGCACGGTGGCCGAATGGCGCGGGTTCTCGGGATTCGCCAGGTCGATCACCTCGAGCGTCCTGGCGCCGCGGGGCCTGCCTTCCGGGCCGTAGTCGTAGTACCAGCTGTAGTCCGGCGGGATGCGGAAGACGAGCGCCGATCCGACCCTTGCGATCGTCTCGCCGGCCTCAACGGTGCCGGTGTACCAGTAGCCCTCGTAGTAGGGGTATCGGAACGGGAACCTGGCGTGCCCGGCGAGGCGCGGAGCGGCCGGGTCGGACAGGTCGAACACCGCCACGCCGGTCTTCGGCTCGTTGGCGCAGGAGATGTCGTCCCAGCAGTAGTAGTAGCCCTCGCCCCAGACGAGGTAGACGAAGTTCCCGTCGGCGAAGAGGCGGCTGCTCCAGTAGTCGAAGCCGTTGTACCAGTAGTAGTAGGGGCGGGCGAGCTCGGGCTTGAGCGCCCCCAGGTCGATCGATCCGACGGGGATCATGTCGTCGGGCCTGGCCAGCGGCACGACGTCGAGTCTCGCCTCGCGGGTCCACCAGTCGCTCGAGAGCTGCACGATGTGGTCGCCGACGGCGGCCACGCGGTACACGTTGCGGGCGAACTTCAACTCGTCGGCGAGCACCGGCCGGTCGCGGTCGGCGAAGTCGTAGGACTCGATCCGCTCGTCCGAGACGGCGAACAGCCTCTCGCGGTGGACGAACGCGCGCCGGGCCTGGCCCTTGTGCGGCAAGACGCCGCGCTTGACCAGGCCGTCGCGCGTGAAGTCGATGATCTGGACGCCGCTGTGGTACGCGCCGTACCAGCCGTCCTCGTCGTGGCTCCAGCCGCTGAACGGCATGAGGACCATGCCGAGGTCGGGGAGGATGCGGAACGCCTTGTGGACGCGGTCCTGGTCCTCCGGCATCCCGCCCCAGTTGGGGCCGAAGTTGACGCGGGAGAGCATCGTCGGGGTGTCGAGGTCGGAGACGTCGAACAGCGACACGGCCAGGGAGCTGGTCCCGGTCTGCTCGAAGCCGATCGCGAACAGCCGGTCCCCCCGCGGCTCCATGTAGTAGAGCCAGCCCGGGATCTCCAGCTCGCCGCGCTGCACCGGGTTCGCCGGGTCGGACAGGTCGATCGTGAACAGCGGGTCGGTTCGCTCGAACGTGACCGCGTACGCCTTGTTCCCGTCGAACCGCGTGCTCATGAGCCGCTCGGGCCGCGGAAGGCGCATCACCATCCTGCCCAGGGGGAGAATCTCCGCCGCGGAGACCACCGCGAACGTCTCGACGACCGGCGTATCGTTCGCGCCCCAGCCGGGTTGGCTGACGACGCGCAGGACGTCGTCGAACTCGTCCATCTGCCAGCGGCTCTCGATCTGGCCCGACACCGGGACGCGGGCGCCCTCGCGGAGGATCCCGGTCGGGTCCGAGATGTCGACGACCTGGATCGTGGAGTTCGACGTCCGCCAGTCGCCGGTCCAGTTGACGCCGGAGACGTACATCCGCTCGGGTGTGACCGTCACGCTGCGACGCTGCCAGCCGTAGCCCTCGTCGGCGTACGCCAGACGATCGACGACGCGGATCGCGGACGGGTCGCCCACGGCGAGCGACGTGACCGTGGTGCGCTGGCCGCCGTCGCAACGCCAGCAGTACCCGTTTTCGTAGGAGACCGCGTACAGCACGTCGCCCACGATCCGGGAGTCGCTGATCTCGCCCGCGAGGTCGAAGTTGCCCATCTCGACGATCGACGCCGGGTCGGCAACGTCCAGCACGACGATCCGGCTCGTGTTCTGCCACTCGTAGCCGCGCCCCGAGTCGCTCCAGATGTACGCCCAGAACGACGAGTACATCACGTAGGCCATGCCGCCGCGCACGTACATCTCGAACGGCGTGCCGTACATGGCGTGGCGGCCGAGGATCCGCAGGTCGTCCGGGTTGGAGA
>CAMTWF010000051.1:0-4686 GCA_947085355.1 uncultured delta proteobacterium
GATCGCGGGCGCCGCGGCGGCGGCGCCGGCCGCCGGGGGACCGAGCGCCGCCAGCATCGCCTCCCGGCCGGCCGCCGCCAGCGTCACTGGGCCGCCGCCGCACCCCCTGCAGACGATGCCGCCGCGCCGGTGGTCGAAGAACGCCGCGCGCCTGGGCGGAGCGATCCGGTCGCACACGACGCACCTGGCGATCTGCGGGGCGTGTCCCAGCGGCGCCAAGAGGCGCATCTCGGCCGCGAGCAGGCCGGCGGCGTCGAACGGAGCCTCGTCGAGCGACCGCAGGTACGCCTCGACCGCGCCGAACGCCTCGGGCTCCGGGTGGTCCAGGGGGATCGTGTCGCGGGCGATCTCGATCAGCAGGCAGGCGGCCGCGAAACGACGCAGGTCCGAAGCCGCCCCGAGGTTCGGCCGCAGCACCGAACACTCGTGGATCGCGCGCAGGCCCTCGGGACGCGGCGGCGGGCCGATGCGGACTTCGAGCAGGGCGAGGGTCGGGAAGCCGGACGGGAAGCGACGGCGGCTGCTGCGCGCGGCGCGCGCGAAGCACGCCACACGGCCGGCGGCCGGCGTCGCGAAATGGACGACCAGGTCGGACTCGCCGTACGGAATCCGGCGCAGGACGAACGCCTCGGTCCTCGTGCCGGCAGACGGAGAATCCGTCGATCTCATCCCCCGACCTACCGCCGGTACACGAAGGAGACCAGCAGCGCGATCACCGCCGCGAAGACCGCGAGCGTCACGAACAGGCCGAACCGGCTGCGCCTGCGCATCCGGAACAGGCCGGGCCAGCGCGACGCCTTGGGCGGCTCCGACGGCCCGTGGGCCTCCTCGTACAGACGGATCGCCGCATCGGGATCGGCCCCGACGGCGCGTGCGTACGACCTGACGAACCCCCGCGCGAAGACGTCGGCCGGCAACTCGCCGAACCGGCCCTCCTCCACCAGCCGCAACGACGCCATCGGAATCCGCGTCTCCTGCGACACGGCCTCGATCGTCAGGCCGCGCCGCTCCCGCAAGTCGCGCAGCAGCGCACCGACCGATCCGGACGCCGCACGGCCGGATCGGTCGCCGCCGGCGTCGTTCTCATCGATCAAGCGATCAGCCATTCGGGTTTCGGGTTTCGGGTTTCGGGTTGGGAGTTTGGAGGAACTCCAAACTCCAAACTCCAAACTCCAAACTCCACTACGGTCCGCCCGGCGGGTCGCCGATGCGCGCCGCCGCCGCCGCGCACGCCCTGCCGTCGTCGGTCGCGGGATCGGCGTCACGGCATTTCGCGAACGCCTCGCCCGCGGGCCCGATTCGCCCCATCTCGAGGCGCACCTCGCCCAGCATGCGCCACGCCGGCTGGAGCCGTCGGCACGCGGCGTCGTCGACCGCCACGGCCAGCGCGAGCGCCTCCTCGGCGGCGTCAAGCGTCCCCTTGCGGCGCAACGCGTCCCCGAGCCGGTAGTAGGCCACGCAGAACTTCGGCTGCTCCCGCACCGCCCGCATGAGCCACTCCACGGCACGGTCCAGGTCGCCGGACTCCATGCACGCCTGGCCGAGGTTCGCCTGCACGAGGTGCGGCTCCGGGTACATGACGTCGCCGGCGGCTTCCTCGAGGATCGCGATCGCCTCGCGGTACCGGCGCTGGTTAATCAGGATCTGTCCGAGCGTGTTCCTGGCGTCGGTGTAGGTCGCGTCGATCTCGATCGTCCTCTGCAGATACCGTTCGGCATCGGCGTAGTCGCCGCGCGCCGCGTGGACGAACCCGACGAAGTACGAGGCGTCGGCGTTCGTCGGGTTCTTCTCGATCGCGTGGAACCCCTTGCGAAGCGCGTCGCCCAGGTCGCCGCGGTCGAACGACTCCCGCGCCATCGCCAGCAGGTTCTCGGAAAGCCGCGCCGCCTGCTCGCTCACACCCGGCCCGCACGCCGCCAACGCGGCGGCAGCCAAGGCAGCCGGCGCCCAGGGGAAGCCGTTGCCGTGCCGCATCGTCATGGCGGGAATCTAGTCGTCGGATCCGCATCAGGTCAAATGATCAGTGGTCAGTGGTCGGTAGGCAGGCCGGAAGACGCACGTGCTGACCACTGACCACTGACTACTCGCCTTGCAACCCCGCCGGGGTTCGGAATAGAAAGCCGGCATGCGCGCCGTGAAGATCGCGCCGTCGATCCTGTCGGCCGATTTCGGTCGCCTGGCCGAGGACGTCCGGTCGGTGTGCGCCGCCGGCGCCGACGAAATACACGTCGACGTGATGGACGGCCGGTTCGTGCCCAACATCACGATCGGGCCGGCGGTCGTCGCCGCGATCCGCGAGGCGGCCGGGGCCGTGCCGCTGGACGTGCACCTGATGGTCGTCGAGCCCGAGCGGCACATCGATGCGTTCGTGGATGCCGGGGCCGCGGTGATCACGGTCCACCAGGAGGTGTCGCCGCACCTGCACCGGACGCTCGGCCGCATCCGGGAGTTGGGCGCGCGGGCCGGCGTGGCGATCAACCCGTCCACCCCCGCGTGCCTCGTCGAGCCCGTCGCGGGCGACCTGGACCGGCTGCTGATAATGACGGTGAACCCCGGCTTCGGCGGGCAGCGATTCATCGAGGCGTGCGCGGCGAAGGTTGCCGAGGCGCGCGCGCTTCTGCAGGCCCGCGGCGGCCCGGGATGGGACATCGAGGTGGACGGCGGCATCGGACCCGACAACGCGCGGCGGGTCGTGGAGGCCGGCGCCGGCGTGCTGGTCGCGGGCGCTTCGGTCTTCGGACGCGGGCCGGGCGATCGCGGTCGGCACGCCGAACGGATCGCTGCGATCCGGTCGGCCGCGGTCGGCGCGTGATCCCCGCCTGGACGGCCACGATCGGGGCGCTTGCCTGGGGCGCCGTCTGGGGTTCCTTCGGAAACGTGCTCGTGCACCGCTGGCCGCGCGGCGAGTCGCTCGTGCGGCCCGGGTCGAGGTGCCCGGCCTGCGGCGTCGCGATACGCTGGTACGACAACGTGCCGGTCCTCTCGTACCTGGCGCTCGGCGGCCGATGCCGCGACTGCGGCGCCGTCATATCGCTGCGCTACCCGCTCATGGAGGCCACCTGCGCCGCGCTCGCCGTGGGCGTCTGGTACAGGCTCGCGTCCGCCGCGCTGGCCGACATCGGGGCGATCGATCCGGCGACGATCGGGCGGTTCCTGATCGAGTTCCAGGTCCTCTGGGGCCTGGTCGTGGTTTCGCTGGTGGACTTCGAGACGCTGCTGGTGCCGGACGTCGTCGTCGTCCCGCTCGCGGGCCTGGCGATGGCGGGGCAGTTCCTCTTCGAGGACGGCCGCCCGTGGCTGCACCTGGGGACCGCCGCCGTCGGGTACCTGATGGTGCGAGTCGTCTTCGTGGCCGGCTGGAAGGCGCTGACGGGCCGCGAGGGGATGGGCATGGGCGACGGGAAGATACTCGCGCTGCTCGGCGCCCACCTCGGCCCCGGGCCGCTGCCGTTCGTGCTGGTGGCCGGGTCGATCCAGGGGCTGCTGTACGTCCTGGCGACGGTCGCATCGGGACGTTCTCCGACGCCCGCCGGCGCGGGCGAGCCGCCGGCGTCGAGCTTGCGGGAGACGAAGATACCGTTCGGGCCGTTCCTCGCGTTGGCGGCGATCGAGGCCGTCTTCCTGGCGCCGATCGCGGCCCCGTGGGTCGCGGACACGCCGGGCCTGAGGGTGCTGTTCGGATTCGGGTAGGGGCAACCTGGTTGCCCCTACACCTTGGCATCGCCCGCGGGCTGCTGTTAGTATTCCCGGTCGGATGGTGGATCGCGAGCCGGCCTACCAGTTGAGCATCGTCGACGACGAGGCGCAGGTGACGTCGGTCCGGATGACGCGGGACGAGTTCACCGTCGGGCGGAAGGAAGGCAACGTCATCCGGCTTACCGAGCGGAACGTCTCGCGGGCGCATTCCAGGATCGTGCGGGAGAACGGCCGCTTCTACGTCAGCGATCTCGGCAGCTACAACGGCACGAGGGTCAACGGGCGGCGGATCCGCGGGAAGGTCCCGTTGTCGGTCGGGGACGAGATCGGAATAGGCGACTACGTGCTGCGCATCGAGGCCGTGGAGGGCGCGGCGATCAGCGCGCCGCCGCCGGTCGAGGTTTCCAAGGCGCCGCAGGTCACCGTGGTGATCGGCGGCGTTCCCGGCGCGGTGCATCACCTCACGGACGTCCCGCACGTGATCGGGCGCGGCGAGGAGGCGTCGATCCGGATCGATGACCCGTCGGTGTCGCGGGTCCACGCGAAGCTGTCGCTGCTCCAAGGCCGCTACTTCATCGAGGACGCGCGGGCGGGCGCCGGCGCGGGCGCCGGCCTGCTCGTCTCCGGCCGTCGCGTGCGGACCAAGGCCCTCGATCCGGGCGACATCGTCGATATCGGCCCCGCGCAGATCTACTTCACGCTCGGCTCCCTGGCGCCGGAGGAGATACGTCCGCCGGCGGCGCCGAAACGTGCGTCCCGGTTGCCGATGTTCGCCGGCATCGGTGCGTTGCTGGCCGCCGTCGTCGGCGCCGTCATCGCCTTCGGTCGCGGCGGCGACGATCCCGCGGGTCGGGGCGCCGGGAGAGAGGGCGTGACGGGGCCCCGCGCAGTGACCATCCCCGCGGGGACAGATGGAGAACCGTCCGGTCCCGCGCAGCCCGCGGCCGACCACGTCGAGCCGGCCGCGGCCGCGGATCCCCGGCCGCCGGA